>NZ_CP133777.1:2873570-3192856 GCF_034347385.1 Actimicrobium sp. CCC2.4 | reverse complement strand
ATGACCTTGCAGCAACTGGCGCGCGCGATAGGTGGCGGCGAGGGTCAGCTGGAAGCGATTCGGAATGTATTTGGTGCAGTCTTCGATAGTAATGCGGGCCATAAGATGCTCCTGAAATTGCGGTGTCAATGTACTGCGGCGTGGATGCCCAACTGGGCAAAGAGGGATGCGTTGCGAGCGGCTTGTTGCGAGAATCTGCAGCGGGTTGCCTGAATTATTGCGGCAAGTTCTGCCAAGGCACACGCAAAGTCTTGATTAATAATAACATATTCAAACTCACCGGCATGCGCCATTTCGCCGCCAGCGGCTAGCAAACGGCGCGTGATGATGTGTGGCTCGTCCTGTCCACGTTTGTTCAGGCGTTCTTCGAGTGCATCGATCGACGGCGGCAAAATGAATATCCCGACGCCGTACGGAAACTGCTTCTTGACCTGCTGCGCGCCTTGCCAGTCGATTTCCAGCAGCACGTCGGTGCCCGACTTGATCTGGTCGGCGATCATCACGCGCGAAGTGCCGTAGTAATTGCCATGCACTTCGGCCGATTCGAGGAATTCGCCGGCGTCGCGCCGTGCCAGAAAATCAGCAGCAGTCGTGAAGTAATACTCGCGGCCGTGCTGTTCGCCGGGGCGCGGCGGACGTGTCGTGTACGAGATCGACAGTTTCAGGACAGGCTCCTGCGCCAGCAATGCATTGACCAGCGTTGACTTGCCCGCACCGGAAGGGGCGACCACCATGAACAGGCTGCCGGAGGAGGTATTGTCGTCGTGCATAGAAATCCCGGAAGTGAAACAGCTGCAGCCACAGTGGCTGCAGCGTGGTGGAAAAATAGGGTGTACCGAGGCTACACGATAAGCGCAAAAAAGGCAGCTATTCCCGCTGCCGAATGTGTTCGGCAGCGCGTGGGCCATCCGCATTTACTCGAGGTTCTGGACCTGCTCGCGCATCTGGTCGATCAGTAGCTTGAGCTCCATGGCCGCATCGGCCAGTTCCTTCAGTGCCGCTTTCGAGCCGACCGTATTGGCTTCGCGGTTGAGCTCCTGCATCATGAAGTCGAGTCGCTTGCCAACCTGGCCGCCTTTTTTCAGGATGTGCCGGGTTTCGTCAAGATGCGTTGCCAGGCGCGACAGTTCTTCGGCGACGTCGATGCGGATGCCGTATAGCGTCACTTCCTGGCGGATCCGTTCGATGACTTCGTCACGGGAAAGATTGGCGCTTACACCGGGTTGTTGCAGCGCCAGTCCGAGCGCTTCTTCGAGGCGCTCGACCGACCTTTGCTGGAATTGCGCGATGACTTGCGGGATCAGCGGCGCGATACGGCGCACGATCCCGTCCATCGCGTCGATGCGTGTGATCAGTGTGGCTGCAAGCGCTGCACCTTCGCGTTCGCGCGATTCGATGAAAGCGGCCAGTGTCTCGCCGATCGCGGCAGCGGCATCGGTCTGCAAAGTGTCCTGGCCGAGTTCGGCATCCTCGATCATGCCGGGCCAGCGCAGCAGTTCACCGACCGACATCGGCGTGGCCGACGACACGTGCGAGCGCACTTCGGCCTGCAGCAGTGCCAATGATTTGAGCAGTCCGGTATTGATGCGTTGCGATGCACCGGTGGCCGCCTTGCGGCCGAAGCTGACGCGACATTCGACCTTGCCACGCGTGAGGCGGCCCATGATCGCTTCGCGCAGCATCGGTTCGAACGCGCGCAGGTCATCGTTGATACGGAACTGCAGGTCGAGGAAGCGGGAATTGACGCTCTTGACTTCGATGGTCAGGGTGCCACCGGAGGTTTCACGGGTGACGACGGCATAGCCGGTCATGCTGCTGATAGCCAAATTGAGTCCTCGGTTGTACTTTACAAATCAGGGATAAGTCCACACAATCCATCGGACCAGACGGCGGTCCGGCGGTTCGCTGGCTGCGGTTTTTGCTGCGGTCCGGCCAACACGTTTTAGGAAAACATGGCAGCACAAAACAACGCACCCCTTCCTGACGGACTGCAAATTTCGGGATATCGCATTGTAAAGAAGATCGCCTCCGGCGGGTTCAGTATCGTCTATCTTGCCTATGACGAAGACGGTAACGCCGTCGCAATCAAGGAGTACCTGCCATCCTCGCTGGCACTGCGCGAAGCGGGCGAACTGGCACCGACCATCTCGCCGGAAAACCTGCCTATCTTTCGCATCGGCCTGAAATGTTTTTTTGAAGAGGGTCGCGCACTGGCGCGCATCTCGCATCCGAACGTGGTCAGCGTGGTCAATTTTTTCAGGGCCAACGATACCGTCTACATGGTCATGGCCTACGAGTCCGGACGCTCGCTGCAGGACCACATCCTGCGCCGCCGCGACAAAGGCGAAAAGCCGCTGGTATCGGAACGCTTTATCCGCAAGATGTTCAGCCAGGTCATGAATGGCCTGCGCGAAGTCCACACCAACAAGTTGCTGCACCTCGATTTGAAGCCCGCCAATATTTATCTGCGCGTCGATGGCACGCCCATCCTGCTCGACTTCGGCGCGGCACGGCAAACGCTGAAAGCCGATCTGCCGAAGTTATATCCGATGTATACGCCCGGATTTGCGCCGCCCGAGCTGTATTCGAAGAACGGCAACCTCGGTCCGTGGACCGACATCTACAGCATCGGTGCCTCGATGTTTGCGTGCATGGTTGGCGCGCCGCCGCAACCGGCCGACCAGCGTAAGCTCAACGACAAGATGGATGGCCATCTGCAAAAGCTCGAGGGTATTTACTCCCCCGACCTGATCCAGGTGATCCGTTGGAGCCTGATGATCGATCCGCTGGAGCGGCCGCAAAGTGTCTTTGCGTTGCAAAAAGCCTTGCAGGAACCGGTGCTGGAAAAACCCGCAGCCGGTAAATTTAGTGCCACGCTCGACCGGCTCAAAAGCCTGTTCGGCCGATCCGGCCAAGCACTCTGAGATCAATGTGGTCATGCCTGTCCCTCTTTTTTTAGCGAGCATGCAATGAGATTCTCCGTCTACCAGGAAAGCCAGATCGGTGGCCGCAAGGTCAATCAGGACCGCATGGGCTACAGCTACACGCGCGATGCCTTACTGCTGTTACTGGCCGACGGCATGGGCGGCCACGCGCACGGCGAAATCGCCGCCACCATTGCGATGCAGACGATAGGAGCGATGTTCCAGCAGCAGGCTGACCCCTACATCAAGAAACCCGAACGCTTTCTGGAAGACAGTTTCTTCGCTGCCCACCGCGAAATCCATCGTTATCGCGCCGCCCACAGCCTGCCGGAAACGCCGCGCACCACCATCGTCACCTGCGTGGTCCAGCACAACACCGCGTACTGGGCGCATTGCGGCGATTCGCGCCTGTACTGGATGCGCGATGGCGAGATCCTGGCCCGCACGCGTGACCACTCGCGCATCGAAACGCTGATCGCCCAGGGCCGCGCCGATCCGTCCGAACGGGCTACGCATCCCGATCGCAACAAGCTGTTCAATTGCCTCGGTGCGCCCAACCTGCCGATCGTCGAAATTTCACGGCGTGCCAGCCTGCAGGCCGGCGACGTGATGTTGCTCTGTTCGGATGGCCTGTGGGGTGTGCTGCCCGATAACGTACTGGTCCAAAGCCTGCAAAACAAGACCATCGTGCGCGCCGTGCCGGAGCTCATCAGCAGTGCCACCAGCATCGCCGGCAAGAACAGCGATAATGTCACCGCGCTGGCGATGATGTGGGAAAGCGGTTCCAGTCTGGCTGACCCGAACAGCATCACCACCAACGTACTGCCGCCGGGTGCCGTCACCACCACGATCCAGTCGGCCTTGCAGTCGGCTGCGGAACCGGTCGACGGCTACGACGACAGCGCCATAGAAAAAGCCATCGAAGAAATTCGCGGCGCCATTGAAAAATCTGCACGCATCACTTCCAGGAATTAAGCCATGTCAGTTCAACTCCGTCCGAGCGGTCGCCCCGCCGATGCATTGCGTCCGGTACGCCTCACACGCCACTACACCAAACATGCCGAAGGCTCGGTCCTGATCGAATTCGGCGACACCAAGGTCATCTGCACCGCCAGCATCGAAGACAAGGTGCCGGGCTTTTTGAAAGGCAAGGGGCAGGGCTGGATGACCGCCGAATACGGCATGCTGCCGCGCTCGACGCACACCCGCATGGCTCGCGAAGCGGCCAAGGGCAAGCAGTCCGGCCGCACCCAGGAAATCCAGCGCCTGATCGGCCGCTCGCTGCGCGCCGCGTTCGACCTGTCAGCCTTCGGCGAGCGCACCTTGCACCTCGATTGCGACGTGATCCAGGCCGATGGCGGTACCCGCACCGCGTCGATCACCGGTGCCATGGTGGCCGCGCATGACGCGTTCTCGAAGCTGGTTGACACCGGCGTGTTGAGTGCGATGCCGCTCAAGCATTTCGTTGCCGCGATCTCGGTCGGCGTGTTCCAGGGCACACCGGTGCTCGACCTCGATTACGACGAAGACTCGACCTGCGACACCGACATGAACATCGTCATGACTGATGCCGGCCACTTCATTGAAGTGCAGGGCACGGCCGAAGGTGCGGCCTTCGATCGCGCCACGATGAACCAGTTGCTCGACCTGGCCGACAGCGGCATCCGCGACCTGATCGCCCTGCAACGGCGCGAACTGGGTTTGCCCGCATGAGCGTAAAGATGACAAGCAAACTGGTCCTCGCTTCGAACAATCCGGGCAAGCTGGCCGAGTTCGGTACGCTGCTGGCAACGATCGGATTCGATGTGCGTCCGCAAGGCCAATTCAATGTTCCTGAAGCCGACGAACCGTTCCACACCTTCGTCGAAAACGCGCTTGAAAAAGCCCGTCACGCAGCACGCCTGACCGGCTTGCCGGCACTGGCCGATGACTCCGGTGTCTGCGTCAATGCGCTAGCCGGCCAGCCCGGCGTGCAATCGGCACGCTATGCCGGCGCGCCCAAATCGGATGTCCGCAACAGCGAAAAACTGATCGCCGACCTGCAAACCCATACCGATAAATCGGCCTACTACTATTGCGTGCTGGTCTACGTGCGTCATGCCGATGATCCGCAACCGGTCATCGCCGATGGTCGCTGGAAGGGCACGATCATTGATGTGCCACGCGGCAGCAACGGCTTCGGTTACGACGCCTATTTCGAGGTCGATGGCCTCGGCAAGACGGCCGCCGAACTCGGCGCGGCAGAAAAGAATCAGCTGTCGCACCGGGCTCAGGCGCTGCGCGTGCTGCTCGACAAATTACGATGATCCCGATTATTCCGATCCAGCCGGCACGCAGTACGGCGGTGCCGGTTGCTGATGCCGCGACCGCAGCCAATGCCTATCTGCGTCCCGGCATCCTGAACCTGTCGGCCTTGCCACCACTGGCGCTGTACATCCACTTTCCGTGGTGCGTCAAAAAATGTCCGTACTGTGATTTCAATTCGCATGAAGTGGCCGGCCAGTCGCAGTCCGGTTTTCCGGAAGAGGCTTACCTCGATGCCGTACGCGCCGATCTCGAAAGCGCGTTGCCGCTGATCTGGGGCCGTAAGATCTACACGGTCTTCATCGGTGGCGGCACGCCCAGCCTGATGTCGGCGGCCGGACTCGACCGGCTGATGTCGGATGTGCGCACGCTGCTGCCACTCGATGGCGCGGCCGAGATCACGATGGAAGCCAATCCCGGTACCTTCGAAGTCGAGAAATTCCGCAGCTTCCGCGCCAGCGGCATCAACCGTTTATCGATCGGTATCCAGAGTTTCAATGGCGATCATCTGCGTGCGCTGGGTCGCATTCACGACCACGACGAAGCCCGTCGTGCGGTCGATATCGCGCACGCGACCTTCGATAATTTCAACCTCGATCTGATGTACGCGCTGCCATCGCAAACGCTGGCCGAAGCCACGCAGGATATCCGCACCGCACTCGGCTATGCGCCGCCGCATCTGTCGCTGTACCACCTGACAATGGAGCCGAACACGGTCTTTGCCAAGTTCCCGCCAGCCTTGCCGGACGATGACCTCAGTGCCGACATGCAGGACATGATTGCCGCCGAGACCGGCGCTGCCGGCTACGGGCATTACGAAGTCTCGGCCTACGCGCAAGCCGGCCGGCAGTCGCGCCACAATCTCAATTACTGGCAGTTCGGCGACTATCTCGGCGTCGGTGCCGGCGCACATTCGAAGCTGTCATTCCCGCACCGGATCATTCGCCAGGCCCGCTTCAAGCAACCGAAGTCCTACATGGAAAACATGGCGCGCGGCAGCGCGATCCAGGAAGAAAACGAGATCGCGCGCGGCGAACTCGGCTTCGAATTCATGCTCAACACCTTGCGTCTGACCAGCGGATTCGAGGTCAACCTGTTTGCCGAACGGACCGGGCTGGGACTCAATGCGGTCGAGTCGGCTTTGCAGTTAGCCGAGGCCAAGGGCTTGCTGTATCGCGACCACAAAACCATCCGGCCGACGCAGCTTGGCCAGCGCTTCCTGAACGATCTGCAGCAAATGTTCCTGGCCGATTAAGCGACGCGCGTTCTGACTCCCTCTGCGCGCTGTCTAACAGACAGCGCGCACATTTTTTTTTATGCTTCACGGATCACTGAGCGGCGCCCGCAATGGCACCCGGCCTATCCGCAAGTGTTGGTGACTGCTCAGCCGGCTAACCTGATTCGGGTTATCCTGCGCCGCGTCGGTCGGGACGAAAGCATTTGCGCTCAACCGCACTGCCAGTCCGGAAAACCTGGATGCCAGCATTGCCCTGGCAAGAAAAAAATCTTCGCCCTGAACCGGCCCTTTTCCCATTTTGCAAAGTGAAACAACATGACCACATTTACCGTCAATGGCAACGCCATTGTTACCGGGGTTGATCCCGTCACCCCGCTGCTGTGGGTGATCCGCGATGAAATCGGCCTCAAGGGCACCAAGTTCGGTTGCGGCATCGGCATGTGCGGTGCCTGCACCGTGCACGTCGATGGGCGCGCCATCCGTTCGTGCATCACGCCTGTCAGCATCGTCGCCAATAAGGCGATCACTACTATCGAAGGCCTGTCGGTCGATGGCCAGCATCCGCTGCAAAAAGCCTGGATCGCCACGCAGGCACCGCAATGCGGTTACTGCCAGTCGGGCCAGATCATGCAGGCAGCCACGCTGCTCAAGGATTTTCCGGAGGCAACCGATGCCAACATCGACGCCGTCATGAGCGGCAACCTGTGCCGCTGCATGGCCTATGTGCGGATCCGCAAAGCCATCAAGTTGGCCGCGACCGAAATGAAGGGAGCTACCCGTGCTTGATCGACTCATCAAACAACAGCCGCCGGTCGGTTCGCTGACCCGTCGCAGCTTCATGATCGCTGCTGCCGGCACCGGTTTCACGATGGCTTTCCTGAGCCCGACACTGGCGCTGGCTGCCGGCCAGGCAGGTAGCGCTGACGCGCCGGTATTTGATCCGACTATCTGGTTCCGGATCGACCGCGACGGTATCGTCACCGTCAATATTGCCAAGGCCGAAATGGGCCAGCACATCGGTACCGCGCTGGCGCGCATCGTCGCCGACGAGCTCGAAGTGAGCTGGTCATCAGTACGATTGAACTACGTCGATACCGATCCGAAGTGGGGCATGATGATTACCGGCGGTAGCTGGTCGGTCTGGCAGAGCTTCGATCCGCTCAGCCGCGCCGGTGCCGCCGGTCGCATCGCACTGATCGACGAGGCAGCGCGTCTGCTCAAGGTCAAGGTCACCGATTGCCAGGCCCGCGACGGTGTCATCACCGCCGGCAGCAAGTCGATCACGTATGCCGAGATCGTCCGCACCGGCAAGCTCGGCCGCACCTTCACGCCCGAAGCACTGAAAGCCATCGTCCTGAAAACACCGGACCAGCGCCGCCTGATCGGCCGCGACGTGCAGGCCGTCGATGTGCCATCGAAGACCAATGGTGCCGCGATTTACGGCATTGATGCGGTCGTCGAAGGCATGGTCTACGCCCGTCCGCGCATCCCGCCGACCCGCTACGGTTCGACCGTACTGTCGATCGATGACAGCGCCGCCCGCAAGGTCAAGGGTTACCTCAAGTCGGTCGCCCTCAAGGATCCGTCCGACACGGTGCCGGGCTGGGTCATGGTGTATGCCGATTCCTACTCGGCAGCCATGCGCGCGGCCGACCTGGTGGAGATCAAGTGGCAAGCCGGCGCGACTGCCGGCGTGTCCGAAGCCGACATCCTGTCGCATGCCAGCAAGCTCATCGGCGATACCTCGAAAGGATCGCTGGTGGTCGCCGACGACGGCGTCGAAGCAGCGTTCTCGACAGCCGGTTCGCGCATCGAACACGAGTACACCACCAGCACTGTGCTGCATTTCCAGCTCGAACCGGTCAATGCACTGGCGCTCGAAAAAGACGGTATCTGGCATATCCATACCGGCAATCAGTGGCAATCGCTGGCGCTGCCGACACTGGCAAAAGCACTCGCCGTGCCGGAAGCCAACGTAATCATGCACACCTATCTGCTCGGTGGCGGTTTCGGTCGCCGGCTCAATGGCGATTACGCGATTCCTGCTGCACTGGCCGCCAAGGAAATGGGCCGTCCGGTGAAGATGATCTGCACCCGTTCCGACGACGCCCGCTTCGATTCGCCGCGATCACCTTCGCTGCAGCGACTGCGCATGGCTTTCGATAAGAAGGGTGCGGTCACGGCGATGGAACATCACGCCAGCGCCGGTTGGCCGACCCAAGTCATGGTGCCGGCCTTCATGCCGAAGGGGAAGAACGGCGAGCCGTATGATCCGTTCGCCATTTCCGGTGCCGATCACTGGTACACGGTTGGTGCGCATCGCGTGCGGGCGATTTCGAACGACCTCGCCAACAGCACTTTCCGTCCTGGCTGGTTGCGTTCGGTCGGACCGGGCTGGACCAACTGGGCCGTGGAAAGCTTCATCGACGAAGCCGCACTGGCGACCAAGGCCGATCCGCTGGCATTCCGTCTGGCGCTGCTTGATGGCCGCGGCAAGAACGCCGGTAGCGCACCCAATTCGGTTGGCGGTGCCGCACGGATGGCGCATGTGCTGCGTCGTGCTGCTGAAAAAGCCGGCTGGGGCAAGCCGATGCCGGCCGGTACCGGACTCGGTATCGCCAGCACCTTTGGCCAGGAACGCGACATGCCGACCTGGACTGCCTGCGTGGCCCGCGTCAAGGTCGACAGCGCTTCCGGCGCCATCACTGTGGTCAAGTTGTTCATGGTCATCGATGCCGGCACCATCATTCATCCGGATGGCGCGCTGGCGCAGGCCGAGGGCGGTGCCTTGTGGGGCATGAGCATGGCGCTGCACGAAGGCACCGAGTTTGTTGATGGCCAGGTGCGTGACACCAATCTCGGTGCCTACACACCGCTGCGCATGGCCGACGTGCCGGAGATGGACATCGAGTTCGTCGCCAGCACCGCCACCGCCACCGGCATGGGCGAACCACCGACGACCGTGGTCGGTCCGGCCATTGCCAACGCGATTCATGCCGCCGTCGGCGTGCGCTTGCGCGACTTGCCGATGCGGCCTGCCGCCTTGCTCAAGGCAATGGGGAAAAAGCCGGTAGCCTGACCTTTCGTGCTGAACTAATCAGCAAGCAGTAAGCCGACAGCCCGGTCCGCGCATCAAGCGCGTACCGGGCTGTTTTGTTTCTCGGCTGCGCTTTTGGGACCGACCTGCGCGATCCCCAGCAACTCCTTCAGATGCGCGGTATTGGGCCGGCTGACCGGCACCACGGTCTGTTGATGATCGGCCATCATCAGGCTGACCGACTCGTCTTTCATGACCAGTTCGAGCGCATGCGGCAGGCTCACGATATGGCTGCGATGAGTGCGGAAATAAATCGCCGGGTCGAGCCGCGCTTCCAGATCGGTCAGCGACAGGTTCGACAGGTACTGGTCGTCGGCGGTGACGATGGTGGTGTAGTGGCCATCGGCCTGAAAGCGCACCACGTCCTTCATGTCGATCAGCATCACGCGGTTCTTGCGATACACCGGAATCTTCAGCAAGCGGCGCGGTGGCGGATCGGACCGCGCACTTGCCGGTGCGCCAGCCGGTGCGGTTGTGATATCGGTCAGGTCATAAAAAATCATGCAGGTGCCGACCACGCCGGCGATCCCCACCATCTTCGAGACCTTCACGACCAGTATCCGGTCCGGAATGTTGATCATCATCGCCACCGGTGCCGGCGACTTCATCGGGCAGGCGCCGTCCTGTCCGGTCTGCAGCAGCAGGCGCAATTTGTCGCGGCTTTTTTCGGGATGCATTTGCAGCACGTCGATGCCGAGCAATTTATCGGGATCGGTACCCATCGAATACTGGGCCGCCGGTCCCAGTAACTGGGCCGCGACATCGTTCATCGCCGTGACATGGTTGGTTGGGTCCAGCCAGACCATGCCGGGATTGAACTGTTCGAGTTTGTGGAGGAAGGTTTCCTGGACGGCCGGTTCGAAAGGCTTCATCGGTGTGATGCCGATGGATGGATCACTAGGGTCATGCGTGTCTCCGGTTGCCAGTTTGTTCTGGCTGGTTGTTGATTTTTTGTTTTTTTATAATCGCCGCTTTCCGCCGTTCGTGCAAGCTTTCCCGCGACTCGGGAAGCCGCTTCTACCGTTCGGGAATTGCTTGCTCGTTGGCACCACTTCGCATGCAATTATGGCCACTCCAGCCACTGGCATCGTGCTGGCATACCCATAACAACGAGGAGACAGCGTGATCCCGCGCCCATTCGAATACCACGCCCCAACCACTGTGCCTGCGGCTATTGCGCTGCTGGATCAATACGGTGACGAAGCCAAACTGCTGGCCGGCGGCCACAGCATGCTGCCGATGATGAAGCTCCGTTTTGCCGAGCCGGCCCACCTGATCGACCTGCGCAAGATCGCCGCGCTGAAGGGCATCCGCGAGGTCGGCAATGAAATCCGCATCGGTGCGATGACGACCGAAAACGAATTGATCTGGTCGCCGCTGTTGCAGCAAAAGTGTCCGCTGCTGGTCGAAGGCGCCGGCCTGATCTCGGACCCGCAGGTGCGCTACATGGGCACGCTCGGTGGCGACATCTCGCATGCCGACCCGGCCAACGATCATCCGGCGCTGATGATCGCGCTGGGCGCCTCGTTCGTGCTGACCAGCGCGGCCGGCGAGCGTGTGGTCAGCGCCGACGGCTACTTCCTCGGGCTGTATTACACCTTGCTCGAAGCCGGCGAAATCATGACCGAGATCCGCATCCCGATCCCGGCCGCCGGCAGCGGTTCCTGCTACGCCAAGCTCAAGCGCAAGACCGGCGACTACGCCACCGCCGCAGCCGCCGTGCTGCTGCGCATGCAAGGCGGCGTGGTCGCCGAGGTCGCCATCACGCTGACCAATCTCGGCGAAACCGCGCTCAAGGCCAACGACGCCGAAAACTACCTGCGCGGCAAACCGCTCGACGACGCGACGATTCGCGAAGCCGCGCGGCTGGCGATGGCGATCTGCGAACCGGCCGCCGACCTGCGCGGCGACATCGAGTACAAAACCGCGATGGCCGGCGAGATGACGCAACGCGCCTTGCGCACCGCGCTGTCGCGCTGCAGCGCCTGAACTCTGGAGAATTGCGATGATTAAAAAAATGATGGTGACCTTCAAACTCAACGGCAAGTCCACCGATGTGGTGGTCGAGCCGCGCGAACTGCTGATCCACACCTTGCGTGAAAAATGCCTGCACACCGGCCCGCACATCGGTTGCGATTCGTCGCACTGCGGTGCCTGCACCGTCGATGTCGACGGCATGTCGGTCAAGTCCTGCACGATGCTGACAGTGCAGGCCGACGGATCCGAGTTGCTGACCATCGAAGGCTTTGCGCAAGGCGGCGAACTGCATGCGCTGCAAGAAGGCTTCATGCAGGAACACGGCCTGCAATGCGGCTTCTGCACGCCCGGCATGATCACCCGCGCCTATCGTCTGCTGAAAGAAAATCCCGACCCGACCGAAGCCGAGATCCGCTACTGGATGGCCGGCAATCTGTGCCGCTGTACCGGCTACCAGAACATCGTCAAGGCGGTCCAGTACGCCGCCCGCAAGTTGCGCGGCGAGCCGGTACAGACCTCGTATCCGCTGATGGAAACCACGACGCATTGAGCGCACTGAGACTGACGGAGACAATCATGGACGCAACAATCGACAGCAAGGCAGTACCGAGTAACGAAGAGCGCCTGGCCAAGCTCGAAGGCATGGGCTGTTCGCGCAAGCGCTACGAAGATCCGCGCTTCATTCAAGGCAAGGGCAATTACGTCGACGACATCAAGATGCCCAATATGCTGGTCGGGGTCATGGTGCGCAGTCCGTATGCGCATGCCCGCATCAAGAGCATCGACACCAGCAAGGCGCTGGCCCATCCCGGCGTGTATGCGGTGCTGACGGCCGACGACCTCAAGCCGCTGAAGCTGCACTGGATGCCGACACTGGCCGGCGATGTGCAGGCCGTACTGGCCGATGGCAAGGTGGTGTTCCAGAATCAGGAAGTCGCGTTCGTGGTGGCCGAAGACCGCTACATCGCCGCCGACGCGGCCGAGCTGGTCGAGGTCGAGTACGAGCCGCTGGCGGTGCTGGTCGATCCTCTGAAGGCGATGGCACCCGATGCGCCGACCGTGCGCGACGATATCAAGGACAAGGACGTCGGCGCGCACGGCGCACGCAAGCATCCGAACCACATCTTCACGTGGGACATCGGCGACAAGGACAAGACCGACCGCGCTTTCGATAATGCAGAAGTCACGGTCAAGCAGGACATGATTTACCAGCGCGTCCATCCGTGTCCATTGGAGACCTGCGGTTGCGTCGCTTCGTTCGACAAGATCCGTGGCGATCTGCTGGTCTACATCACGTCGCAGGCACCGCACGTGGTGCGCACCGTGGTCGGCATGCTGTCGTCGATTCCCGAATCAAAAATCCGCATCATCTCGCCGGACATCGGCGGCGGCTTTGGTAACAAGGTCGGCATTTATCCCGGCTATGTGTGCGCGATCGTCGCGGCGATCGTGCTGGGCCGGCCGGTCAAATGGATCGAGTCGCGCACCGAAAACCTGACCACCACCGCGTTCGCCCGCGACTATCACATGACCGGCGAACTGGCCGCTGACAAGGACGGCAAAATCAAGGCGTTGCGGGTCCATGTGACCGCCGACCATGGTGCTTTCGATGCCTGCGCCGATCCGAGCAAATGGCCGGCCGGCATGTTCCACGTCGTCACCGGGTCGTACGATATTCCGAATGCCTTCGTCTCGGTGGACGGTATCTACACCAACAAATGTCCGGGCGGCGTGTCGTACCGCTGTTCGTTCCGCGTCACCGAAGCGGTCTATCTGATCGAGCGCATGGTCGACGTGCTGGCGCAAAAACTGGGCATCGACAAGGCCGAAATCCGCTTCCGCAATTTCCTGCGCAAAGACCAGTTCCCGTACCAGACCGCGCTCGGTCTGGAATACGATTCGGGTGATTACGAACCGGCGCTGCGCAAGGGATTGGCGGCGCTTGATTATCCGGCCTTGCGGGCCGAACAGGCCGCGCGCCGGGCCGATCCGGATGCCGCCACGCTGATGGGTATCGGCATCTGCACCTTCACCGAAATCGTCGGTGCCGGTCCGTCGAAGATGTGCGACATCCTCGGCATCGGCATGTTTGATTCGTGCGAGATCCGCGTCCATCCGGATGGCTCGGCGATTGCCCGCATGGGTACGATCAGTCAGGGGCAGGGGCATCAGACCACGTATGCGCAGATCATCGCGTCGGTGGCGGGCATCCCGGCGTCACTGATCACGGTCGAGGAGGGCGATACCGCCACCGCGCCGTACGGACTCGGCACTTACGGTTCACGCTCGACGCCGGTGGCCGGTGCCGCGATCGCGCGTGCCTCGCACAAGATCCGCGAGAAGGCCCGCAAGATCGCCGCGCATTTGCTCGAAGTCAGTCCGGATGATGTCGAATTCGACCTCGATCGCTTTGTCGTCAAGGGTGCGCCGGACCAGGCCAAGAGCATCAAGGAAGTCGCCTGGGCGGCCTACAACAATGTCCCCGAAGGGATGGAGATGGGACTCGAAGCAGTCGACTATTACGACCCGCCGAATTTCACTTTCCCGTTCGGCACCTACATCTGCGTGGTCGATGTCGACCGCTATTCCGGCGAGACCAAGATCCGGCGTTTTTATGCGCTCGATGATTGCGGCACCCGCATCAATCCGATGATCATCGAAGGCCAGATTCATGGCGGACTGACCGAAGGCTTTGCGGTGGCGATGGGGCAGCAGCTGACTTATGACGATGCCGGCAACGTACTCGGCGGCACGCTGATGGATTACTTCCTGCCGACCAGCATGGAAACGCCGCACTGGGAAACCGACTTCACCGTCACGCCGTCGCCGCATCATCCGATCGGTGCCAAGGGTGTCGCCGAGTCGCCGCACGTCGGGTCGATTCCATGCTTCACGGCGGCGATGGTCGATGCGTTTGCCCATCTCGGCGTGACTCACATGAACATGCCGCACAACAGTTTCCGGGTCTGGCAGCAAAGCCATGCACTGAACCTGGATCAGCGCTAGGCCAGTGATTGATCCCGCCGGACAGCCTCAATTCAGAATAAGGAATCACGCATGAATGTCGTCATAGAAAAAGTTTTTGCTATGCCCTGCAGCGCTGATACTGCGTGGCAGTTCTTGCAGAATATCGAAGGCGTCGGCAATTGCATGCCGGGCGCGAAGATCACCGAGCGCGTCGATGACAAGAATCACAAGGGCACCGTCAGCGTCAAGGTCGGACCGGCCTCGATGTCCTTTCGCGGCAATATCGAAGTGCGCGAAGTCGATGCCGCCACCCGCACCTTGCACCTGATCGGTACCGGCTCCGACGTGACCGGTACTTCGGGTGCGTCGATGGATCTGGTGGCCACCGTGAAGGACACCGGCGGCACGACATGCGAACTGGTCGGCAAGAGCGAGGTCGGCATGACCGGCAAGGCCGCTGCCTTCGGCGGGCGCGTGATGAACTCGGTGGCCGAGCAGATCCTCAAGCAGTTCGCGGCCAACTTTGCGCTGCAGGTGGAGGCGCTGCAATCGCAGCAGATCGCGCCAGCACCGGTGCAATCCGAAATGAACGGACTGGCGCTGGCGTGGGCGGTGGTGCGCGACTGGTGGCGCGGCCTCTTTGCCGGCAAGTCGGCTTGAGGCAAGCATGACGAGCGCGCGCATGCACACGGTCCTGACGCTGCAGCGACAACTGCAGCAGCTCGGGTATGTGGCCGAGCCGGGGCTGGCCGCGACGCTGTTGCTGATGACGGCGATGGGGCGGCCGCTGCTGCTCGAAGGCGAGGCCGGTGTCGGCAAGACTGAGATCGCCAAGGTGCTGGCGCAGGTACATCAGACCCGGCTGATCCGGCTGCAATGCTACGAAGGACTGGACGCGCATTCGACGCTGTACGAATGGAATTACCAGCGCCAGCTGCTGGCCATCAAACTGCTCGATGACGATACGCGCTCCGTCGCCGAGAAAGAGCAGGACATTTTTTCCGAGCGCTATTTGCTGCGCCGGCCCTTGCTCGAAGCGATCAGCAGCCCGACGCCGGTGGTCTTGCTGATCGATGAAATCGACCGCGCCGACGAAGCCTTCGAAGCCTATCTGATGGAGTTGCTGTCCGACTTTCAGGTGTCGATTCCGGAGCTGGGTACCATCAAGGCGGTGTCGCGACCGATCGTGATCCTGACCTCGAATGGCACGCGCGAATTGTCGGATGCGTTGCGACGGCGCTGCCTGTACCAATACGTCGACTACCCGGGTTTCGAGAAGGAATTGCTGATCGTCGAGACACGCTTGCCGCAGATGCCGCTGCAGCTGGCGCGGCAGGTGGTCGAGTTTGTCCAGGCCTTGCGCCAGATGGATTTGCAGAAAAAACCCGGCATCGCCGAAACGCTGGACTGGGCGGCGGCCTTGCTGCAACTGGGCGTGAGTCGCTTCGACGAAGAAGGTCTGGACGGCATCATGGCGTCGCTGTCGGCGCTGGTGAAAACGCAGGCTGATGGTGCCAGCCTGAGTCGTGTCGTGGTGCAGAAACTGGCGGCGGCGTGCTGACGGAGTTGGCTCCTGAGTTGTCTCGCAGGCTGGCCGCGCGCTACGTCGGCTTTATCGGCTTCCTGCGTGAAAACGGTATGCAGGTTGCCAGTGCGGATGGCGCCGATGCGCTGCGGGTGGCCGAGCAATCGGGTCAATTCGATGCGTCGCTGTTGCGCTGGAATTTACGCGCGCTGCTGTGTTCAAGGGCCGAAGATTGGCGGCGTTTTGATGGATTATTCGATGCGTATTTTTTGCCGCCGAACCGGCAGAAAACTGTCGAGACCCATGCCGGCGGTGCGGGTCATGTCGACCTGGCCGGTGAGGCCGGTGGCTTGCGCGACAGCAGCGACGGCACGCCGCTGGCGTCGGCCGGCGGCACCGATGGCGACGACACCGACGGCGCGACGGCGCAGCACGGTGCCAGTCTCGACGAGGCATTGGGGCAGGCGGATTTCCGGCATCTGCACCAGCCCGAGGAACTGCAGGCGCTCGATGCGCTGATGCGGCAATTTGCCCGCCGGCTGCGCCTGCTGGCGCTGCGCCGCGAGCAGCTTGCCAGCACCGGTCGCCGCATCGATCTGGCCCGCACGATACGCCGCAGCATCGCGCATGGCGGCGTGCCGCTGGATCTGGCCTGGCGCAAGCCGCGCACCCAGCGTCCGCGATTGGTGCTGCTGCTCGATGTCAGCCGTTCGATGAGTCTGTACAGTTTTTTTTATTTGCGGCTGGCGCGCGCGCTGTCGCTGCTGCTGACCGATGTGCATTGTTTTCTGTATCACACGCGGCTGATCGGCGTGGCCGAAGCGCTGCGCGATCCGGATGCGTGGCGCGCGCAGGAGCGGCTGCAATTGCTGTCGGCCGGCTGGGCCGGCGGGACCCGCATCGGCGACTGCCTGGCCGAATTCAATGAGCACCATGCCGGCCGGTTGCTGCATGCCCGCAGCGCCGTCATCATCGTCAGCGATGGCTATGACACCGGTGCGCCGCAGCGGCTGGTCAGTGCGCTGGTCGGCTTGCGGCGGCGCGCGCGTCGCGTGGTCTGGCTCAATCCGCTGGCCAGCCGACCCGGTTACACGCCATCGAGTGCGGGCATGCAAGCTGCGCTGCCGCACCTCGATCTGTTTGCTCCCGGCAGCGACCTCGCCAGTATTGCGCGGGTGCTGCCTCAACTCTTGCAGGCACTCCATTGACCATGTCCAACTTGCCCACCGAATTCGCCATGCTGGCGCTGGCACCGCAACTGATCGCGGCACAGCGTCCGTTCGCCCTTGCCACCGTGATCCGCGTCAGCGCGCCGAGTTCGACCGTGGTCGGCGCTCAAGCCATCATCGAAGCCGATGGCACGCTGCATGGCTGGGTCGGCGGCGGCTGTGCGAAAGCGGTGGTGGTGCAGGCGGCGCAGCAGGCGATAGTCGCCGGTTTGCCACGGCGTATTCGCATCAGCAATGACGGTGCGCTGGCCGACGCCGACGCCGATGTCGAACAGCATGCGATGCCTTGCGCCAGCAACGGCACGCTGGAACTGTTCATCCAGCCGGTGGTGCCGGCACCGTTGCTGGTGGTGCTGGGCGCGACACCGGCAGCGGCCGAAGCGCGCGTGCTTGGACAACGGATGGGCTTGCGGGTCAGTGCGCTGGCCGACAGCCAGTCCGATCTGGCGACGCTGGAATTGCTGCAGCCGGCCTTCGTGCTGATCGTCACGCAAGGCGAGGGCGACGAAGCGGCGCTCGATGCGGCGCTGCGCAGCCCTTGTCCGGCGGTGCTGCTCATTGCCAGTCCGCGCAAGGCAGCACAACTGCGCGAGCGCATGCAATTGCAAGGCATTGCTGAAGACCGGCTGGCCGTCTTACAGGCACCGGCCGGACCGTATCTGCATGCGCGTACGCCGGCTGAAGTCGCGCTCGGTGCGATCGCAGCGGTAGTGGCGTTGCGCCGTACAACCGAAGCCGTGGTGCCGGTCGTGGCTGCGCCTGCGTATGTCAATCCGGTGTGCGGCATGGCGGTCGATCCGGCCACCGCAAAACACGTGATCGCCTTCGGCGGCATGTCGCATTATTTTTGCTGCGACGGTTGCAAGCTGCGGTTTGAAGACGCCCCCGACAAGTACCTGGCGATTGCGCGCGGGGTACCGGCATGAGTGGCGATGCGCAGGCCGGCATGGCCATCGAGACGCTGTGGGGCATCCCGCTGGCGAGCGCGCTGCTGCCGGATGCGGCACCGGTTAATGCCGAACTGTTGCGCGCATTTGCGATGATGCGGCAGTGCGATCCGCGTCCGGCGAGCGCCACCCCGGCCTCCTTTTACGTGAGTGCCGATGACCTGCTGTCGCGCTGCGATATTGCCGAAATGCAGACGCTGTTTGCTTTTATCGGCGCGCGCCTCGGGGCGCTGGTGTCGTCGCTGAACCGGCAAGCCTGGCACGATCACGGCGTCAGCGGTGCACGCATTGCGATCGCCGGCAGCTGGTTTCAGGTGCAGAACGATGGCGCTTTTCATGATGTGCATACGCATGGCAATTGCTCGTGGTCGGGCGTGTATTACGTTGATATCGATCCGGCCTCGCAACGACTGGCGCATCCGGTTTATGGTGCGCGCAACGGAATGCTGCGGTTTTACGGGCCCTGGTTTGACCAGCTGGCCGGTGCCCATATCGATGCCGGGAATACCTACCTGATGGACGCGCATCGGGATATCGCGCCGGAGCCGGGCTTGCTGGTGCTGTTCCCGTCGTCGCTGAAGCATCAGGCATTTCCGTATGCCGGTACGCGCGACCGGGTGGCAATTTCATTTAATGCCAGCGTCGAAACGGACGGCCGCACGGCGTTCAAACCGTATGATTTTTCCTGAGACCTTGGTCTTGCTGTTGCTCGGCCTGGCCGGCATGGCGCTGGGTCTGCTGCTGGACTTGCATGGTCCGGGGCTGGCGATCCTGTCGTCGCTGTGTCGCGTCGATGCGGCGCCCGATTTGCTGGTGACGCTGCGGCTGCACTGGATGTGGCTGCCGGCGATGCATGTCGGGATGATCGTGCTGCCGCTGGGCTGGTCGGCCCGCCATGGTCGCGCTGCGCCGCTGCTGCGCCAGCTGGTCTGTTCGGCCTGGATGATGGCCGGCATGACGGGCGGGGCGATGGCGGCCGCGATGCTGCCGGGCTGGCCGGCGTTGCCGGTCGGCATGCTGGTCATGATGGGTGCGGGCATGGCGGGCGGGATGCTGGCCGGCAGAGCGATGCGCCGGCTGATTTTTTTGACCCGATTTTTACGTGGCAAACCGGAGCTTGTGCATGGATAGTACTGATCTCGCTGTGTTGACAACCTGCATAGGCTGGCTGGAATCCGGCCATCAGGTGATGCTGGCTACCGTGGTCCAGACCTGGGGATCGGCACCGCGTCCGGTCGGCGCGTGGCTGGCCATCCGGGATGACGGTCAGCTGGTCGGGTCGGTCTCCGGCGGCTGCGTCGAGGATGATTTGATCGAACAGGTACGGGCCGATTTGCCGGTGGCGACCTTGCCGCAGATCGTCCGGTATGGCGTCTCGCGCGACGAAGCTGCGCGCTTCGGCTTGCCTTGCGGCGGTACGTTGCGGCTGGTGCTGGAACCGCGTCCCGACCTGGCGTTGCTCGCGGCGCTACTGGCGCGCATCCGTGCCAAGCAGATCACGGCACGCGTGCTTGACCTGCAGACCGGCATCGCCACGCTGGCTGCAGCCGGGCGCAGCGATGTCTTGCAGTTCGACGAACGCTTCTTGCGTGCCATCCACGGACCGCGCTGGCGCATGGTGCTGATCGGTGCCGGCGAGCTGTCGCAGCATGTCGCGCAGATGGCGCTAGGCGCGGATTACGAAGTGATCGTGATCGATCCGCGTGAAGAATTCGGCACGGCGTTGACATCGGCTGATGTGACTTTGTCGCGCGGAATGCCGGACGACGTGATCCTCGAACTCGCGGTTGATAGTCATACCGCCATCGTCGCGTTGACGCATGATCCCAAGCTCGATGACCTGGCGTTGATGGAAGGATTGAAGTCGGCGGCGTTCTATGTCGGCGCGCTCGGCAGCCGGGCCAACACGGCACGGCGCAGGGAGCGGCTGCTGGAATTTGACTTGACGGCGCAGCAGATCGATCGCCTGCATGGTCCGGTCGGCCTGTACCTCGGTGCGAATACGCCGGCCGAAATGGCGATCTCGATACTGGCCGAAATCACCGCCGTCAGGCATCAGGTACCGGTGCTGCAGAAGCGCGAGATTCCCGATGGCCAGCGTCACCAACGCATGCTGGCGATTGATGTGGTGACTGCTTACTAGACTTCCTGCAAGGTCGGACGGAACAGGATTTCATTGATGTCGACATCGTCCGGCTGGCTCATCGCATAGATGACAGCGCGGGCGAAGGCGTCCGGCGGGATCGCGACTTCATAGATTTTTTTGACGTTGGCGGCGACATCCGGCTCGGTGATGCTGTCCGGCAGTTCGGTGGCGACTGCGCCCGGCGAGATCACGGTGGTGCGGATGTTGTACGGCTTGACTTCGAGGCGCAGGCCTTCGGAGAGCGCGCGCACCGCATGCTTGGTGGCGGCGTAGACGGCAGCGCCAGGTCGGACCTTGTGGCCGGCGACCGAGGACACGTTGATGATGTGGCCGGATTTTTGAGCCTGCATATAGGGCAGGGCGGCTGCGATTCCGTACAGCACGCCTTTCAGATTGACGTCGATCATCTGGTCCCAGTCGGCGATCTTCAGTCTCTCCAGCGGCGAGTGCGGCATCAGGCCGGCATTGTTGATCATCACGTCGATGCGGCCATAGAAATTGACTGCCGCGTCGACCAATCGCTGGACCTGCTTGCTGTCGGTGACGTCGGTTTGTACAGCGAGCGCCTGTCCGGTGCTGCCAGCCAGTTCGCCGGCCAGTGCGGTGATGCGTTCGATGCGACGCGCGCCCAGCACCACGATGGCGCCAAGCTGCGACAGGTGGCGCGCGGTGGCTTCGCCCAGTCCGCTGCTGGCACCGGTAATGACGACGACTTTGCCTGCGATGTTGTTGCTCATAGTTTCGACCCCTTGCTTTTTTGAGCCTGCATGGTGGCACATCCGGCTGCCAGGTGTTTATACCTAACCGTACATAGCTATGGCGGTAAATCCGGCGTCTCGCGGTAACGTTTCGTTACCACATTATCATGATTTACCTGCGTGAGTTCAGGATTAAGTTCGCTGTCGAACAGAACGGCAGGAACTTCCGGCGCATTGTCTGCTCACGCCGGGCCGGGAGGGTCCGGACCAGTCCGATAAGCTGTTTTCGGGAGTCGATAGCGACACCCGTTATTTAATTTTCCTGCTGTTGCAGGAGTTGGCCCACTGAGAGAGGTTCACCATGAAATATTCAATTCTTTTGCTTGCCCTGGTTGGTTCGCTGGCACTGACGGCATGTGAGCGTCCTTCTACGACAGTTGCCGTGCCGGTCGCAGTTCCTGGTCCTGCCGGTGCCACTGGCGCCACTGGTGCTACTGGCTCGACGGGATCGACCGGTTCCGGTTCAGCCGGCATGGATGGTGCAAAGGGTGCTACCGGTGCAACCGGTGACTCCGGCGCAGCAGGTGCAACGGGTGCAACGGGTGCTACCGGCGACACCGGCAAGACGGGCGACACCGTCATCGTCGTTCCTGCCGCCAAGTAACTTATTGCGTTAATCGCTTTGCGTCTGCGTCGAGGCGCAGGGCAACGACAGAGCGATACGACGAGGAAACCTCCGGTGCGGGGGTTTCCTTTTTTTGATATCCAATTCAGTCCAAGGGAATGCCAATGATTGTCAGCTTAATTATTACCCTGGTGGTTTTCGGCCTGGTCTGGTGGCTGGTCGGCATGCTGCCGCTGCCATCGCCAGTCGCACAGATTGTGCGCGTGCTGTTCATCATCATGCTGATCCTGATCTTGCTGTCAGCGTTCGGGATTCTGCCGGGCGGCTACGTCCCGCAATTCAAACTGTAACGCTCGTCTTCCTTGTCAACCCGGCCTTCGCGCCGGGTTTTTTCATACCAGGTGGCGTTCGCATAATTCCCTTTTCAAGTACGCGTAGAGCACCGGCGCGGCGATGATGCCGTGCATGCCGAAGACCGATTCCATGACCAACATCGCAATCAGCAATTCCCAGGAGCGGGCATTGATGTGGCTGCCGATGATTTTGGCGTTCAGGAAGTACTCGAACTTGTGCACGACGATCATGAACACCAGCGACCCGATGGCCGTGTGCAGCGAGTGGGCCAGACCGATGACCACTAGCAGCGAGTTGGAGATCAGGTTGCCGAATACGGGGAGCAGGCCAGTGAAAAATGTCAGGGCAATCAGTGTCTTGGTCAGCGGCAGATGGATATCGAGCAGTGGCAGGATGATCAGCAGATAGATACTGATGAGTACCGTGTTGATCGCGGCGATGCGGACCTGGGCGAAGACGATGCGCTGGAAGGCTTCGCTCAAATGATGCAAGCGCGCGCGCAAGGCGGCGGCAAGCGGCAGGTAGGTTTTCGGGCTGCTGTCATACAGGGCCACCATGGCACCGATGATCATGCCGATGAGGATGTGCGCAAGAATCCGGCCGGTTTCCTGCCCGATGATTTTCGCTTCCAGTGCATGGACCCGCAGCCAATCTGTGATCATCAGTCGCAAGGCATCGGCGCTCTCCGGCAAATACGCACTGAGCCAGAGCGGAATCTGGTCGCGTGATTTTTCGATGATGTCGGCCATCTTTTGGAGCAGGACCGGCAAACTGCCCGCCTCGCTGCTGAAAAATGTCATCGAGCCCCAGATGGCGAGACACAGCAGGGCGACGGTCAGGATGCCAATTGCGGCAACGGCGACCATGCGCGCGCGCGTACTGCTGATCTGCTTGCCCAGCAGCGGCGTCGTCATGTGCACCAGCGAATACACCAGCAGTCCCGAAAACAGCGCCGCCAGCAAGCCTTTGATCAGAATGAGCAACAAGGCGGCTGCAGCGAGGAGGTAGGCGGCGTAGTCGACCGGGGTCGGGGATGTTGCATTGCGCATGGCGTTGTCTGTTTGTCGAAAAGTCGAATCTAACGCAGATTTCGCCTGGCGCGAAGTTTGCCGCACAGTCATCGCGCAGTTGCGGCATGTCGCGCGAGGGCAATGAAGTCAGCGGCCGCGACCGGCTTGCTGAAAAAATAGCCCTGGTATTCATCGCAGCCAAAGGCTTCAAGGGTAGCCAGTTGGGTGCGGGTTTCGACCCCTTCGGCGACGACTTTCATGCCCAGTGAACGAGCCATCACGATGATCGCCCGCACAATGGCGGAGTCGTTCGGGTCGTCCGGAATGTCGTTGATAAAGGACTTGTCGATCTTGACGCTACCGACCGGAAAGCGCTTGAGATACGCCAGCGACGAATAACCGGTGCCGAAGTCATCGATGGCCAGCGTGAAGCCCTGCCGGATCATTTCTTCCATCAGCGCGATGGCCTGCTCGGGCTTATGCATCACCATGCCTTCGGTGATTTCGAATTCGAGGGAGCACGGGTCGACCTGCCTTGTCCGGATGACCTGCAGCATGTTGTCGAGCAAACGGCTGTCGTTGAACTGGCTGCCGGACAGGTTGATGGCGATCCGGCCCACCTCGATGCCGGCAAGACGGAACTCATGGATGTCGGCACAGGTGGTGTCGAGTACCAGCATGCCGAGCGCGCCGATGAGGCCGGTATCTTCGGCCAGGTCGATGAATTCGGTCGGATAGAGCAGGCCACGTTCGGGATGGTTCCAGCGTACCAGTGCTTCTGCACCGGTGATCCGGCCAGTGGTGACATCGATTTTTGGCTGGTAGTGGATGACCAGTTCGCGTCGCCCGATGGCCCGTTGCAGCCGCACTTCGAGAGCCAGGCGCTCCACGCTGTGCGTATGCATGTCGATGCTGTAGTACTGGACACTATTCTTGCCGGCATCTTTGGCGCGGTGCATGGCGATGTCAGCGTTTTTCAGTAGCGCCTGCGCAGTGTTCCCGTCTTGTGGAAATGTGGCGATGCCGATGCTGGCACCCAGCTGACATTCCTGGCCGTTGATAGTGAACGGGCGTGACGCGGCCTGCAGCAAACACCTGGCGATGTCGCCAGGTTCGAGCGGATCGTCATAGCCATCGACCAGGACAATGAATTCATCACCGCCGGCGCAGGCGATCAGGTCGCTGGGTCGCAGGGTATCCAGAAAGCGCGAACTCACTTCGCGCAGGACGCTATCGCCGGCATCATGGCCGAAGGTCTCGTTGATATTCTTGAATCGGTCAAGGTCGATGAACAGGACGCCCACCTGGCGCGCGTGTCGCTGCGCATGCAGCAGTGCCTTGTCGAGCTGCTGGCTGTACAGCACCCGGTTCGGCAGCCCGGTCAGTTCGTCGTAGTGCGCCAGACGACGGATGTGCTGCTCGGCATAACGGCTTTCGATGGTGATGCCGGCGAGATCGATCGCGATGTCGATCAGTTGCATCAGATCGCTGCCCGGACGGTCTTCGGGTAAATGGAAAATACTGAGTACCGCCAGGACTTGTCCGCGCTGTGTCAGGATGGGCCAGGAGCTGCAGCGCCCCGGAAATGCTGCTGCGCTCGCTCCGGATCCGGTCGACATCACGGGAGCGCGAGTCAGGACGGCTTCGGACATCGTGGTGGTGTGATCGATGATCTCCAGTCGGGCCGCACTGTCCAAAAATCCGGTTGCGAAATTGGCACCAATCGCGCCGGTGAAACGTGGCCTTCCGGTATCGACCAGCAGCACCATGCTGCGGGTGCCAGGCGCATGCCGTGCAAGAAACTGCGTAATGGTGTGCACGATGGGTTGCAGCCCGATGCCGGCACTGATCATGTGGAGGATCTGGTTCTGACTTTCCTGCAGCCGCTCGGCGCGTTTGCGTGCGTTGATGTCGCGAAAGACGGCAACGAGTAACTCCTCGTTATTGATGCGTGCGCGGCTGAGCGTGACCTCATTAAAAAACGGAACGCCTCTGCGCAACATGGCCCATTCGAATAATTGTGACTGGCCATCCAGCGCGAGAGCAATCAATTTATCGGGTGCGTGTTGCTTGCCATCAGCCAGTGAAATAGAGGGCATGGTGTCGTCGAAGTGCTTGCCGACCAACTGGTTTTTGTTAGTCACATCGAACAGGATCAGCGCCGCCGGGTTGCAATCGACATATTCCCGGCGGCGATTAATCAGCAGGATTGCGTCGGTGGCACTTTCGTACAGCATGCGATAGCGGTTTTCATTGGCGACCAGATGTTCTTCGAATCGATGCAGGCGGCGTATGTGCTGCAGGAGCAGGAGTGTCAGCAGCAGGATCAATCCGGTGATTGCGCCGGAAAAAAGTAATCTGTTCGAAGTGCGTTGCTGCCAGGGCAGGAGCGCTTCATCGAGTCGATACGTATAAACGACTGTCAATGGCAAGGCTGCCAGCTTGCGATAGGCCAGAAAGACTGGCGCGGCGTTGTCGTTCATTTCGACTGATTCGAAGAATCCTTCGCGCGGCCCCGCTTGTATTCGGATTGCACTTGCTGTCGCGCTGATATCTTCGCCTAGCCGTCGGGCATCGAATGGCCAGTCGATCATGACGATACCCTCGTCCGAGTGCACCGATACCGTAGCCTTGCGACTTTCGGCAATGCGATGGTAGTACTCGTCGAAATAGTCCAGTGTCAGGTACGCACACAGCATGCCGAGCCGCGTGCCGTCGCGCCCATGGATGTTGCGGCTGACGGGAAGTACCCACTTACCATCGTAGCGACTCTTGACCGGAGGGCCGATATGGACTGTCCGGCTTGCCGGATCATTGATTATTTGACGGACATGGGTACGATCGCTGATGTCAATTTTGACCATCGGATCTTCAAATGTCGTCACCGAGCTAATTCCGGCGGGGCTGATGAATCGCAGTGACTGTATTTGTGTGGTGTTTTGTCGTTCCCGTATCAAGACCTGGCGTAATGCCGCCGGATTTTGTAAGAGCAAACCACCATCACTTTCGATAGCTTCGATGGATGCGCTGATAGCACGGTCGGCGTCTTGTACAGTCTGAAATGCGTGTTCTTCGATCGACCGTATCGTGGTTAGCTGGTCTTTTTTTATTTGTTCGATGGAGACGCTGCGGTCCACGCGTATCGTCCACCAGGTCTGACTGAAAATGGCGAGTAGTGTCGTCCCTACACAAAGCACCAGTACCAAGGCGCTGATCGAACCAGTCCGGCTTTTCACCGGGTAGCCCGGGAAAACAGGGCGGGACGTGCTGGGACCAGGCTGTTTTGGACCATTGAGATCTCACTCGTTTGCATGCAACCGGCCCTTTCACTATTTTTTCTGGTCTGATTTACCCGTCTGGTAAAAATTAACAAGCGACAGACTTTAACAGGTCCATGTTGGCGTCGAATGGCGGGTGCAGGGTATTTTGCGATGCATTATTCAGGGATGCATTTGGCAGTTGATCATTTCGACTGGCAGGAATATTTTTCCACTGTGAAATGAACGCAGAATTATCGGGAGTGATGACGTTACTGAAATATTTAGATTGAAGGAGTTGTAGATTTTCTGTTTTATTCGGCTATAATCGAGCCATCGTTGAGATTCGAGCTAGCAGCGCAGTATCAGTCTGTTCTTCCTGTCTTGGTTGAAACGATCTAACGGGCAACAGCCCAACTTAACTGAAATAGGAATTGTAATGGCAACTGGCATCGTAAAATGGTTCAATGATTCGAAGGGTTTTGGCTTTATCACACCTGACGAAGGCGGCGAAGATTTGTTCGCTCACTTCTCGGCTATCCAGTCGAGTGGTTTCAAATCGCTGCAAGAAAATCAACGCGTTTCTTTCGAAGTTACCGCCGGCCCTAAAGGCAAGCAAGCTTCGAACATTCAGCCTATCTAAGCTGAATTAAGCGTTACCAAAACCTCGGTCCGCCGAGGTTTTTTTTCGCCTTTTTTTTAGTTATAAAGTTATTTGCAGCGCATACGCTTTTCTTCGAACGAGGATTTCTAAAGATCAATGCGCTTAAATATTGATATTACACACACCTCACTGCACTTCTTTCGCCGACACTCAAAGTGGGTTACGAGTCGTGCGAATGAAAATAACCTGAATTATTTTCATTCGATCATGAAAGTTTCTCCTCGTAATTGAATCTATTGCGCTTGAATAGTTTGGCTCTAGCGATGAAGGGTGCCTCTGCAATTGAAGTGTTTGGTCTTGGTAGGCCGAATATTTGATTGATTTGCTGGAAATGGCCGTTGGTAAGTCGGATGTGAGTAGTTTTACTTACGTATTGTATGTTGCGGTGCCGCATGAGGTTTCTATTGCCGGTACAGCATGCGGCTCATACAATCCCGTGGCAGACAAATAAAGTTGGATTGGCTTGCTAATAACGTTTCGCATTTAAAAACATAGAGGATGACATGTCATACAAAATCAAAGCACTGGTTGCGTCAGCAGTATTAGTCTGGTCGGCTACGGGTATCGCTGCGGAGCCGATCAAAATTGGTGTGTCCGGGCCGTTCACAGGTGGTTCCGCACCGATGGGCGTGTCGATGCGCGATGGAGTTAAGCTTGCAGTCACTGAAATCAACTCAAAAGGTGGTTTGCTTGGCCGTCAGATCCAGTTGATTGAACGCGATGATGAAGCCAAGAACGAACGTGGTGTTCAGGTTGCCCAGGAACTGATCAACAAAGAAAAAGTCGTGGCGACCGTCGGATTCATTAACACCGGCGTTGCACTGGCCTCCCAGCGTTTCTATCAGGAAGCCAAGATCCCGGTCATGAACAACGTGGCGACAGGATCCATCGTCACCAAGCAGTTCGCTGACCAGCCTGAAAATTACATCTTCCGCAATGCTGCCAACGACTCGATTCAGTCGGCAATGATTGTCGAAGAAGCAGTCACCAAACGAAAATTCACAAAGCTGGCGATTCTGGCTGATTCGACTAACTACGGTCAGCTCGGACGCGAAGATCTAGAAAAAGCGCTCGACAAAAAAGGTATCAAAGCGGTTGCGATTGAGAAGTACAACATCAAGGATGTCGACATGACAGCCCAGTTGTTGAAATCCAAGCAAGCTGGCGCTCAAGCAGTGCTGACTTATGGTATCGGCCCAGAGCTGGCACAAATCGCCAATGGCATGGAAAAGCTCGGCTGGAAAGTGCCACTGATCGGTAGCTGGACTTTGTCGATGGCAAACTTCATTGACAATGCTGGCAAAAATGGTGACGGTACCTTGATGCCGCAAACCTTTATCCAGGAGCCAACAACGCCAAAGCGGAAGACATTTATCGATGCCTACGTCAAGACCTATAGCCCGCCAGCTAGCCGCATCCCGTCGCCTGTGTCAGCTGCGCAGGGATATGACTCCATTTTCCTTTTGGCCGCTGCGATTAAGCAAGCTGGTACGACTGATGGACCGAAAGTGCGCGAAGCACTCGAAAGCCTGAAAGAGAAAGTCGATGGCGTTGTTACTTCGTACAACAAACCGTTCAGCAAGGACGATCACGAGGCTATTAAAATTGACGTCCCGGTTTTTGGTGAAGTCAAAGATGGTCGCGTTATTCTGGCGAAATAATTAGCCAGTGCCTTAGCGCTGCGGCGCTATAGCTATGTTGTTCATGATTGCCGGTTGTCAGATCTGGCTCCGGCATCGAGCGTCTATCCCGATACATTTGTGCAGGTCGCACCAGCACTGGTGCGGCTGCTGCTTTCCACGTTGAAGTGTGGGGGCATCATATCGGGATAGGCCCTTGGCATAACTGAAACCTGCTGCTGCGGCGGCTGTAATACAGGTGGAAATAATGGAAATTTTCTTGCAACTCGTTTTTAGTGGCGTTGCACTAGGCATGATTTATGCCGTTATCGCTTTTGGTTACCAGCTCACTTTTGCTACCTCAGGTACCCTGAACTTTGGACAGGGCGAGGCGTTGATGCTTGGCGCGCTGGTTGGTCTCAGTCTTGTTGGGAACATCCACGGTGGTCCGTATTTGAATTACTGGTTGATGATTCCGGTGGTTATCGTATTTGGTGCGATGCAGGGTGTATTCGTTGAATGGATAGGCGTCCGGCCTGCGATCAAAATCAAGTCCGAATTTGGCTGGATCATGTCGACAATCGCACTGGCCATCATTTTCAAGAATGTCGCTGAAAATATTTGGGGTAAGGATGACCTTCCGTTTCCTACTCCTTTGCCTGCAACTCCTTTCCAGGTACTTGGTGCAAACGTGCAGCCAATGCAGGTGGTCGTTGTACTGGGTGCGCTGGCAATGATGTTGGCGGTCGAGGTGTTCAATCGCAAATCGATATACGGCAAGGCCGTTGTGGCAACCTCAAACGATCGCGATGCCGCTGGGCTGATGGGTATCAACACCAGCATGGTGATTACCTTTTCTTATGCATTGTCATCAGCGACGGCTGCGCTGGCCGGGGTTTTGATCGCGCCGCTGACGTTGACAGGCGCGACGATGGGAACCGCCTTGGGATTAAAAGCCTTTGCAGTAGCAATTATCGGCGGACTCACGTCCGGTATGGGTGTCATTGTTGGCGGACTGATTCTCGGTATCGCCGAAACCACCACAGGATTTTATATTTCGACTGGCTACAAGGAAGTACCTGGATTGGTACTGCTCTTGCTCGTGCTGGCAATCAAACCAGCCGGACTGTTCGGTAAAGCTACGATCAAGAAAGTATGAGCATGGACAAGAAAACACTCGTCGCTTCCGTTATTGGAATTGCGGTACTGGCGGCATTCCCTCTGGTATTTCACAACCCTTACTATATTCACCTCGCTGAAACCATCCTGATTTACGCGATTTTGCTGTTTGGTCTCGATATCGTCGTGGGCTACACCGGGCAAGTGTCACTTGGACATTCGGCTTTGTTCGGTATCGGTTCCTATACGACAGGTGTGCTCTACCTGAAATTCGGCTTGCCTATCCTGATCGCGGCACCAGCCAGTATTGCTGTTACCGCGCTGTTCGGGGCGCTGTTGGCATTGCCTGCATTACGCGTAACGGGACCATATCTGGCGATGGTCACGCTGGCGTTCGGAACCATCGTCCAGATTTTGATTAACGAGATGACTTTCCTTACCGAAGGACCTCTTGGCTTGAAAGTAGCCAAACCGGAATTTTTCGGACATAAGGTCAACGAAGTCGAATTCTTTTATCTTGTCGCCGTGTTGATGGTGTTGTCACTGATTGTCGTTGATCGCATTCTCAAATCACATTTGGGTCGGGCTTTCCAAGCTTTGCGCGACAGCCCGATTGCTTCCGACTGTATGGGAGTCTCGGTGTACCGCTACAAGGTGTACGCGTTCGTCATCAGTGCTGGCCTGGCGGGCTTGGCCGGTAGCCTCTATGCGTATTCGGAAGAATATATTTCGCCGAATACCTATAACTTCGAGCTAACCATCTTGTTTCTGCTGGCCGTCATCATGGGTGGACGTAAGACACGCAGCGGGGCGTTGCTGGGTGCGCTGATTGTCGTGATGCTGCCAAGCCTGCTTGCTGATATCGAATTGTTCCGCAAGATTGCGACCGTGGCCGCAGTCGTTGGCGTGCTGAGTGCCGGTTTCATGCTGGCCAAGGGGCGTAAAACATTGCGAGAGGTTGCCGTGCCTGTGGTTGCCACAGTCGGGATGGCAGTGTTTTCGTACAAGCTCCAAAATATCACTGACTGGCGCTTGACGGTATTTGGACTTATGACCTTGTTTGTCGTGTACTACCTCCAAGACGGCATCATCGGATTCTTGCGTAGTTTGTTCGTCAAGGGTTCCGTTCGTGATGCAAACCGTGCTGGTACGCAAGGCGATGAGTCAAAAGCCTGGGCGGTTGCGCCAAGCACTGCCGGTATCGGGTCAACCTTGCTTGATGCGAAGAGCATTTTGATGCAATTCGGTGGCCTTAAGGCGCTCAATCAAGTTGATCTCGTGATCGCTAAAGGGACGGTACATGGCCTGATCGGACCAAATGGATCCGGCAAGAGCACGATGATGAACGTCCTCACCGGTATATATAAACCGACAGCTGGCACCGTTGAATTCAATGGTGAAGTAATTTCTGGGCGGACACCTTCGTCAATTGCACTTGGCGGTGTAGCGCGGACCTTCCAGAACGTGCAACTTTTCGGTGAAATGACCTCGACTGAAAATGTGTTGGTCGGCCTGCATAATACTTTCCGCAGCAACGTGCTCGATGTGATGTTGAGTACGCCGCGTTACCGGCGTGAAGAAGCCCGGGCACGCGAGCGGGCCGCTGGGATTCTGCAGTTCGCTGGTCTGGCATCGCTGGCCGACGAAGAAGCACGCAACTTGCCATACGGTAAGCAGCGCGTACTTGAGATCGGCCGTGCACTCGGACTGAATCCACAGTTGCTATTGCTCGATGAACCTGCTGCCGGACTGACTGCTCCTGATATTAAGGAACTCATCGCCATCATTCGCAAGATCAAGCAGCACGGCATCACGATCATTCTGATCGAGCATCACATGGACGTCGTGATGTCGATTTCGGATACCGTGACTGTGCTTGATTTCGGGCAGAAAATTGCTGAAGGAAAACCGGCTGCGGTGCAAGCCGATCCAAAAGTAATCGAAGCTTATCTGGGAGGAAGCATCGGCGACGATGCCTCATCCACGCCTACTCTTGCAGGAAACTGACATGCTTATCATCTCTAATCTGCACGCAGCCTACGGCAAAGTGGAAGTGCTGCACGGTATTTCACTTGAAGTGCCGAAGGGCAAGGTTGTCACACTAATCGGGTCTAACGGCGCTGGAAAAACCACGACGATGCGCGCCATCTCCGGCATGATCAAACCGAAATCCGGCAGCGTCAAACTTGCCGGCAAGGATGTCACCGGTCTCGAATCGCACAGGATTGCTCGCGCGGGTTTAGCCCATTCCCCGGAAGGTCGTCGGGTATTCTCGACGATGAGTATTACGGACAACCTGTTGTTGGGGGCATTTCCACGCTACACCGGAGCGCGTCCGCGGGGTGATATCAAGGAGGATCTTGAAAAAGCACTTGAACTTTTTCCTCGGTTGAAAGAGCGCCAGCATCAACTGGCCGGTACGCTGTCCGGTGGTGAGCAGCAAATGTTGGCGATGGCACGTGCGGTAATGCTGAATCCGGAGGTCATCCTGCTCGACGAACCCTCGATGGGACTTGCGCCGATTCTCGTTGAAGAAGTATTTCGCATTATTTTGAGTCTGAAAGAGCGTGGAGTAACCATGTTGTTGGTCGAACAGTTTGCGGCGGCTGCGTTAAATGTCGCGGACTATGGCTATGTGATGGAAAACGGTCGTATTTCAGTGCACGGTCCAGCCAATAAACTCAAGAACGATCCGGCTGTGCAGGCAGCCTACCTCGGGGGAGGTCAGCAGCACTGATAACAATGTAGCAACTCAGCACTATAAGATCAGCCCGTCTCACTCTGGCATGTTGCCTAGGTGATGCGGGCTTTTTTATATGCTGTTTCTTGCAATGCGCCAGTAATCGGGGCGCTGGTACGCATGCCGCAAGAAATCGATGAACACCCGTATGCGCAACGGCAGGTGACGGCGCTGCGCAAAGACCGCATAGATGTCATTGCCGGGTGCCGCGAATTCATCAAGTACCGTAACTAGCCGCCCAGCTTCTATTTCGCTTCCAACTTCCCACATCGATCGCCACGACAATCCCTTTCCAGCGAGAGCCCAGTCGTGGAGTACTTCGCCGTCATTGCAAGCCATGTTTCCTGCGACCTTGATCGTTACGTTTTTGCCGTGTTGGCGAAATGTCCAACCTCGCTGGCTGCCATCGCTGCTGATGGCGAGGCAATTGTGTCCGGTCAACTGATCCAGTGCCTGCGGTGTTCCATGGCGTTTCAAATACGCTGGCGTTGCCACCACTACACGCTTGTTCTCGGCGAGCTTCACCCCAATCATGCTGGAATCAGTTAGCGCTGCGATCCGGATGGCAACATCGATACCTTCAACGAGCAAGTCAGCGATGCGGTCATTGAGGCTAAGTGTCAGGCTGACTTCCCGATGTTCTGTCAGAAATGACGGGAGTAACGGAGCCACGTGCTGACGTCCGAAACCTGCCGGTGCAGATATGGTCAGGTGGCCATTGGCAGCGCGTGCGCCTGCCGAGACCGCCAGTTCGGCCTGTTCCAGCTCAGCCAGAATGCGCTGGCAGTCTTCCAGAAAACTGCTGCCTTCTGCCGTCAATGCAATTTTGCGCGTAGTGCGCTGCAACAATTTGACACCTAATCGTTCTTCTAGCGCATCGAGACGACGGCCTATCATTGCGGGGGCGATCCCTTCTGCGCGTGCCGCTGCAGAAAAGCTTCCTTTAGCAATGATTTCAACGAAAGTAGAGAGTTGCTTGAATTGATCCATGGAATCCGTAGTGTGATTGCGTGCAAACTTGCCGCAGCATGATGGTAGTTCGTTTCACTGCTCACACAAAAAAAAGCGACATACCAGGCTATAGGTATACCGCTTTGTTCCCGTGCCGGTAATCACGTCGACGGTGATTGGCCCGAATTTTTTTCTGCTGTGTAAGACGCGTGCAGTTCGACTGGCTTTGCCGCGTTGCGCCTCATACGGATGTTCAGCGTCTCGACCATCACGGCAAAAACCATTGCACTATAGACATAGCCGCGAGGTATGTGATGACCGAAGCCTTCAGCAATCAGTACCACTGAGATCACCACCAGGAATGCCAGCGCAAGCATCTTGATGGTCGGATGGGCTGACACGAACCGCCCGATCGGACCGGCAAAAAACATCATCAGGCTGACCGAGGCGACGACAGCGGCGATCATTACGGCGACTTCATCGACCATCCCGACGGCCGTGATAATAGAGTCCAGTGAAAAGACGATATCGACCAGGATGATCTGGATGATGACGGCTTGGAGAGTCGCTTTGACGGCTGACGATTCGACACCTTCGGTACCTTCTAGTGATTGATGAATTTCTCCGATACTTTTCCAGAGCAGGAATAGTCCGCCTGATAACAAGATCAGATCCCGGCCTGAGACGGCATGATCCAGGACTGAGAAGACCGGCGACGTTAATCCAACCAACCAGGATAAGACCATCAGCAAGCCGATACGCATGAACATGGCCAGGAATAGGCCCAGACGGCGGGCAAACTCTCGCTGGGCCAATGGCAACTTGTCGACCAGAATGGCGATGAAAATGATGTTGTCGATACCCAGCACCAGTTCAAGCGCAGTCAGGGTGGCAAATGCCACCCAGATCTGCGGATCGGCAAGAAGTTCAAGCATTGATAAAAGTCCCGATTAAAATTGGCCGGCTTAGTCTTCGCGATTCACGAATCCGAGGATGTGCAACAGACTGGTGAACAGGTTAAAAATCGAGATAAACAGAGTCAGCGTTGCCATCACATAATTGGTTTCGCCACCCCGGATGATATTGTTAGTTTCGTACAAGATCATCCCCGACATCAATACTACGAAGGCAGCTGACACCGTCAGCGACAAGGCAGGGATTTGCAGGAAAATACCTGCCAGCGATGCGAGGAAGGCAACCAGGATACCGATTGTCAGAAAGCCCCCCATCATGGAAAGGTCTCGCTTGGTAACTCTGGCGTAGGCCGAGAGAGCGACGAAGATCGATGCGGTGCCGCCGAACGCCAGCATGACGGTTTCCGTGCCGTTGGGCATGCTCAAATAGCGACTGATGATCGGCCCTAGCGTGTATCCCATGAAGCCGGTCAGCGCGAACAGCAAACCGACACCGAGCGCCTGGTCGCGGTACTTGGTAATTGCAAACAGCAAGCCGAAGTAACCAACTAGCGTGATGATGATGCCCGGTCCAGGCAGGCCGAGCGCTGCTGTCGCGCCCGCTGCCACGGCGCTGAAGGCCAGGCAGGCCGACAACAGCATGTAGGTATTGCGTAGTACGCGACGCGCATCGCTATCGATGACATTGCTGGCCGGCTCGGCATTCGTCGCACTACGACCGAAGAGTGAGTTGCGATCGTTCATGGTGTGTTCCTTCCGATGTTAAAAAACTGACGCCGGTAAAAAAATAACCGGCTGTCTGAGGGTAGTCGATTTTCTTTATTTAAAAAGCGCAGATAATAGAAGCCTTACTTCGATAAAGCGGAATCATGAAAAACACCGGACTGAATTTCCGACATCTTTACTATTTTTGGGTAGTTGCCAAGGAGGATAGCATTACACGCGCTGCCGAACGGCTCGGCGTGGCTATCCAGACCATTAGCACCCAGCTTGGGCTACTGGAGAAGTCTATCGGCAAGTCGCTATTCGCACCGCAGGGCAGGCGTCTGGTATTGACCGAGGCCGGACGCATCGCGATGCGCTACGCCGAGCAGATTTTTGCGTTGGGCGAGCAGATGGAAGATGCGCTGGCTGACCTCGATGTCGGCCGGACAATGCGCCTGACAGTCGGGATTTCGGATTCGTTGCCAAAACTCATTGCCTCGCGCCTTCTGGCAGCGGCATTGGCCTTGCCGGAGCGGGTCAAGCTGGTGTGCTACGAGGATCGTTTTGAAGCATTGCTCGGTGAACTCAAGGTCCACAAGCTCGATGTCGTGCTAACGGATCGCCCGGTGCACGCCGGTACGGTCTTGCGGGTGTTCAGTCATTTGTTGGGAGAAAGCGAACTGATGCTGTTCGGTGTGCCGGCGCTGGCAAAGCAATACGAGGCTGGTTTTCCGGCCAGTTTGCAAGGCGCGCCGCTGTTGCTGCCGACACGCAATAATGCGATACGCGGCAGAATCGATCACTGGCTTGAGGCGCAGGATCTGCGCGCTGATGTGGTGGGTGAGTTCGATGACAATGCTTTACTCAATACTTTCGGTCGTAACGGGCTGGGCTTGTTTCCGGCACCGTCAGCGCTGGCCGATGATGTAGCAGCGCAGTTCGGTGCGGTTCCGGTGGGTCCGCTGCAGGGCGTCAAGGAGCAGTTCTACGCGATCTCAAACGAACGCAAGATCAAACATCCGGCCGTTGAGGCCATCCTGTCAGCCATCCACGGCAAGGATCTTACGGGTGGTCACAAGGAGCGCACGTAGGCGCGTATCCCGGCTAGCAACATTTCGACGGCCATCGCGGTCAGGATCAAGCCCATCAAGCGTTCAAATGCCAGCATCGCACGCACCCCGAGTACTTGCTGCATGCGCTCGGCACCCAGCAGCACTGCCAGCCAGACGACAGCGACGGCCGACAGTGCTGCCACATGCAGCAAGACATCAGCGGTGGTGTCCGAGGAAAACAGCAGTACCGTCGCCAGCGCAGAAGGTCCAGCTAGCGCAGGAATGGCGAGCGGCACAATAAAGGGTTCGCCGCTGCTGTCGCTATCACCGAGCACGCCACCCGGTTGCGGGAACACCATCCGCAAAGCGATCAGAAACAGGATGACGCCACCGCCAATGCGCAGTGCAATCTCTGACAATTGCAATGCATTAAGAAAGTGCCGGCCAAAGAACATGAATAGCAAGAGCAACAGGAACGCGATCAGGCATTCACGAACCACGACGCGCCAGCGACGTTCACGTGGCACAACCCGCAGCGCACTGACGAACAAGGGAACATTGCCAAACGGGTCAGTGACCAGCAACAGAAGAATAAATGCCTGAAAAAAAGTATTGGACATGAAGTCAGTACGAAAAGAGTCAAGGGCCGAGTCAGGCCGCATGTTACGACAATGCGTCAGGAGCGCAGCATTCCGTCACCGTCCGGCGTCATGCGGCAGCGGCATTCCGGATAACCGGTGCAGCGCCAGAAGGATTTGAAATCGCCGCTGCGCAAGCTCATCTTGCGCGAGCACACCGGACAAGTCGGACTGCGGAAGTCTCCTTTCACGGCAAGTTGCAGCAGCGCTTCCTGTTGATCTGGCGGTAATGTCAGGATGCGCTTGAGCAGGGTGGGGCCATCCATCAGAATCATGCCAAGGTCTTTTCCGGCTGCAATGGCGTCGCTGCTGAACTTGCCTGCTCCGACGAGGAATGCCTGCTGAACCTGGTGGCGCTGCCGTGCCTCTTGCAAAGCGCGGATCCGGTTGACCTGAATGGCAGCCGGGCCCCCGATGGTGCAGGCGATCGCGTTCATCGCCGTCGATCCCGGTTTCCAGAGTTGAAGGCTGGCTGCGCTGTCAGGCGCGCTGTCAAGTGGGCGGGCATCCAGTCCGACAGTATCGAAATAACTGCGACACAGATCTTCGAAGCGCCGCCATTCCAGTTCCTGCAGCAAGTCCACGCTCCAGTCTGTGAAAGAAGTAGTCACGCTGACGTGATGACGGTGAGGTTCAATGGCGATCGCTGGCACCGGCATGACCAGGCTAGGGTGGCGTTCGCTGCTGGTGATGCGTTCGCGCGTGTCATGGTGGGTACTGGCCCACGTGCTATTGATGTCCGGTTGTCGCCACTGTCCCTGCATCGTTGATTCGCGGGTTTGCCGCAGGGATGTGGTTCGCCCCCGACGGCTGGGCCGTCTGCTGCGCAGACGCGTCACTAGCAGGACAAGCCATAGTCCTAACGAGATCAACCAGAGGATCAGGAGCGCTTGTTCTATCTCGGTAATTTGTTCCGGTGTGAGTGCCGGGAACAACGAGGTCACTTTGAGTCGCGTCACGACATAGGCGAGACCGACAAGAAACATCAACAGGGTAATGATCTGGAAGGCGGTATTGCGTTGGCTGCCCTGATTCATGGGATTGTCTCCGGCGGAAGTGACAGAGTCTGATTATCCAACAGCTTGCTGTTCTGTGGCGTGAAAAAAGTTATTAAAAAGTAATCTGTGGTGCAGGAAGTGGTCTTATTGCCGAATGGCTACGAGCTTCGGTTACCCTTGAACACGCGGTGCATCGGAAGTGTGTTGCTGAATCTTTTTCTCTCGTGCGAGGCAAGTATGGACTCTTTTTTTGGCCGGTATGGCAGTCTGGTGTCAGTAATGACGGCTTTGATGCTTCCACCTGCAGCATCAGCGAATACGTTGCTGCGCTGCCAGATCGAACAGGGAGGGAGCACGCGTGTGGTGGAAGCGACACCGACCGCCAATCCGTACCAGGTTCGGGCGATCGACATCAACGGTCGCTTCCGGTTCAAGGCGGTGATGGTTGGCGATGCAACGCATATCGATTACATCAAGCTGTATGTTTACGACCAGTCGGCCCGTCAGCCTCGACTGTTGCACGAAGCGCGTTACAGCACGCCGGTAGCGGCAATGCCACCGACGTTTCAGACAGGTGTCAATTACGTCTATGCCCCCTACCTGGAGCGCGAGATGCAATACCAGTGCATGTTGATGGAGATCACACCATGAAACGCCTGGCAGCTATCCTCTTGTGCGTGCTGTGCCTGGCTTCTGGCGCGCAGGCGACCGAACCAGTGGTTTCCGTGGCCGTTGTTGGCGACATCATGCTTGCCGAAACACCGGGTAAGGTAGTCCGTAGCGGACGGGATCCATTCGGGCCATTTGCCGCCATCCTCGCCGCGGCAGATATCCGCATCGGTAACCTCGAATGCGTGATCAGCACCAGGGGGTCGCCGCAGCCGGAGAAGCCCTACACCTTTCGTGCGCATCCCCGCACGTTACCGGTAATCAAACGCCATTTCGACGCGGTTGCATTGGCCAATAACCATTCGGGAGATTTCGGCCCGCTGGCATTTGCGGACATGCTGGGACTACTGGAGCGACAGGAAATCGGCTATTTTGGCGGCGGGCGCGACCTGGCGCAGGCGCATCGACCATGGATCGTCGAACGCAAGGGTTTGCGCATTGCCTTCCTGAGCTACAACGAATTTTTCCCGCGCAGTTTTGAAGCCGATACCGACAAGCCCGGGATAGCCTGGAGTGACGATGACCAGGTCCGGCTTGACATTGTGCGGGCCCGCACGCATGACCATGCCGACTTGGTGATTCCTGTCATGCACTGGGGCTGGGAGCATGAACCGACAGCCAGCAAGCGTCAGCGTGAACTGGCGCGTCTGATGATCGATGCCGGTGCCGATGCGGTGATCGGCGGTCATCCGCATGTGACGCAGGACACCGGGCAATACCGCAACAAACCGATCATCTATAGTCTTGGCAATTTCGTCTTTGACGGTTTCAGTGACCGGGATAACAACACCGGCTGGCTATTGCTGATGGACCTGGACCGGCAGGGTGTGCGCAATTGGCGCACGGTGGTCGCCACGATAAATTCCGAAGGGATACCGTACCCGGCACGCAAGGCTGCCGGGTCGTGCTGGGAGCGGGGACAACTTGTAGCAAGTGCCTGTGTCAAGACGATGATCCCGAAGTCCGCGCCGGATTAGTTATCCGTTGCAAACACCGTCCGGTGCGGGTCAAGGCGTGAGTTTGAACAATAGCCACTGCATCTTTGCCTGCTCAATATTTACCAATGAAATCACGTTTGCCGACTTCAATGCCGTTGTGCCGCAGGATGGCGTAGGCCGTGGTGACGTGAAAGAAAAATTGCGGCAATGCGTAATGCAGCAGGTAAGTCTGACCCTTGAAGGACTTGCTGTTCGGACCCGAGCTGGTCGTGATGTCACGCTCCTCGCTGCCATCGATCTGTGCTTGCGGAAGCGAGCCGATGAAGGCCAGCGTTGTGGCAATCCGTGCCTTGAGGTCAGCAAAACTCTGCTCTGTATCTTCGTATTTCGGCACCTCGACTCCGGCCAGTCGCGCGCAACTGCCCTTGGCAAAATCTGCGGCGATCAGCACCTGCCGGGTCAGCGCAAACATGTCCGGAAACAGGCGCGCCTGTAACAGGGCATTCGGGTCGATTTTCTTCTCGTTGGCATGCGCTTCGGCCTTGCCGAGCAAGTCGCTCAAACTGTTGAGCATTTGCGTGAAAACCGGAACGGAAGCGGCGTACATCGACATAGTCATTCTGATCTCCTGTAAAAGTCTGCGGATCATAACGCAGTGACGCCGCAGTGACGTTACCGGCGTGCCTTGCCGCGCGATATTGTGCGGTACGATAGGCGGCCGGACAACCACCACAGAGAGCCCATGCCGATCACCCCGCCGAAAAAGAAATCCCGTCGTTACTTCCTGCTCGGTGCCCTCGGTGTGACGGGGGCGCTGACGGTCGGGTGGGGCCTGATGCCACCGCGCCAGCGCCAGGACGGTAGCGCGCCGCTGCCCGTCGTCGACGGGGAAATCGCGCTCAATGGCTGGATCAAGATCGGCCGGGATGGCAGCGTCACGGTGGCAGTGCATCGCAGCGAAATGGGGCAGGGCGTGCATACCGCGCTGCCGATGCTGGTGGCCGAAGAGCTCGATGTGCCGTTGTCGATGGTGCGCATCATCCAAGCGCCGGTCGACAAAATTTACGGCAATGTCACGATGCTGGCCGACGGCTTGCCTTTTCATCCGGATGATCACGGACTCATCAAGCGCAGTGCCCAACGGTTGACGGCGAAGGTGGCGCGCGAGCTTGGCTTGATGGTTACCGGCGGTTCATCCAGCGTCAAGGATTCGTGGGGCCCGATGCGCGAAGCCGGTGCCACTGCCCGGGCGATGCTGGTCGCTGCCGCTGCGCAGCAATGGAAGGTGCCGGCTACCGAGTGCCTCACCGATGCTGGCGTGGTTACCCATCCGGATGGCAAGCGGGCAACTTACGGCGAGCTGGCCGCAGCGGCCGTGCACAGCAAACCCGGAACGATTTCGCTGCGACAGCCGGCGCAATTCAAATTGATCGGCACTCCGCAGCCCCGGCGCGACTCAGCCGTCAAGGTCGATGGCAGCGCCGTCTTCGGGCTTGATGTGCGACCGCCCGGGATGGTCTACGCCGCCGTGCGGATGTCGCCGACCATCGGCGGCAGCGTCGGTCAGTTCGTCGATGGAGCCGTCAGGGCCATGCCGGGCGTGCTGCAGGTGGTGGATTTTTCGGCTGCCGCCGGCGGTGTGGCTGGCGTTGCGGTAATTGCCAAATCGTTCTGGCAAGCGCAGCAGGCAGTCACGGCGTTACCACTGAAGTGGGTCGCCGGTCCCAATGCGGCGCTCAAGACAGCCGATGTATTTGATGATCTCGTGGCTAAAATCGATAGCGAACCGGGCTATGTGTATTACGCGATCGGCGACATGGCATTGGCCGGTAAGGCGGCCAAGACTTTACAGGTCGAATACCGCGCGCCATTGCTGGCGCACGCGACGATGGAACCCATCAATTGCACTGCTCAGGTCCGTGATGGCAAGGTCACCGTGTGGGCATCGACCCAGGTCCCGAGTATCGCCGTGGCGGCAGCGGCCAAGGTGGCGGGTGTCGGCAAGGAACACGTTACCGTGCATGTCACTTATCTGGGCGGCGGCTTCGGTCGCCGGCTGGAAATCGACATGGTAGCGCAGGCGGTAGCGATCGCCATGACGGCAGCGGGGGCGCCGGTACAGGTGATCTGGTCGCGCGAAGAAGACACCACGCATGACATGTATCGCCCGGCAGCGCTGGCGCGGTTTTCAGCATCACTTGACGGTAACGGTCAGGTGATCGGCTACGACTGTAAGTCGGCATCGGGGTCAATTACGCAGCAGGTACTCAAGCGGACTTTCGGGTTGCCGTCCGGTGGGCCCGACAAGACAACGGTCGAGGGTGAATTTGATCTACCCTACGAATTCCCGAATCAGCGCATTGCCCACGTGATCGCGCCGACGCCGGTCCCGCTTGGTTATTGGCGTTCGGTCGGGCATTCGCATAATGCTTTTTTTACCGAGAGTTTCATTGATGAAATCGCCCTTGCCGCCGGCAAGGATGAAGTCGTGTTCCGCCGCGAGCTGCTGAAAAACCATCCGCGTCATCTGGCCGTGCTGGATGCTGCGCTGGCCAAAGCGGGTGCCGCGCCACGCGGTCGCGCGCATGGCGTGGCACTGCATCAGTCATTTGGCAGCATCGTTGCCGAGGTGGCTGAAGTCTCGATTAATGCCCGCGATATCGTCGTGCACCGGGTAGTTTGCGCCGTCGATTGCGGTATCGCGGTCAATCCGAACCTGATCGCCCAGCAGATGGAATCGGCCGTGATTTTTGGTTTGAGCGCCGCGCTGTTCGGCGAAATCACGCTGCAGGACGGCAAGGTGCAGCAGGATAATTTCAGCAATTACCCGGTCGTACGGATGCATCAGGCACCGCTGGTCGAGACGGTGATCATTGCCAGCAACGAAGCGCCCGAAGGCATCGGCGAGCCCGGCCTGCCGCCGATTGCACCGGCTGTGGCGAATGCCATTTTCAAGCTGACCGGCACCCGCTTGCGTAGCTTGCCACTGCGCTTGACCTGATCAGGCGGCGGCGTCGTCCAGACGTCGCTGCAAGTGGAATTGCTGTTCGTGCGCGTGGCTGGTCGCGAAGCGGGCCAGCTCATCGCCTGACAGCGCTGCTTGCGCCTGCACCAGCCGGTCCGCCAGTTGCATGCCCGGCTGGACACTACCAAAGAAGGCCACATACGCACTACGCTGGACCAGCAAGGTCGGAAAATTTTCGACGTCGATATCACCCAGCAAGTCGGACTGGTCTTCGATATCGATCCACAGGAAATGCTTGTCGGGGTGGAGTGCCGCCAGTTCCTCGAATTGCGGGCGGTACTCGCGACAGACATCGCACCAGGCGGCACATAGGCAGGCGACCAGCAGGTCATCGCCGCGCAGCCATTGCTGCAATCGGGGGAGGGTATCGGCGTTCAGAGTCAGGATGGGCATGGAGCACAAAGCGAATAACGAAAGCGACATCGTAATGCATGTCGGGGCATTGTCACCAGCATGCCGGCCTGATCGGCAATTGAGTGATTCGCCCGATCCCGCCGGCGTGCGCGGTAAAATACGCGCCATGCCCTCCATACTCGCCATCGATACCTCTTCCGAATTTGCCTCCGTCGCGCTGCTGCACGGCGATACCGTCCTGAGCCGGCTTGCCAGCGGTGCGCAAACGCATTCTCAAACGCTGCTGCCGATGGTGCAGCAAGTGCTGCAGGAGGCCGGCATCAGTCTGGCCGATTGCGCGGCCATTGCCTTTGGTGCCGGTCCCGGCTCCTTCACGGGTGTTCGTACGGCTTGCGGTGTCGCGCAAGGATTGGCTTTCGGCGCCGACCGTCCGGTGGTGGCGATCAGCACGCTCGAAGCGATGGCGCAAGCCTGCCACGAGAGCACCGGTGCCAGCGCGGTACTGGCCTTGCTGGATGCCAGGATGGGCGAAGTCTACTGGGCGCAATACCGCTTTACCCCGACTCTCACCCCGACTCTCGAGGTCGTCATCGCTCCTTGCCTGTCGGCACCCGATGGCGTCCAGCCGATCGGTATCGTCACTGCCTGCGGCAATGGACTGTCTGCCTATGCAGAGGCGTTTGCCGGCCGGCCGTTCATGCAGGATGCCCATGCGGACCTGATGCCGCATGCTGCGCAGGTCGCTTCGCTGGCACGGCTGGCACTGGTAGCGGGCGCACAAGTCGCCGCCCGTGACGCCCAACCTATTTACCTGCGCAACAAGATTGCACTGACCACCGCCGAGCGCCTGCTGAAAAGCCAGCAGGTGTCGGCATGAATCTGGTCGCCCGCCCGCTGCAGATGCCCTATCAGGATCCGTCGCTGCAGTTCCGTTCAATGACCGAACAGGATCTGGACGAGGTCGTGGCGATCGAAGACGTGGTGTATCCGCACCCGTGGTCGCGCGGTAATTTCAGCGATTCAATCCGCAGCGGTTATCAGGCCCGCGTGCTGCGTGACGGGCAAGGCGTGCTGCTGGGTTATTTTTTGCTGATGCTGTCGGTTGATGAAGCGCATTTGCTCAATATTTCGGTGCGGATTGACTTGCACGGGCGCGGCCTTGGTCGCCTGTTACTGGCTGAAATCATCACGCTGGCGAAGCAGCTCGGCATGCTCTCGGTGCTGCTTGAGGTAAGGCCGTCGAATCATCGTGCATTGGTGGTGTACGAGCGCTATGGCTTCGTGCGGATCGGGCTACGCAAGAATTACTACCCGGCCGATACCGGCGCACGCGAAGATGCCATCGTGATGCGGTTCGTGCCATGACGCCGGCAGCGGGCGGGCTGACGCGCCGTACCAGGTTCTTGCAGGCATTGGGGATTGGTCCGGTCTGGGTGCAACGGGATACGGTGGTGTCGGACGACGTGCCGTTGCCGGTCGCCATCGCGGTGCCGGCGGCGCCACCGGTTGCCGGGGTTGCCGCGCCAGTGGTGTCGAAACAGGATAAAGCCGTTTCGGCTTGGGATGATGCATCGGTCCCTGTGCGTGCCGCCGCTGCGGCTGCACCGATCCTTGTAATGCCGGCCGATGAAGGCGCTGTCGCCATCGCCCGCATGTCCTGGCAGGAACTCGAACTCGCTGTCGCCAGTTGCACCCGCTGTCCGCTTTGCAGGAACCGCAAGCAGGCAGTGCTCGGTGCCGGTGATCAAAAGCCCGGTTGGTTGTTCGTAGGCGAAGGTCCGGGGCATGTCGAGGACCAGCAAGGCGAGCCATTCGTCGGTCCTGCGGGCAAGCTGCTCGACAATATGTTGCTGGCACTGGAGCTGCCGCGCGGCGAAAACAATTATCTGGCCAATGCCGTCAAATGCCGTCCGGTTGGTGCTGACGGCAAGGACCGTCCGCCAAGTGTCGACGAAAGCGCCGCCTGCCGGCCGTACCTGGAACGCCAGATCGCCTTGCTCCAGCCTGCCGTCATCGTCGCGCTGGGCAAGGTGGCCGCCCTGTCACTGCTAGGTGGCGATCCGAAGATCGCCGTTGCTGCCTTGCGCGAACACACCCACCGCTACGGCAGCATCCCCGTCGTAGTGACCTATCATCCCGCCTACCTGCTACGCAAACCACTGGACAAGGCCAAGTCATGGCGCGACCTGTGCCTGGCCACGCAGGCCTATGCGAGTGACGGCAAACTTGCAGTCTGACCGGTTCCAGGCAGTCTTCCATGCGCGCTGGTCGGGCTTGCACGACCCGCACGTGCGGGCGCTGGCCTGGTTGCTCGATGCACCCGACTTGCTTGACCCGGCCGCCGCGCAATGGCATGGCAAGATCGCCACGCTGACAGTGGCGGACGATCTCGCGCCATGGTTGGCCGCGCTCGATCGCGCACCCGACGAGTTACATGCGTACCTGGCGTTGCGGCCTTACGAACGACTCGGTCGCTATGCCGAAAAGCTGCTGGCGTTTTACTTTGCCCGGCAAGGCGTGCTGGTCGCGCATGGCGTGCAGGTGCAGGCCGGAAAAAATCAGACCATCGGCGAGTTCGACTATCTGCTGCGCCATGCCGGACAGCTTGAGCATTGGGAATTTGCGACCAAGCTGTATTTGCTTGAAGGCAGTGCTGACGGCGATTATTTTGTCGGACCCAACCTGGCCGATACGCTGGGAACCAAGATGCGCAAGATCCTCGAGCGCCAGCTCGCGCTTGGCCGGCATCCGGACGCCCAGGTGCATTTGCCGGCACCGATAGACCGCGCCTGTGCACTGATCAAAGGTTGGCTGTTTTATCACGGTAACGACCAGCCCGCGCAGGCGCTCGGGGTGCGTCCGGATCACTGTCGCGGTTTCTGGTGCGCACAGGCCGAGGCAGGCCAATTGGCTGCTGATGGTTTTATGGTGCTGCCGAGGTTGTCCTGGCTGGCACCGCTGCAGGTCGGCTTGGATCAGCCGTTGAACAAGGCAGAGATGATCAGCGCGCTGGCGGCGCATTTTGCGCAGAATCCGATGCCGGTCCTGGTGTCGTTATTGCACGCGGCCAACGGCTTTGCTCAGGAATTTTCCCGCGGATTCATCGTGCCGGATGACTGGCGCGAGCGTGCAGGTCAACGCGCCCAGCGCGCTTTCATTGCCAGCCATCGCGATGATTGACCGATCAATGCTTGTGCTCGCCGATCAGCGCGAGTGAGTCGAATTCCTGCTGGTTGCGCTTGTGCTTGCGCATCACGACCAGCATCATGCCGGCGACAAACAAGCCAAACATCAGGATGACGATGTTCACGTTCAGGTTCATCTTGATCATGATGGCATACAGGACCAGCATGCCCAGGACCGACAGGTTCTCGTTGAAATTCTGGACGGCGATAGAGTGGCCGGCGCTCATTAGCACATGGCCGCGATGTTGCAGCAGAGCGTTCATCGGCACCACGAAAAACCCGGACAATGCACCGATCAGGATCAGCAGCGGGTAGGCAATCCAGACTGTCGTCACCATGGTCATCGACACCACCACCAGTCCCATCACCACGCCCAGCGGCATGACTGACAGCGACTTTTTCAGCGGGACAAAACGCGCGGCCGCGACAGCGCCGAAAGCGACGCCCACGGCTACCACACCTTGCAGGATGGCAGCCTGGTCGAGCGGAATATGCAGCGATTTCTCGGCCCATTTCAGAACAATGAATTGCAGCGTCGCACCGGCTCCCCAGAACAAGGTCGTCACGCCTAGCGAGATCTGGCCCAATTTGTCTTTCCAGAGCAAGCGGTAGCACTGTGCAAAATCGCCGATCAAACGGAAGGGGTTACGTTCCTGATGGGCGTAGCGTGCGCCGGTATCGGGGATTTTCAGGTTGAATACCGCCGCCAGCAGGTAGGACAGAACGATGACCGAGAGCGCCGCCTCGATGGGTGTGTTGATGCCCGTATCGATGAGCGGCATGTCGAATTCCAGCAGCGTGGCGGCAATCGACGGATTGACCAGCGATCCGCCCAGCACTGTGCCGAAAATGATTGAGGCAATCGTTAGCCCTTCGATCCAGCCGTTGGCGGCGACCAGTTTTTCTGCCGGCAGCAACTCGGTCAGGATGCCGTATTTGGCCGGAGAATAGGCGGCCGCCCCGAGGCCAACGACGGCATACGCCAGCAGCGGATGCACCTTGAAAAACATCAGGCTGCAGCCGAAGACTTTGACCAGGTTCGTGACGAACATGACGCGTCCTTTGGGTAACGCGTCGGCGAAGGCGCCGACGAAGGCCGCCAGCAGGATGTAGGAGAGCGCAAAAAACAGTTTCAGCAATGGTGTCATCCATTGCGGGGAGTGCATTTCCGTCAGGAGTGCTATCGCGGCTATCAGTAACGCGTTGTCGGCCAGCGAGGAGAAAAACTGCGCTGCCATGATGGTGTAAAAACCGCGATTCATACGCATGCTCAGGGGCGCTATGGTGGTTATGTCGGCTTGCTTTATACCATGAAAATAGTTGGCAACTCTGAATTTGCGGCAGTGTTTGGAGGGTCGGCTCCGGTAAAATGAGAGGGCCTTATTAAAGCGCTATCAACGCTACTTTTATTCGACTATTTTTATCACTGTTTATCGGATGTATGCCTAGACCACTCGTTTCCATTATTGATATTTCTGCGTTGCAGCATAATCTGGCGGAAGCGCGCCGGCGCATGCCCGCAGCGATCACCTGGGCAGTCGTCAAGGCGAATGCTTACGGCCACGGGTTGGAGCGCGGCATGCGTGCTTTCGGCGCGGCGGACGGCCTGGCGCTGGTGGAGCCCGAGGCCGCCGTCGCGTTGCGCGAGCTCGGCTGGTGTAAGCCCATCCTGCTACTGGAAGGCTGTTTTGATCTGATCGATTTCCGGTTGGCAGCGCAACATCGGCTTGAACTGACGATCCATTGTCCGCAGCAAATCGGCTGGCTGGAGCAAACCCGTTTCGATGCGCCCGTGAACGTCCACCTGAAAATGAACAGCGGCATGAATCGGCTTGGGTTTATGCCGCAGGATTTTGCTGCGGCTTACCAGCGCCTGCGATCGAATCCCCGGGTGGGCAAGATTGCGCTGATGACGCACTTTGCCAATGCCGATGCAGCAGACACACCGGCCATGACCCTCGTCGAACAGGTCCGCCGATTCCAGCTCGGCAGCGCCGGAATCGATGCGCCATGGAATATTTCGAATTCTGCAGCGACATTGCTGCACGCCGACATGCGCAGCCACGAAGTTCGCCCCGGCATCATGCTGTACGGTGGCACACCCGGTACGCACACCTCGACACCGGCCGGTGCTTTCGGCTTGCGTTCTGCGATGACGTTGCAAAGCGAACTGATCGCCGTCCAGCAAATTCATCCAGGTGATGCGGTTGGCTACGGTAGCCGGTTCATCGCAGAAACACCGATGACCATTGGCGTGGTGGCTTGCGGTTATGCCGATGGCTATCCGCGGCATGCACCGAGCGGCACGCCGGTGCTGGTCGATGGTGTGCGTACCCGACTGGTCGGCAATGTGTCGATGGACATGCTGACCGTCGACCTCACGCCTATCCCGACGGCTCACCACGGCAGTTGCGTCACGCTCTGGGGAGACGGCTTGCCGATTGACGAGGTGGCGCAAGCGGCCGGTACCATTGGTTACGAATTGATGTGCGCCATCGCGCCACGCGTGCGCGTCACCGAGCGCTAACACTTTCTAATACGGGTCCCATGGCAAAAGCAAAAACCAATTTCACCTGCAGCGAATGCGGTGGCATCAGCAACAAGTGGACGGGCCAGTGTCCGTCCTGCGGGCAATGGAATGCGCTCGTTGAAACCCAGATCGAAAGCGCCGGCATCAACCGCTTGTCGCAGCAGGCCGCGCCCGTGAGCCTGGCGCAGACTGCCCCGGTGCTGTCGCTGGCCGATATCGAGGCTGTCGAGGTGCCACGCTTTGGCACCGGTATCGAAGAATTCGATCGTGTGCTTGGCGGCGGCCTGGTGCCGGGCGGTGTGGTGCTGATCGGAGGCGATCCGGGCATCGGCAAATCGACGCTGTTATTGCAGGCGCTGGCCAATCTCTCGCGCAGCAAGAAGGTGCTGTATGTCAGTGGCGAGGAATCGGGTGCACAGATTGCGTTGCGCGCCAAGCGACTGGCGGTTGACGCCAAAGACCTGCAGTTGCAGGCCGAAATCCAGCTCGAAAAAATCCTGTACACGCTGGCCGAACACAAGCCCGACGTCGCCGTGATCGATTCGATTCAAACGGTGTATTCGGATGCACTCAGTTCGGCACCGGGGTCGGTGGCGCAGGTGCGTGAATGTGCGGCGCAACTCACGCGTACTGCCAAGCAGACCGGCGTGACCATCATCATGGTCGGGCATGTCACCAAGGAGGGTGCACTGGCAGGGCCGCGTGTACTGGAGCACATCGTGGATACGGTGCTGTATTTCGAGGGCGATACCCACTCCAGTTTCCGGCTGGTCCGCGCGGTTAAAAATCGTTTCGGCGCGGTCAATGAACTGGGCGTGTTTGCGATGACCGAGAAGGGCTTGAAGGGTGTGTCCAACCCCTCGGCCCTGTTCTTGTCGCAGCACGATAACCAGGTTCCGGGCTCTTGCGTGATGGTGACGCAAGAGGGAACGCGGCCCTTGCTGGTCGAGATACAGGCGCTGGTCGATACTTCGCATGCGCCGAATGCCCGGCGTCTGTCGGTGGGACTTGATCAAAACCGGCTGGCGATGTTACTCGCCGTGCTGCATCGACATGCCGGCGTGGCAGCCTTCGATCAGGATGTCTTCATCAACGCCGTCGGTGGCGTCAAGATCACCGAACCGGCGGCTGACCTGGCCGTGATGCTGGCGATCCAGTCCTCATTGCGCAACAAGCCCTTGCCACGCGGTCTGGTGGTATTTGGCGAGGTCGGTCTGGCCGGTGAAATCCGTCCGGCGCCGCGCGGACAGGAGCGCTTGCGCGAAGCCGCCAAGCTGGGATTTTCAATCGCGATGATCCCGAAGGCGAATGCGCCGAAAGGCAAGGTCGAAGGCTTGACCATCATCGCCGTCGAGCGCATTGACGAGGCGCTGGAAAAAATTCGCGATGCTGCCCTTTGACCGCTGCGGCAATCCATTTCTGTCTTGCCGGCAGTCGCGCACGTAACTACCTTTCTTGTACCGTCGCGATGGTGCCGCCTGCTAGCTGGCACTGCTCTCTTTGGCGCAAGTCACGGTAAACTCCCGGCCATCTTCTGCAGTGGCCTGCCAGTTGCCATCGGCTTGTTTGCTGACGCTGCCTTTGCCGCGGGTAACTTGCGGCTTGTGGCAGATGGCTGCCGGAAGCCGCCAGGCCATTTGTGCCAATGAGGTGGGATGGCTGGCTTTCAATTCAAGGCCGCTACCCTGATCGCTTAACTTCCATTCCACGTCCTCCCTGCGCGTCATGAAGCGCGCGACATCGGTCATCGTGCGCCATTTGAACTTGTGTTGCTCCTGAAGCGACTTTGCCGTATCGAGCAACGCATGCATCGAGTCGGCGTAATACGGCACACCGATCGGGTGGCAATAAATCTGGCGGATGGTGTTGTTGGACGCTACAAATCGGGTGAGTGCCACGAGCCAGTCGGTCATCGGACCGGCGGGCTGCTTGGCGAACATAGCTTCTTCGAACGACGCAATGCGACCGAACGGTGTGATCGGGATCGACCAGGTGTGTTTGTCGATGAGCGCATTATTCTGGAACATGCGCGTCGGGCCCATGCCCAGGTTGGACGTGGTGTAGTAGGTTTCGACGCCATGTTGGCCGATCCAGTCGGTGACCCAACGCGGGTGGTTGCCGATCGGTGCCGAATATTCGGTAATGGGCCGACCGGTGACAGTGCGCATCGCATCATTGTTGTAGACGAGATATTTTTCATATTCGTTGCTGTTCGTATCGTTGATGCGCGTGCCGAAATAATTATGGATCCAGCCTCCATGATTGCCGATGGCATTGCCGCGCGCCTGCAAATACCGTATCCACTGCTGGGTCTTCTCGTTGTGTACGACATCCATGCCGAAGCCATCACCAAACTGGTTGACGTCGGGGCCGGCCGTGAAGTGGATCGAGTAGGGCCCCTGATCGAAGATTCCCATTTTTTGCAGCGTCGCAAGGCTCTTGATGGCAGAACCATTATCCACGTGAATATTCAAGATGAGTCCGCCAACCCCATCCGGTGCGGGTAACAAACGTGGCAGACCGACAAAGTCATCCGAAAAATAACGCAAAAATGCGTGCATCAGCAAGCCATCGGTACTGTTCTTGAGCAAGCCGAGCGGCAGGTTAATGAAAAGGGTTTCGCCCTTGCCAAGCCGATGTCTGGCAGCAACCACATGAGCCTCCGGTGTCAGCATCAGCACCTTGGTATCAGGAGAGACGATCCCTGTCTGGAATAGCGGATATTTCAGTTCGTCGTAGCGATAGGTGGTCATCCAGTGATCGAATTTCTGATTGTTCCACGAGACCGGCTGCTCCACCTGGGTCCGGCCGGGCGGGATGCCAATGCTTAAGACGGACTCGCTGGTACCAATCACCGGACTGGCCCGCACGACTGCCTTGCCGAATTTTTCGTACATGGCATATTCCACGCCGGCGACATCAGACAGTCGCGCACTGACAGGAGCATAGGCCCCGCTGAGGTCATAGGTCAGCGCGTCAAAGACCAGCATGAGTTTGCCGCCCTGGCGAACATAATCCCGCAGCGTGTCGGTCAGATACGCGGAAGCACGCCGGTGTAGTTTGTCCGGCACGACGATCCCCGCATAGTTTTTCTGATCGGATGGACGGGCTCGCAGGAATTGGCTGGCCGTGACGATTTCGAGCTTGATGCCTTCTTCCAGCGCGGCCTGCTGCCAGATTTTTTCGATATCGGCATCGGTTCCGTCCGCCACCAGCAAGGCCAATGTGCGTTTTTGATCGAATGACGGCCAAATGGCATAGGCCAGCGTGCTGCTGGCAAGCGCTGCGATGACGAGCAATATCCAGCCGTTTTTAGTGATTTTCAAGCGAAATTCCTTGTCTTAATTAATGAGGCTGCCTGGCTTACGCAGACGCTGTGCGCCTCCTTGCCGGCATATCGACCAGACTATTTCCGGAGTGATCGGCGGGTGAATTGGCATCTCGATCGCGATTCGGCGTCGCAATTCCGGGTGGGAGATCAGCGTGGTACTCGACGCTGGTCTGACTATAAATATCCGGAATCCTCCGGCTATCGGGTGATCTCCTCCGGCACCATGCTGACGGTCCAGGAATACAGCGCGACGAACAACAGCATGTCGAAGACAGCACCGAGGCAGATGTAGAGCACGGGCATGTAGAGCAGCGACATCTTGTAGAGAATCAGCGTATGCAAGACGACCTTGTGCGGAATCATCAGGATGAAGTAGCTCAGGATGAACATTGTGTGGGTGATTTTGGCGGTCAGGCTCAAGTCCAGCAGGTAATAGCCGATTGCCAGCATTACCGGTATCGCCAGCATCAGCATGCTTCCCATGCTGACGATGTCGCGCATGTGATCCGGAATCGAATACGGGAATTGTGATGGTGCGTACCAGAAAAACAGCAGGGCAAGCGCCTGGACGACACAGACGATGCGTAACAGGTACTGCAACGGTAACTTGTCTTTGTGCATGTTTGAAGTCAGCGCAAACACGACGAAGGTGGTCATTGCTGACGCGAGCTTGGTCGTGAAACTCGGCATGTACGATGCGTTGGCCGCACCTATCCACTCAAAATTCAAGGTCTTCATTGCCATCGTCTGCTGTTCGGCATAGAGCGGGATATCGAGGCGTGTCAGCCAGAATTGGATGCAGCCACGCCAGAAGTTCAGGATGAATGGCTCGCCAAGCAGCAGCAACGTACAAACTACGGTCGGTAGCAAAAGCGCCTGCGCAATCACGGACGGACCGGCGGTGAGTCGGCGCAGAGCACGATGCTGGCCCGCCGTCGCGTGGTGCTGGCGGGCTTCCTGGATAGCGCGCGCGGCGGATACGATGGCCGCGTTGCGCATTTGTAGTGGTGCGGAAAGGGAGTCTTTTTGATTTTGCATATTACTCAATCGAAATGTCGCGACAAGCCGATATCAATGCCGCTACGTTCGTAGGTCGGGTTGCGGTAATGACTAATGCTGATGCTGCCCCCCCAGTTCTGATTGATCCGGCGGCGCCACGCCAGACTGGCCTCCTGGCTATTGAAGTTCACCAGGCTGGTGTCCGGCGTCAATGGTAGATAGCCTTCATTGCCCCAGGCTACGCGTGCCGACAGTGCATTACGTGGATCGGGGTTGTAGCTGGTGGCGATAAACTGCTGACGCGTCATCACAGCGCCGGGACTGCTGCGATTGAAGCGCACCCCGGCTTCCAGCACCAGCGGCTGTTCGAAATACCACGCTCCGCCCAAGCTGAGGCTGCGGTCGACATGACCGTCGGGTGCGTCGTAATAGCCAAGTCCGATCGAACTGATGAAGTTTTTTTCAGGTAACCATTTTTTGTAGAGAAAGCCATCAACGCGATAGCGGGGTAAGTAGAAAGCACCATCGCCAAGCCCGATCGATGCACTGGCAAACCACCGGTCGTCCAGGGTGATGGTGTCGGTCAGACCCGCGAAGGTGCCGCCGGTATCGTATTCGCGCTTGCTTGACAGTTCCCCTTGCAGTAAGTGCCTGCCCTGTTCCATTACGCCCCGGACGGTGAGGTGGTGCCACGACGAATAACCGCCAGTCAGTTGCTGGGTGCCAGTGGTGACTTCGAATGCGCGCAGTGCCGGTCGCAACAGCACATCCGGCGGCGCAGTCTGGCTTGTTTCGGCGTGGACTGGCAGTGCTACTAGTCCAAACAAGGCGATGGCGTGGCAACTCCGGTAAAAGTTAGCTGGCAATTTCGGCTCCGTGAGAAGGGGCCGGTGCCAGAATCGCAGCGATTCGCTGTGCCGCATGGCCGTCTCCGAAGGGGCTTTGATGGACTTGCATGCGTCGGTAGGTCGCGCTGTCATCGAGCAATAGACGCGCCTGTTCGCAGATGAAGGCAATGTCAGTGCCAACCAGCAAAGCACCTCCGGCCTCGACGAGTTCCTGGCGTTCGGTGCTCGTGCGGGCGATCAAAACCGGCTTTGCAAAGGCCGAGGCTTCTTCCTGGATACCGCCGGAATCCGTCAGCGTGAAATGACAGCGCACCAGCAAATCAATGAGCGCCGGATAGTCGAGCGGGTCAGTCAGGCAGATGCGTTCTCTGACGTTCGGTGGAAGTGCCGAGATTTCACGTTCGACATCGCTACGCACCGCCGGATTCGGGTGGACTGGCCACAGTGCAACCACACCATCATGTCGGGCGACGATGGCCGCTGCCGCTTGCGCGATCTGGCGTATTGGTGCACCCCAGTTTTCGCGTCGGTGTGCCGTGATCAGGATGAGTCGATCGTCGCGATACTGGCGCAGGAATGTCCGTGCATTTTCCGGGATAGCCGGGTTGTTTTCGCCCGCGGCATGTTGCAAACGGTCACGGGTCCAGAGGGCCGCATCGATCACCGTGTTGCCCACCATGAAGATATTGTCGTTGGCGATATTTTCTGCACGCAGGTTGTCCCTGGCCTGTTTGGTTGGCGGGAAATGCCAGCGCGCCAGTCGGCCGATCAACTCGCGATTTTTTTCTTCGGGGAAGGGATCGCGCTGATGGGTACGCAGGCCGGCTTCGACATGGGCGACGGGGATGTCGTCGTAATAGCCGGTCAGGGCACCGACGAATGCGGAACTGGTATCGCCTTGGACCAGGATGACATCGGGTTGCAGCGACCGTACGGCGTCCGCAAGTCCGTCAGTCAGTGCCGACGTCAGATGCGCCAGTGCGGACGACTTGCGCTGCAGGTTGATGACGATATCCGGGGGCATATCGAAGAAGCGGTACAGTTCGTGGGCAACGGCCTCATGTTGTCCGGTATGAATGATTTGTACGTGTTGTCCGCGAGCTTGCAGTGCCTTATAAACGGGGGCCATCTTGATGATTTCCGGCCGTGTTCCTAGGCAAGTAAGAAAAGTTTTTTTTTGCATGAGTGAAGGAAAGTTGATGGGTTGGGTTGCGATGGATAGTCGTTGTTCGATGGATCGATTCCGGCCGACCTTCTATCCTTGTTGCGCGGCGCATGGGCAGAAGTCGCAGGGCTGATTTTCGGGTCGGGACTGGTGAAAAACCTGACTCTTTTTAAGCGTTGCGCTTTTATAGCATTTGAGTTTTTGGCTCTATTTGATAAAAGTCATGGTGACTATCTATCCACTTAAGTTGTGTAGATGGAGCTGGTGCTACGTCATGGTTAGCCGGAAACACCGTCAGTTGCAGCCAACATTCGCGGCCGCTGGCAGCAATCCCTTTTTTTGCAAAATCTGCGCAATGACTTCGTCAGTCACGGTCCAGTGGCCGGTTTGTTGATACGGCAGTGCTTCGCGCAGCCAGCATTGCGCTGAGGGTTTGTCGTTTTGTTTCAGGGCGACGTAGGCGATCAATCCCCATGCATAGTCATGGCTGACCTGGCTAAGCCAGAGCGTGCGGTGTTGCTTCATCCACGCGCGGTAATAGCTGCCGGTCTCGTCGGGTAGCAGCGGATAGTCCACCAGCAGCGGGAATAGTTGAGCGACGTAGTCCGGATAGAATCCGGGCAACATGGTTTTTTGTTCCGGTTGGGTCGACACGAGAAAGCGCCCTGAAGGTGCGTACCAGAAGGTATTGCGGATTGCTCTAGCGAACTCACGTGCGCCCACGCTTGCAGCCAGTCCGGTGCGCGCAGTCTGGTAGGACCAGACCTCGAGGTTGTCCATGAACAGCCCCTGCTGGAAAGTTGGCGATACCAGATAGATGCCGCGTTTCCGGTCGAGCAGCGTGGCCAGCGTCTTGCTAGCGGCGTCGTGACTCTTGCGCCATGCCGGTTGGCTATTGAGTTGCGCTGGCATCGTGTCGAGGAACTTGAGCCAGATCGCCAGCAATGCGTCGTCTGCATCGGCTCCCCGGCAAGCCAGCCAGACCGGACCGATGCGGCAGTAGCGATCGAAACTGCCATCAAGACGCTGTCGTGCAATCAGCCAGTTGACCCATTGCGACGCATAGGCAGAGATGTCCAGGCCATTTTCATGGGCCAGCAACAACGCCTGCAGCGTGAAATACGGATCAATGACGCTCCCCGTTTCGAGGATCATGATGGCCCCCGATCCTTCCGCAAATCCCCTCAACTCCAATCCCGGTGCTGCCTGCAATACGATCGGCGACGACAGAAATGGCAACAGCAGCGCAGATATCAGCCAGCGACGGATCATGGCTCCCACACGACGCCGACTTTCCTTGCCCAGATGGCACCATGCACAATCGCGCCGGTTTTTGCGACTAGATTGTCGGCACTGATTGTGGTGGGCGCATCGACGCGTCCTATGGTGGTGCCACTACCGAGAACGATGTCGGTTTCGGAGATCAGCGGTCCGGCAACGGTAGCGTTGTCGCGCAGATCGATACGGTTTTCACAGATCAGAGACCCGGTAATGCAGGCAGATCGGCCGACCTGTACCGCATTGCGCACCTTGACGTTACCGTTGACGACTGTGTGATGACCGATGGTGAGATTGCCGGTGACAATGAGCGATCCGGTGTAGTGATGGCCATCGGCCAGTCGGCAGTTTCCTTTGACCAGGGTGAGCGTGTCGGTCCGGCGTATCGCGCCGGGCAAATCATTGAGGCTGGCCGGCATATGGCTGACCAGTTTTTTTGGTGCCGTTGCCGTTGTTTTTCCCAGGCGTATCGTTGGCGCACTGAGCCTTTCGAAGCAGCAGCGGCCGCCGAGTTCGATGCTCACTTCCGAGGACAGTCGACGCAACGCGACACACCCCGCACCAAGCGTGATCGATCCGTCGGCATGACCCCATTCAAGGATTTCGCCGTTACTGCCGAGCTGTATCGTTCCGTTTGACAGGACACTGGTCAGGCTGCTGTTGTCACCGCAGTCGAGATCGGCATGCAAATAAAGTGGCCGGTTGCAGCGAATCCCGGCAGCGGAGTGGACTACCTCTAGTCCGATCAGCGGCCGGGTGCCATCCATCCAGGACATTTGTTCCGGCGGGCCATTGACGTAATCGAATTTGCCGTCGGCGCGCGCGCCGGCGATGTCAGCAAGTGCGTCGTTGCGAAATTGATGTGTGAAATAGTCGATTTCATTGGCGTACTGACGTGAAATCGGCAGCGGCGAATGATCTCTGGGAGTGCGCCATTCACTGACTGCAGGGATGAACGGCAGCATGAGCATGGCGAGACACAACAGGCAGAAAAGCAATAGGGCGAGAGTGGAATTCATGATCAAGGCACCGGTGGTTGGCGGTAGCGAACGGTCTTGTCCCACACCATTTCACGCTTGAAGAGCCAGTCAACGAACAGGCTCCATGAGGCGTGGGAGATGGCAAACAGGCTAATGAAGAAACACAGTAGATTGAATGGCAGCAGGCGCAAGCGCTTGCGATTACCGTCGAGTAGCACCGCGATCGCGATTTCAAAAAAGGCGGCGAAATTACCGAGCGTGCTGAAGGTCATCAAGGCAAAGGCGGGGATCAGTCGATTGAGCAGCGAGCCGGCATTGGCGAAGTACAAGGCCAGGACGATGAACCAGCCGCACAGCAGTAGCAGCGGAACGATAAAAACCAGCAGCAACAGCATGCCGTCAACACGCTCGCGCAAGCTCAGATACGGACTGGTGAGGAAGCTGTACCAGTACCGCACCATGACCTGGTTATGCCCTTTGGACCAGCGCTTGACTTGCTTGATGCGTACGCCCCAGTCCTCAGGGACTTCTTCGTAGCATTCGGAGCGGTTGGTGTAGACCGTCTTCCAGCCGTTGAGCATCAGGCGGTAGGTAATGTCGGTATCCTCGGCGAGGATGTCGTCGTGCCAGCCACCGACTGCGTGCACGGCAGAGCAGCGCACCCCGCCGACGGTGCCGCCATATTGTGGCAACAGGCGCAAGTTCATGCGGGCTTGCTGATCGACCTGGTAGCCGCCCGCACGTTCGAGGTCCAGCATGCGGGTGAGCAGGTTGGTACCGGCGTTCATCGGCACGACCCGACCCATCACGGCACCGACCTCGGGGTCAAAAAAAGGTGCCACCAGTTGTTTGAGCAAGCCGCGACCGGGGACGTAATCGGCATCGAAGATGATGACGATGTCGCCTTCGACATAGGCCAGTGCATCCTTCAGTGCAGCGGCTTTGCCGGCCTTGCCGGTCAGTCGGTGGAATGGCGTGATGCGTCCGGGATAGCGCGCAACATAACCGTCAATAATTTCACGGGTACGGTCCAGCGAGCGGTCGTTGACCGGTACGATTTTGAGCCGGTCGGCCGGATAGTTGGTGTCGAGGAGTGCTTCGATGCAGCCGGCAATGACTTTTTCTTCGTTGTGGGCAGCGATGAATACCGTAATCATCGGCCAGTCCGCCTGGTCGATATCGATGTAAGGATGGCGTTGCTTTCCAAACAGTCTGCTGATCGTGAAGATGAAATGGCGAACGCCGTACAGCGCCATGATCAGCACGATCATGAACAGCAATGCCGCCATCATCGCGACGAGCGGCCTGTCGCTCAGGGTTGGCATGGCGTCGCCGATGTTGATCGTGCGAGCGGGCAAGTTGTCAAGATTGTCGACCTGGGCGATACCGCCTTCGAGCCGTCCCGGATCTTGCGACTCTGGCAGAGTCAGCCCAACCGGACCATCAGTGACCGCACCGAGCTGCGCTGTGCTCGGAATCTCGATCTGAACAGGAGACGGTGTGTCGTTCGCTGGTGAGGATGTCGTTTGTGCCTGCAATGGCAAGGCGATCAGCAGTGCTGCGAGCACAATGAGCGCGCGCGCAAATAAGACCCGGACAGCATCGGAGTGTTGGTGCATGTGTGCGCTTCCCTGAGTATTTTTTGATAGGACGGGCTTTGGCTCCTGTCCGCGTGCATGACGGACTACTTGATGCAAGGCCAAAACATGCGAAAAGTGTATGCGGCAGATGACCGCATTCCTTGACAATCAACAAATGAACTCAAAAGAGAAGAAGGGGCTAGACGCGTCGCGAAGACGTCGCCTGCAAGCTAGTAGAGGGCAGGCCTGCTGGCGGCCATTAGTCGCGTGCCAGCAACGCCCCGGCGGCGGCCACGCCACTGCGTACGGCGGATTCGATCGTGGATGGATACGCACTGGCAGTGTAATCACCGGCCAGCATCAGGTTGGCGAATGCGGTTCGGTTATCCGGGCGTAGCAAGCCGGGTGTGCAACTGAACGTGGCACGTTTTTCGGAAATCACCTGGCTCCATATCGGCACTGTCAGTTCGGGACGGGAAAACGCCTGCGCCAGTTGCTGCGCGATCGCCGCTGCCAGCGTGGTCTGGCCGGCCGCAATGGCCTCGGTCGAGGCACTGACCACGACAGCAAACAGGCCGTCATGGCGGGCATCGAGCTGACCGCGATCGAAGACGAACTGACCCCAGTGCTGCTGTTGAGGATCATCGACGAGGGCATGGAATGGCTCGGGCAGACGTCGGTCGGGAGGATATTGCAGATAGCAGGTCGTGATCGGCTCATGGTTCAGCGCCTGCAGCACGCTGATGTCTGCCAGCGGCGCAAGCAATGTGGCGGCATTCCCGCTGTCGGTGGCCAGCACGATCTCATCGGCATTGTGCGTGGCTCCGGCGCTGGTCAGTTGCCAGCCATGGTCTTGCCGCACGATACCGGTGATACGGGTGCCGGCCAGGAGCCGGCCATGGCGCTGTTCGACGTACTGTGCGGCCTGGTGCGGAAACAGACTGCTCAGATCGCAGCGTGGCAGCAGCATGTCGGAGCTGGCGCGGCGCGCACCGAGGCTGTCTTTCAGCACATTGAGGAACACTTGCGCCGAAGCCCGTTCCGGTGGGGTATTGAGTGCGGCGATGCATAGTGGCCGCCACATCAGCTGCACCAGCGTTGCCGTTTGGTCGAAACGCGCCAGCAGTTCCGTGACGCTGCAATCGGTATTGAGGTGCCAGTCCATCCAGCGTGCGGCCGACGAAAAACGCATCAGCGCGAGCTTGTCGGTGCGGGTCAGGCCGCTGGCACGCCACAGCGCGACGACCAGATGCCATGGGGCCGGCAAGGCCGGCGCAACGAAGTTCATGCCGGTTCCCGGCGGATAGCGCATTTGCAGTGGCAGGCGCAGCATCGCGGTATCGGGATCGATGCCGACCTGATGCATCAGGCGCAGCGTCTCGCGATAGGCGCCCAGCAGGATGTGCTGGCCATTATCGAGTGATAAGCCGTGGAAGGTGACCTGACGCGCTCGACCCCCCGGCGTTCGTGCCGCTTCGAAGAGCGTGACCACGCGACCAGCCGCAGCCAGTTCGACGGCCGCAGCGCAGCCGGCCCAGCCGGCACCAATGACGGCGGTGTGTCTCGCGGCGGCTGTCATCCGCGAATGTAGGTACGCCAGGCCAGCCACAATTTGCGGATGGGCGTCAGCGAAATACGCTGGTTCAGGACATGGAAGCCATCGAGTTCGATTTCCGAGAGCAGGGCGCGGTAGATCGCCGACATCATCAGACCCGGTCGCTGGCTGCGTCGGTCGGCCGCCGGCAGTAGCGCGAAGGCTTCGTCGTAGGCGGCCTGGGCGCGGCGTACCTGGAAGCGCATCAGGTTCTCGAACTGGTCGTTATGCCGGGCCGCGAGCAAGTCCGCGGCGGTCACGCCGAACTGCTGTAGTTCATTGACGGGAAGGTAGATCCGGCCGATACGGGCGTCTTCGCCGACGTCGCGGATGATGTTGGTCAGCTGAAATGCCAGCCCGAGTTTTTCGGCGTACTGCAAAGTTTGCTTGTCGGTATAGCCGAAGATGCTGGCCGACAGGATGCCGACCACGCCGGCGACATGCCAGCAATAGCGCTGCAGTCCGATGTAATCGAGGTACCGGGTCTGGTCCAGGTCCATTTCCATACCATCGATGATGGCGAGCAAATGCTGGCCATCGAGCTGGTAGGTCGCCATGTGGGGTTGCAATGCCAGCGTCACCGGATGGGTCGGCGTGCCGGTCAGCATCGCGCCGATTTCGCTGCGCCACCAGTGCAGTTTGGTGCGGGCAATGCCGACATCGGTGCATTCGTCGACGGTGTCATCGACCTCGCGGCAAAACGCATACAGGGCGGTGATGGCGCGCCGGCGCTCGGCCGGCAGGAACAAAAAGCTGTAATAAAAACTGGAGCCGCTCTGGGCGGCTTTTTGTTGACAGTACTCGTCTGGGGACATGGATGCGCCGGGCAGGAATCGAAGCCGCTATGCTAGCCGACAGTGGCGATACCGACAAATCTTATGTCGATACCGCTGGTATTTACATCCGCAGCGCCCGCCACAGCAGGCGCAGATAGTCTGCCTTGCGCAGCGTGGGACGCTGCCGGAAGACGTCGTAATCCGCGGCTTCGATGGCGGCGAGGATATGCAATCCGCCTTGCACCACCAGCCGCAATTCCCAGCCTATCCGTCCCGGCAGGCGCAGGGCGAGCGGCGCGCCGGCCAGCAGCAGCGCGCGGGCGCGCTCGACTTCGAAGGCCATCAATTGACGCCAGGCGCCATCAACGCGCTGTTCGTCGAGCCGGGTTTCGTCCACCCCGAAACGGGCCAGATCCTCCATCGGCAAATAGATGCGCGATTTCTGCCAGTCGATGGCGACGTCCTGCCAGAAGTTGATCAGCTGTAGCGCGCTGCAGATGGCGTCCGATTGCGCCAGATTGCGCACGTCGGCCGCGCCGTACAGATGTAGCATCAGCGCCCCGACCGGGTTGGCCGAGCGTCGACAGTAATCAAGCAGCGTCGTGAAATCGGCGTAGCGGGTCGTCACGACATCTTGCCGGAACGCTGACAGCAAGTCCCGCAGCGGCGTCAGTGGCAATTGCCACGCCTGCACAATGCCATGGAGCTTGCGAAACAGCGCTTCGGTCGGTACGCCTCCGGCGGCGATCAGGTCAAGTTGCGCTTCGTAGGCATCGAGTGCCGCGATGCGCTGGTCCGGTCTCGCATCGCCTTCGTCGGCGATGTCATCGGCGCTGCGGGCGAACGCATAAATGGCTTCGACGGCCGGGCGAAGCCGCGCTGGCAGCAGGATGGAGGCAACCGGAAAATTTTCGTAATGATCGACGGCCATGCAGGTTTTCTCCGGGCCAGAAGGGCGGTTTAAAAATTCAGACGGACTTTTGTAATAATTACTAACTGATTGGTCAGTAATTGTTTTAAGCTCGCAGCGGTACAAGAAGTACGGGCAGAAATTCCCGTTTCCAGTACTTCTTTTTCAGCCCGCATCATAAAGGAAAGCACCTTGGCCTCCCGTCTCAATTCCTCCCGTTTCCCTGTTGCGTCGACGACTTCGCTCGTGCTGACGCTAGCATTGCTCGCTGCCTGTTCCAAACCAGTCGAAAAAGCTGAAGATATCCGCCCTGTCCGGGCCATGACGCTGGCTGCGGCGGATACGGAGGCGAAGGCGGAATTTTCCGGCGATGTGCGACCGCGCATCGAATCGCGCCTCGGATTCCGGGTCGGTGGCAAGATCGTCGCGCGCAAGGTAGAGGTCGGTAGTCTGGTCAAGCGTGGCCAGGTGCTGATGCAGCTCGATCCGCAGGATTTGCAGCTGGCGCAATTGCAAACGGCGGCGGTATTGAAAGCGGCGCAGAGCAATCGTGATCTGGCCAGGGCCGAGCAACAGCGCTATGAAGATTTACGGGCGCGTAATTTTGTCAGTCAGGCTGTGCTGGACGCCAAGCAAACCGCGTTTCAGGCAGCGCAAGCCAGCTTCGATCAGGCCACTGCCGCGGCGCGTAATCAATCGAACCAGACCGGCTATGCCACGCTGGTTGCCGATGTCGATGGCGTGGTTACCGGCATCGATGCCGAAGCCGGTCAGGTCGTTGCAGCCGGTACGCCGGTGGTGCGCGTGGCGCAGACGCGCGAGAAGGATGTCGTCATCGGTATTCCCGAAGACCAGGTGGACCTGTTGCGCCAGGTGACGGATATCCGTGTCCATGTCTGGGCCGATCCGGGCACCATCATTCAGGGCAAGCTGCGCGAGCTGTCGCCGATGGCAGATCCGGTCTCGCGTACTTTCACTGCACGGATTGCGTTGCCGGCCGAGGCGACGCAGGTGCGACTTGGCATGACGGCTTACGTTAGTTTTGTCAGCAGCATCCCGCGCGCGATGATCCGGGTTCCGCTCAACGCGCTGGTGCGCGACAAGTCGGCGACCGCGGTCTGGGTCATCGAAGGCGGTGTCGTCAAGCTCGTGCCAGTACAGATTTCCGGCCCGGCCGGTAATGATATTTTGCTCTCCGGTGGCGTGGCGCCCGGCCAGACCATCGTCACCGCCGGCGTCAACTTGCTCAAGCCCGGGCAGAAAGTCACCATCCTCAACGATGACCTCGCGGTCCGCGACGCGGCCCTGCAATCGGCTGGCAAATCGGGCGGAGCAAGCAAATGAAGGGCGGATTCAACCTGTCGCGTTGGGCACTGGAACACATTCCGCTGACCCGTTATTTGATGGCCGTGCTGCTGATAGGCGGCATGCTCAGTTACGCCCGCCTGGGTCAGGACGAGGACCCGCCGTTCACGTTCCGGGCGATGGTGGTGCGGGCAACCTGGCCTGGCGCGACAGCATTGCAGATGGCCGAGCAAGTCGCCGACAAGCTCGAAAAAAAGCTGCAGGAAACACCGTACATCGACAAGATCCGCAGCTATTCGAAGCCCGGTGAAACAACCATCATCCTGCAATTGCGCGAGTCGACGCCGCCCAAGGAAACCGCCGCCTCCTGGTACCAGGTGCGCAAGAAAATCGGCGATATCCGCGCCACCTTGCCTGCCGGCGTCAATGGACCTTACTTCAACGATGAATTTGGTGATACCTACGGCTCGATCGTGGCGTTGTCGGGCGACGGATTCACGTATGCCGAAGTGAAGGATTATGCCGATTTTGTGCGCCAGCAATTATTGCGCGCGAAGTCAGTCGCCAAGGTTGAGCTGTTCGGGGTGCAGGATGAGCGCATCACGATCGAATTTTCACAAAAGAAATTTGCCCAGCTCGGCATCACGCTCGACAGCATCATCGCGCAACTGGCCGCACAAAACCCGGTCGAGGGCACCGGCGTGCTGGTCACGCAGACCGATAACTTGCAGGTGCGCGTGAGCGGCGCGTTATTGACCGTCAAGGACTTACAGAACCTCGACCTGCGCGCCAATGGCACCAGTTTCAAGCTTGGTGACTTTGCCACGGTGCGACGCGAGTATCGCGATCCACCGCAGGATAAGATGCGCTTCAATGGCAAGGAGGTCATCGGTCTCGGCATTTCGATGGAGAAGGGCGGCAACATCATTGAACTCGGCAAGAGCCTGGACAGTACGCTGGCGACGATCAAGGCCAAGTTGCCGGTCGGGGTCGAATTGTCGCGCGTGGCCGACCAGCCGAAAGCCGTGATTGCCTCGGTCAGCGAATTCCTGCACACGCTGGTCGAAGCCGTGCTGATTGTGCTGGCAGTCAGTTTTCTGGCGCTGGGCCTGCATACCAAACCATTCCGTCTCGATATCCGTCCCGGCCTGGTGGTCGGCCTGACGATCCCGCTGGTGCTGGCCATCACCTTCCTGTTCATGCGCATCCTGGACATTGACCTGCACAAGATTTCGCTGGGTGCGCTGATCATCGCGCTTGGCCTGCTGGTCGACGATGCCATCATCGCCGTCGAAATGATGGTGCGGAAAATGGAAGAAGGGCTGTCGCGCTTTGATGCCGCCACATTTGCCTACACGTCGACGGCGATGCCGATGCTGACCGGCACGCTCATCACCGCCGCGGGTTTTCTGCCGATCGGCCTGGCCAAGTCGGCCGCCGGCGAGTACACGTTCTCGATGTTTTCAGTCAATGCCCTGGCCCTGATTATTTCCTGGCTGGTGGCCGTGATTTTCACGCCCTATCTCGGCTACCTGCTGCTCAAGGTCAAGCCTGCTGCCGGCGCTGATGCCCATCATGAATTGTTCAACACGCCGATGTACAACCGGTTTCGCAAGACGGTCAACTGGTGCGTCGAGTGGCGCAAGACCACGATCTTGCTGACGCTGGCGGCATTCGGTCTGGGCGTGTTCGGCTTCAAGTTTATCGAGCAGCAATTTTTTCCGGATTCCAGTCGTACCGAACTGATGGTGGAGCTGTGGCTGCCGGAAGGCTCCGCCTTCAAGGCCACCGAAGCGCAGGCGAAAAAGTTCGAGGCCTTTATCCAGAAACAGGACGGTGTCGAGAGCGTGACCAGCTATGTCGGCACCGGCAGCCCGCGTTTTTATCTGCCGCTGGACCAGATTTTTCCGCAGACCAATGTCTCGCAAATCGTTGTGCTGGCCAAAGACCTGAAAGCGCGCGAGGCCTTGCGCCTGAAGATAGTCGCGATTTTCAAGACGGATTTTCCGGAGGTGCGCGGCCGCGTCAAGCTGTTGCCGAACGGGCCGCCAGTGCCTTATCCGGTGCAGTTCCGTGTCACCGGTACCGAAGTGACGAAGGTGCGGGCGATCGCCGATCAGGTCAAGGACATCATGCGTACCAACCCGAATGCGATCGGTGTCAACGATAACTGGAACGAATCGGTCAAGGTCTTGCGGATCGATCTGGACCAGGAAAAAATGCGCGCGGTTGGCGTGACGTCGCAGGCCGTGATGCGCGCCGCCAATACGATACTGACCGGCTCGACGGTCGGCCAGTATCGCGATGGCAATCGCCTCATCGATATCGTCGTCCGTCAGCCCGTCGAGGAACGCTCGACGATTTCCGCATTGGATCAGGCCAATATTCCGACGGCCAGTGGCAAATCGGTGCCGCTGTCGCAGCTGGCACGGGCCCGGTTTGTCTGGGAGCCGGGCGTGATCTGGCGTGAAGGCCGCGAATGGGCCGTGACCGTGCAATCGGATGTGGCCGATGGTATTCAGGGACCGACGGTATCGGGTCAGATCAATCCGAAGCTCGACGTGCTGCGGGCCAGTTTGCCTGCGGGTTACAAGATTGATCTGGCCGGTGCCGCTGCCGATAGCGGCAAGGCACAGGAATCGATCGCGGCCAATGTGCCGCTGGTGATCTTCATTATTTTCACGTTACTGATGTTGCAGCTGCATAGCTTCTCGCGCTCGCTGCTGGTCTTCCTGACCGGGCCGCTCGGCGTGGCAGGCGCAGCGATGGCCTTGCTGCTACTGAACCGGCCATTCGGCTTTGTCGCGCAGCTCGGCGTGATTGCGCTGTTCGGCATGATCATCCGCAACTCGGTGATCCTGATCGACCAGATCGAGCAGGATATTGCTGCCGGTGCCGCGCCGTGGGATGCCATTGTCGAGTCCGCAGTGCGACGTTGCCGTCCCATTATTCTCACGGCTGCCGCTGCCGTATTGGCGATGATTCCCTTGTCACGGTCGGTCTTCTGGGGACCCATGGCGGTAGCTATCATGGGCGGGTTGATTGTCGCCACAGCGCTCACGCTGCTGTTCCTGCCGGCGCTGTATGCGGCGTGGTTCCGCGTAAAAAAACCGTCGGTGACTTGATGGCAAGGGCTTGGCGCAGTGGCGTCTGCCGGCACCGCGCCAAAAATCACGACGGACGGGAATAAAATCCAGTAAAATCGAGCGCTGATGCAGAACGGCCTCTGGCAAAGGCAGTGCAAGGCGACCGTATTTACCTCAGGGTCGCTTTTTGCTTTTGGCAGGTGCACTTTCCCGCGAGGATGGCGAAATTGGTAGACGCACCAGGTTTAGGTCCTGACGCCAGTAATGGTGTGGGGGTTCGAGTCCCCCTCCTCGCACCACAGAATTCTTTTTCATTATTTGGACGATTCACATGGCAACTGCTGTCGAAACCCTCGAAAAACTTGAGCGCCGTATCACCATCACGGTCCCTTTGGCAGATGTCCAGGCAGAAGTCGAAAAACGCCTGAAGGTACGCGCTAAATCCGCCAAGGCACCTGGCTTCCGTCCTGGCAAAGTGCCAATGAAAATGGTCGCAGCCCAATTTGGCTACCAAGTCGAAACCGAAGTATTGAACGACAAGGTTGGTCGCGCTTTTAATGATGCCGCCAACGAAAACAGTTTGCGCGTCGCCGGTTACCCGCGCATCGAACCGAAAGCAGCTGGCGAAGATGCCGTCGAAGGCTCCATTCTTTTCGAAGCCACTTTCGAAATCTATCCGGAAGTCATCGTCGGTGACCTGAGCGTGACCGAAGTTGAAAAAACCGTCACCGAAGTCACCGACGCAGAAATCGACAAAACCATCGCTATCCTGCGCAAGCAGCGTGCCCACTTCCACGTCAAGGGCGAGCAAGATGCCCATGGCGACGGTGGTCCGGACCAGACCGCCCAAAAAGATAATCGCGTGACGGTCGATTTCACCGGCATGATCGACGGTGTTGAATTCCCGGGTGGTAAGGCTGATGACTACGCCTTCGTGCTCGGCGAAGGTCGCATGCTGCCGGAATTCGAAGCCGCCATTACCGGCCTCAAGGTCGGCGAGGCAAAAACTTTCCCGCTGGCGTTCCCTGCCGATTACCACGGCAAGGATGTTGCCGGCAAAACCGCTGAATTCACGATCACACTGAAAAAACTCGAGTGGGCGCACATGCCTGAAGTCGACGCCGAGTTTGCTATCACGCTGGGTGTCGAAGACGGTGACATTACCAAGATGCGCGCTGATATCAAACTCAATCTCGAACGTGAAGTGGGCGGTCGTACCAAAGCCAAGACCAAGGATAGCGTGATGGATGCGCTGATCAAGTCCGCTCAACTCGATGTGCCAAACGCATTGGTCGAGCAAGACGTCGAGCGCCTGGTCGAGCTGACCCGCAAGGATATGCAGCAGCGTGGCATGGACGTCAAGAGCATGCCGTTTCCTCCTGAGCTGTTCACTGCCCAGGCTGAGCGCCGCGTCCGCCTTGGGCTGATCCTGGCCGAAGTGGTCAAGACAAATAGCCTGCAAGCCACTGCAGACCAGGTTAAGGCGCAGGTCGAAGACTTCGCCAAGAGCTACGAAGATCCTCAGCAAGTGATGCAGTACTATTTCAGCGATCGCAATCGTCTCGCTGAGGTGGAAGCCCTTGTATTGGAAGAAAACGTCGTCAATTACGTCTTGGGAAAATCGAAAGTGACAGAGAAGCTGGTCGCGTTCGATGAATTGATGGGCAACAACGCACAGGCATAAAACAACGCCGTGTGCTCTCCAAAGGAAAGCAACTATTCATGATGACAAGAAATTTCGCGATGGAACCACAGATGCTCGGCATGATCCCGATGGTGATCGAGCAAAGCGGACGCGGGGAACGCTCCTACGATATTTATTCGCGCTTGCTGAAAGAACGCGTCATTTTTCTGGTGGGTCCGGTCAATGATGGCGTGGCCAACCTGATCGTTGCGCAGCTGCTGTTCCTGGAGAGCGAAAATCCGGACAAAGATATTTCGCTGTACATCAACTCACCGGGCGGTTCGGTCTCAGCCGGCATGGCAATTTTCGACACGATGCAGTTCATCAAGCCGAACGTGTCAACGTTGTGTACGGGACTGGCCGCTTCAATGGGCGCTTTCCTGCTGGCAGCTGGTGCTAAAGGTAAGCGGTTCTCGCTGCCAAATTCGCGCATCATGATTCACCAGCCATCAGGTGGTGCGCAAGGACAGGCAACCGACATCGAGATCCAGGCCAAGGAAATTCTTTATTTGCGCGAACGTCTTAACGGCATTCTTGCTAACAAGACCGGACGAACGATCGAAGAAATTCGCCGGGACACCGAGCGTGACAACTTCATGTCGGCCGACGAGGCAGAGAAGTACGGCATGATCGATAAAGTCCTGACTACTCGCGAGTAATCGGCGGATCGTACTGCTCAATACGGAACGCCCGGACAAATAACCGTCCGGGCGTTTTGTTTTCAGGTGATGGTCTCAGTCCGGCGATATTCTGACGCGCTGCCGTGACGGATCCTGATTTCGCAGGTAATATCAAGCAAACCCCACCACATTCAAGTCCTCCATGTCCGATAAAAAATCTACTACCAGCGAGAAATTGCTGTATTGCTCATTTTGTGGCAAGAGCCAGCATGAGGTCAAAAAACTGATCGCCGGACCATCAGTATTCATCTGCGACGAGTGCATCGACCTCTGCAATGACATCATCCGCGACGAAGCCTCCACGGTTGAAACCGTCGCTGGTCCCAAATCCGAGCTACCGACGCCACAGGAAATTTGCGAATTGCTTGGTCAGTATGTGATCGGTCAGGATGGTGCCAAGCGCATCCTGTCCGTGGCCGTCTACAACCACTACAAGCGTCTGCGTCACCTTGGTAAAAAAGACGATGTCGAACTGGCCAAGAGCAACATTCTTCTGGTGGGACCAACGGGTTCCGGCAAGACGCTGCTGGCGCAAACGCTGGCGCGCATGCTCAATGTGCCGTTCGTGATCGCCGATGCGACTACGTTGACCGAAGCAGGTTACGTTGGCGAAGACGTTGAAAACATTATCCAGAAGCTTTTGCAAGCCTGTAATTACGATGTTGAAAAAGCCCAGAAGGGCATTGTTTATATCGATGAAATCGACAAAATTTCACGTAAGTCGGACAACCCGTCAATCACCCGCGATGTGTCCGGTGAAGGCGTGCAGCAAGCCTTGCTGAAGCTGATCGAAGGTACGATGGCATCGGTGCCTCCACAAGGCGGTCGCAAGCATCCGAACCAGGATTTTGTGCAGATCGATACGACCAACATCATGTTTATCTGCGGTGGTGCTTTCGATGGCCTGGCCAAGATTGTCAGCAACCGTTCCGAAAAGAGCGGCATCGGTTTCTCGGCCAGCGTAAAAAGCCAGAGCGAGCGGAGCGCCAGTGAAATGTTGCTCGAAGCCGAGCCGGAAGACCTGATCAAGTTTGGTCTGATTCCGGAACTGGTCGGCCGTTTGCCTGTCGTTGCGACATTAAGCGAACTGACCGAAGACGCGATGATCCAGATCTTGCTCGAACCAAAAAATGCGCTGATCAAGCAGTACGCCCGCTTGCTGCAAATGGAAGGCGCCGAGCTTGAAGTCCGTCCGGCCGCATTGCAGGCGATTGCCCGTAAAGCCTTGCAGCGCAAGACCGGTGCCCGTGGTTTGCGGTCCATTCTGGAGCACGCTCTGCTGGATGTCATGTTTGAACTGCCAAACCAGCAAAATGTTTCAAAAGTAGTTATTGATGAAAACACCATCACCAACGGTGCCAAGCCGTTAATGATTTATCACGATCAGCCGAAAGTGGCCGGTTCGAAGTAAATTCTTGAGTTTTACCGTCCGAAAATACCGTGCTGCCATCGGTTTTTTCGGGCGAACGCAGTAGCATAAAAAAATACGGACCAGTGACAATCCGTTGAGACTCCAGTCGTGCTAGATACTGGCTGGTTTTTTGCGGGACTTTTTAGTCCACTGATATTTGTTCGTGAACGGCCTTGTGTTTTCCGCTCTCGCGCCAACATCAATTACACGTTTTTGATAAGGCTCGCCATGACGACTCCCACTTTTACTGAACATACCCAGTTGCCGCTATTGCCTTTGCGTGATGTTGTAGTTTTCCCGCACATGGTTATACCGCTATTCGTCGGTCGCCCCAAATCCATCAAAGCTCTCGAAGCTGCGATGGAGCAAGGCAAGAGCATCATGCTGGCAGCGCAAAAAGCCGCTGCCAAAGATGAGCCCTCCGCCGACGACATTTATGAAATTGGTTGCATTGCCAATATCCTGCAGATGCTGAAGCTGCCCGATGGCACCGTCAAGGTACTCGTAGAAGGCACTCAGCGCGCACGCATCCATCACATTAGCGAGCTCGACACGCATTTCATCGCGGACCTGACGCCGGTCGAATCTGAAGCCGGTGACGAATCGGAAGTCGAGGCGATGCGTCGTGCGATCGTTCAACAGTTCGACCAGTACGTCAAACTCAACAAGAAAATTCCCCCTGAAATCCTGACCTCGCTGGCGGGAATCGATGATGCCGGCCGTCTGGCCGACACCATTGCTGCCCATCTGCCGTTGAAGCTCGAGCAGAAACAGGTCATCCTCGAAATTTTCAATGTGGCCAAGCGCCATGAACATTTGCTGGGCCAGCTTGAAGGCGAGCTGGACATCCTGCAGGTAGAAAAGCGTATCCGTGGTCGCGTCAAGCGCCAGATGGAGAAGTCGCAGCGCGAGTACTACCTCAACGAGCAAGTCAAGGCGATCCAGAAAGAGCTGGGCGAAGGCGAAGAGGGTGCCGATCTCGAAGAACTCGAGAAAAAAATCGTTGCTGCCAAGATGCCGAAAGAGGCGCTAGCCAAGGCCACCAGCGAGCTCAAGAAGCTGAAGCTGATGTCGCCGATGTCGGCCGAAGCAACTGTTGTGCGCAACTATATCGATACGCTCGTTGGTCTGCCATGGCGCAAAAAATCCAAGGTCAACAATGACCTGACCAATGCCGAGAAAGTCCTTGAAGACGATCATTTCGGTCTCGACAAGGTCAAGGAACGCATTCTGGAATACCTCGCCGTACAGCAACGCGTCGATAAGCTCAAAGCGCCTATCCTGTGTTTCGTCGGTCCTCCGGGCGTTGGTAAAACATCGCTAGGCCAGTCGATTGCCCGTGCAACGAACCGTAAGTTCGTGCGCATGGCACTGGGTGGCGTGCGTGATGAAGCCGAGATTCGCGGCCATCGGCGCACGTACATCGGTTCGATGCCTGGCAAGATATTGCAAAGTCTGGCGAAAACCGGTGTCCGCAATCCTTTGTTCCTGCTTGATGAAATCGACAAGCTGGGCATGGATTTCCGCGGTGATCCCTCGTCGGCATTACTCGAAGTGCTGGATCCGGAGCAGAACCATACATTTGCAGACCACTACGTCGAAGTTGATTTCGACTTGTCCGATGTGATGTTTGTGGCGACGTCGAATTCGTACAATATTCCGCCGGCGCTGCTCGACCGGATGGAAGTCATCCGCTTGTCGGGTTACACCGAAGACGAAAAAACCAGCATCGCACAACGCTATTTGCTACCGAAGCAAATCAAGAACAACGGCTTGCTGGAAGGCGAAATCAGCGTGGCCGAATCGGCGATTCGCGACATCATTCGCTACTACACCCGTGAAGCAGGTGTGCGGGCACTGGAACGCGAAATCTCGAAGATCTGCCGCAAGGTCGTGAAGATGCTGCTGCTCAAAAAGCAGGAGAAAAAAGTCGCGGTCACCGGCAAGAATGTCGACAAGTTCCTCGGCGTGCGTCGCTATGATTTCGGTGTCGCTGAAAAAGAAAACCAGATCGGCCAAGTCGTCGGTCTGGCCTGGACGGAAGTCGGTGGCGATCTGCTGACGATCGAAGCAGTGACGATGCCGGGCAAGGGTCAGATCATCCGTACCGGAACACTCGGCGACGTGATGAAGGAGTCGATCGAGGCAGCGCGTACCGTCGTCCGCAGCCGCGCCCGTAACCTCGGCATCAAGCTCGATGCGTTCGAAAAGAACGACATTCATATCCATGTGCCGGAAGGTGCAACGCCAAAAGACGGCCCGTCCGCTGGTGTCGCGATGACGATTGCGATGGTGTCGTCCTTTACCGGGATACCGGTGCGTGCCGATGTGGCGATGACAGGCGAAATCACCTTGCGTGGTGAAGTCCTGCCCATCGGTGGCTTAAAAGAAAAGCTGCTGGCGGCGCATCGCGGTGGCATCAAGACCGTGATGATTCCCGAGCAAAACGTGAAGGACCTGGCCGAGATTCCGGACAACGTCAAGAACAAGCTCGAGATCGTCCCGGTACGCTGGATCGACAAGGCGCTTGAAGTTGCGCTGGAAAGAATGCCTGTGCCATTGACCGATGAAGAGGTCGCGTTGAGTGCACTGGCGGCGCAAAAGAAAGAGCCGATTGATCCGCTGGTCGTGAAGCACTAATCACGGTTTGTTGATCACAATATGGCGCTCTCCGGAGCGCCATATTCACATCCGCTGCAAGTGTGTACTTGCTGGTGCGATTCAGATACCGCGGGGAATCCGGTGAATCCTGATTGGTGGCGATGATTGTCCGGTCGCTCGCGCAATTAGGCATGGCAATGCAGCCTCGTATCGGTTAAGATCGTTGCCTTCGGTGTGGTGACAAACGCCGGAAAAGTAGCAACCTGTAGTCGACTGGCAGCCCGAAGCCGCAATCAGGGTGCTTAGCTCAGTTGGTAGAGCGGCGCCCTTACAAGGCGTAGGTCGGGGGTTCGAGCCCCTCAGCACCCACCACAAGTCGTCTGCAGTACAACGGTATTCCGGTTGTGCACCATTGAATTGCAAGCAATTTGATTGTGAGAAGAATCAGTAATCAGGAGTGGTAGTTCAGCTGGTTAGAATACCGGCCTGTCACGCCGGGGGTCGCGGGTTCGAGTCCCGTCCACTCCGCCAGAACAATAACGACGTAGTAGTGATTCCCTAGGAATCACGTCGGGACTCGAATGGAATCGCTTGCAAGCGATTCCGCGGCCTGCAGTATGTAGGCGAGTCCCGTCCACTCCGCCAGAAAATCCGAAAAGGCGAACGCGAGTTCGCCTTTTTTCATATGCGTTACTGCGATAGAATCGGTCGCAACTTGCCTTTGAATGGTTGACCATGTTTGAATTTGTCCGTACTCATAAACGTCTGATGCAGTTTCTGCTGCTGCTAATTATTGTCCCGTCGTTTGCATTGGTTGGTTTAGGCAGTTACCAAAGTTTCGGTGATGCGGAAAACGTGATCGCCAAAGTCGGCGGTCAACCCATCACGCAAGTTGAGTACGATGCCGCGCAGCGCGAGCAAATGGCACGGTTCAAGCAAATGTTTGGTGCGCAATTTGACCCGAAGATGTTCGATACACCAGAAGCCCGTCAGGGCATTCTCGACAATCTGATCGCCCAACGGGCATTGTCGGTCGAAGCAGTCCGGCAGCACCTGAGTGTGGCTGATGCAGCCCTTCAACAAAGCATCACCGGCATTGCCGGTCTGGTCGGTCCCGATGGCAAGTTTGACGGCGAACGGTATCGCTCCCTGCTTGCAATGCAGGGGATGACGCCAGCGATGTACGAGCAGCGCTTGCGCCAGGACATGGCGGTACAGCAATTGAATTCGGCGATCCAGTCAACGGCCTTTGCGCCGAAAACGGTGGCCACGCGCCTCTCTGACATCAATGATCAGGAGCGCACGGTGCAGGAACTGCTGTTCAAGCCGACAGATTACGCGGCTAAAGTCAACGTCACACCTGAGATGCTGAAAGCGTACTACGACAAGAACGGCCGCCAATTTGAACTGCCCGAGCAAGCCACGATTGAATACGTGGTGCTGAGCAGCGATGCGTTGGCGTCCCAGATTGCCGTGACCGATCAGGAAGTCGCGGATTTCTACGAACAGAACAAGAAAAGTTTCGGCGTGGACGAGCAGCGCCGTGCAAGTCATATCCTGATTAATCTGAAAAAAGGTGCTTCAGCAACTGAAAAGTCCGCTGCAAAAGCCAAGGCAGAGCAGGTGCTGGCTCAAGTGCGCAAGACACCGGGAGATTTTGCGAAAATTGCTATGGCCAGCTCGGAAGATCAGGGCAGTGCGCCGGATGGTGGCGACCTCGATTTCTTTGGCAAGGGCGCGATGACGCCGCCATTTGAAGAGGCGGTATTCAAACTCAAGCTCAATGAAATCAGTGGCCTGGTTGAATCTGATTTTGGTTTCCATATCATCGAAGTCACAGCGATCAAACCAGCTTCGTTCCGGACGCTCGATCAGGTCAAGCCGCAAATTGTCGCCGATATCAAGCGACAGAAAGCCGCTAAGCAGTATTCGGAAGCTGCAGAGTCCTTCGGTAATACCGTCTACGAACAGGCAGACAGTCTCAAGCCGGTGGCGGACAAGCTCAAGCTGAAGATCGAAACCGTCTCCGGCCTGACCCGCACACCAAATCCGCTGGCACCGCCGACGGCATTGTTCAACAACCCGAAATTCCTCAATGCCGTTTTTGCCGACGACGCCCTGAAGAGCAAGCACAACACCGAAGCGATCGAAGTCGCACCGAGCACGCTGATGGCTGGTCGTATCGTTGATTACAAACCCGTCAGCAAGCGTCCATTTACCGAAGTTGAAGCGGTCGTGCGTGAAAAAGTGATCGCCGAAGAGTCGGCCGTGCTGGCTAAAAAAGCCGGTGAGGCGAAGCTGGCAGCATTGAAAACGGCGGATGACGCCACCGGTTTTGGTGTCGCGAAAGTCGTGTCGCGCTCGAAGAATGACGGCCTCAACGGCCCTGGCTTCGACAGTGTCATGAAAGCCGATGTGAGCAAGTTGCCAGCCATTGCCGGCGCGGATCTGAGCCGCCAGGGTTACGCGATTTACCGGATCAGCAAGGTCGCTCAGGCAGAGAAAATTGACGCACCGCGCCGGCTTGAAGAACAGCAGCAAATCGCTAGCGCGCTGGCCCAGCAGGAAATGATTGCTTACCTCAATGTCCTCAAAGAAAAAGCCAAGGTAAAAATGATCAAGCCGGTAGCACGGTCGCCGGTGGTCCCTGATGAGCGCCTGTAATTGACCTAAGTATTCTGTCGTGAAGGGCCCGCCGGCATCGCGTCCGGCGCGGCCTCATCAAAAAAATCTGCTAGCGGCGTGGCGCGTAATTGCGCTAACTGTTCCTCCGAATGGATGTATCCCTGCCGGCGTGCCTGGCGGCCTTCCACTACCATCGCATGCAGTGCCTCGTCCAGTTGTGCGGTATCGGTAATCGTGCCTGCCGTGATTGCTTCGTTGATCGTCGCATAGGTAATCAAGGTCGCGTTTCTGCCGATTCCTTCGCGGCTGGCAATCATCGGTTTTACGGTTGAGTCACCGTGGGTATGCAAGAGATGTTGGTTCAACAGATCGTGAGCACGGCGGATTTGCGCCGGGAGCAATAACTTGTCCGTGAATTTCAAACCAACCTGCGTCATTGGAATAACGAGTTCTTCGTGGTGTTTATTCACGTCCTTTACAACCAGCCGGCATTGCAAGGCATCGGCGGAGGATGCAGCACCGGGAGCGGCTACCCAAGGTGCGATCCCGACAACCAGATAGCGCTCCGCGATGATGAAGTCGGACGCTGTCTCCTGGCTGGCTGCCCATGCCTTTGCCAATTGCGCGATGACAGGAGATTCCGTGCTGTCAGCAGGTGCGTAGTGCGCTTTTCTTGAAACGAATTGATAGGTTCCCTTGCCGGAGACAATGCCTTGCAAGACAAATCTTTCGCAAGTGGGCGATATTGAGGCCGGGGTCGATACGGGAGATCTGCCAGCCGGAAAGCAGGCTTCTTTGCCGACGCTGGCAGGCACCTTGATCAGGCTTGCGTCGAGAGCGTATTCCTTGGCGTTATCGCCGATACCGGTACTGACTTTTACGATACGTTGGGTTGAAATGTCGTCGGTTTCGCGGAAACGTGATTGCGTTAGTGACAGGCGAATTTTTCGAATCAGTTTGAATAGGCCTCGTGGCCAGGAGGCACATGATCCTGACCGTGCCGTCGTGCTGCCTTCGCTGCCCGTGCTGCGCGCCGAGCCGGTACTGTCACACACCGGGGAAGCATCCGTGTCAACGCTTCTGGCACTGTCACTGCTGCTGCTTCTTTCGAGAGAGAACATTCTCGAGCTGACCGTCGATGCAGTGCTTCTCGCGGAGCCATCTTCGGTGATTCTCGATAACAATGTAAAGAACGGAGCGGGTGGAATTCGGGGAGGCACGGTAGCTCGATGGATAGTGGGGTGGCAGAGTCACTCCGGATTGGAAATGAACCGTTAAGTGACCCGCTTGCCAGACTGGTTCCATCAGGCCGGGCACAATTTACCGTGATGAGCGCGCCGTGCCGTACCCACCCGTTATCTATCGACCGGCCACCTGAAAATACCCCTTGAACGCCTCCACCGTGCGTGTCACATCCTCGCGCGAGACATCCAGATGCGTGACCAGGCGCATGTGCGGCGTAACCCGCGCGTTGATGCCGTGTTCCTGCAAGTGGCGCTCCAGCGGTGCGCAATGCGCCGCTGCCATATCGGCGTACAGGATGTTCGTCTGCGGCTTGCTCACGGTCAACTCATCGATACCGGCGAGGCCTGCCGCCAGCAGGGCCGCATTGTCATGGTCATCGGCTAACCGGTCGACGTGATGCTCAAGCGCATACAGCCCCGCTGCGGCCAGGATGCCGACCTGACGCAAGCCGCCGCCCAGCATCTTGCGCCAGCGCAGCGCCCGCTGTACCACGTCGCGGCTGCCGCACAGCACCGAGCCGATCGGCGCGCCCAACCCTTTTGACAGACACACCGAGACCGAATCAAAACCCGCCGTGGCAGCTTGCAGGCTGATGCCTTGTTTGACAGCAGCATTGAAAATCCGCGCGCCATCCAGATGCGTGATCAGCCCGTGCTGGTGTGCCAGCGTGGTCGCCGCATCCAGATAGTCGCGTGATAGCACCCGGCCACCGATGGTGTTTTCGAGTGCCAGCAAGCGCGTCCGCGCGAAGTGGATATCGTCGGGCTTGATGGCGTTGGCGATGTCGACCAGCGCCAGCGAGCCATCGGCCTGCTGCGGCAGCGGCTGGGGCTGAATGCTGCCCAGCACGGCGGCACCGCCGGCCTCGTACTTGAAGGTATGAGCTTCCTGACCGACCAGGTATTCATCGCCGCGACCGCAATGTGCCATCAGGCCGATGAGGTTGCTTTGCGTGCCTGACGGCGCAAACAGCGCGGCTTCGTAGCCGAACAGTTCAGCGGTCACCTGCTGCAAGCGGTTCACGGTCGGATCGTCGCCATACACATCGTCGCCCACTTCGGCTGCCGCCATGGCGGCCCGCATGGCGGGACCGGGACGGGTGACGGTATCGCTGCGCAAATCGATCTGGTGATTCATACGACTCCTTGTGGTGGGGATGGCTTGATCCGGAGTGGATCGACATGGGTCATCAGGTTCAGTACGGCGTGCCGTTCCATGACGCGGCGGCGGGCTTCGAGGGCGATGTCATGGCCTTGCTCGACGGTCATATCGGCATCGATTTCGAGATGGACATCGGCCAGGATCAGGTCACCGGCCTTGCGGGTTTTAAGGTCGTGCCAGCCCAGCACGCCCGGCGTGTTGGTCAGGGTTGTGCGGATCGCCTGCACGGTGTCGTCATCGACCGCGCGATCCATCAGGTCATGCAAGGCGTCCCAGGCAAAGCCCCAGCCCATTTTCGTGACCATGAAACCGACGATCATGGCGGCCAGCGGATCGAGCATCGGATAGCCCAACAGGCTGCCGGCGATGCCGACGGCCACGACCAGTGATGCGGCCGCATCCGAGCGGGCGTGCCAGGCATTGGCAATGAGCATGCTGGAGCGGACTTTCTGTGCGACGTTGAGCATGTAGCGAAACAGCGATTCCTTGGCCAGCAGTGCGGCCAGCGCGACCCAGATCGCGACTGACTTGACCGGCTGCAGGGCGCCCGGTTGTTCGATCTTGTGAAACGCGCCCCACAACATGCCGGCGCCAACAGCCAGCAGCAGTAGGCCCAGTGTCAGCGAGGCGGCATTTTCGTAGCGCTGGTGACCGTAGTGATGATCATCGTCCGGCGCTTTCTGGCTATGGTGATTGGCAAACAGTACGACGAAATCAGCGATCAGGTCCGACAGCGAATGAATGCCGTCAGCGATCAGTCCGGCCGAATTGGCCAGGATGCCCGTGGTGACCTGACCGATGGTCAGACCGATGTTGACGAACACGCTGACCAGGGTGCTGCGCTTGGCAGCCTCCTGGCGCGACGGCGTATTCTCGTCGTCGTGTTCGTCCAGCTCGTCGATGGCTTGCATGTAATTTCCCTGTCTTTTTTTACCCTCGCCGGACCTGGTGAGGGGATGTTATTGCTGCCGTTATTCCTGCCGTTCCAGTACCGATCCCAGTGCCGCCAGCGCCCGCTCGCCCAATGAGCGGTCGGCCCACTCCGTGAGCGTAATGCGTCGGCTCCGGTCGAGATAGCTGGCAACCGTGCTGTGCAATCCGGTCGCAATTGTCGCATCCCGCAGCGCCAGGTTGACCTCATTGTTCAGCCCGAATGAGCGGTTGTCGAAATTGGTCGATCCCAGCACCGACCAGAGGCCATCGACCAGCATGATTTTGGCATGCAGCATGCCGGGCTGATACTCGTGAATCTGTACGCCGCCGGCGATCAGTTCGCCGTACGAGCGCCGGCTGGCCAGTCGTGCAATCGTATGGTTGTTGTGTTCGCCATTGGTCATGATCGTCACGCGCACGCCCCGTGCGACTGCGTCGAGCAGCGCATTGCGCATCGACCGGTCCGGCACGAAATACGGCGACGTGATCAGCAACTCCTGACGCGCCGCACCCACCAGCACCTGGAACAGCACGCGGGCGCGGGTCGAGCGACCGCCGGTCGGGGTGCTGCCGACCACTATGGCAACCGGCTCGTCGATGCCAATCACGGCAGGTAGCGTGGTACGACCCGATGTGATGTAGGGACCGACAAGAATTTCGCCATGGCTTTCCAGCCAGCTTTGCGCAAATACCGCCTGCAAGCCACGCGCCGGCGCGCCGGTAACCCGCGCCATCAGATCGCGCCATGGCGGCGAGTCAACGGTGCCGCTATCCCAGGCCGCACCGATGCCGGCACCGCCAATGAAGGCGGTCTGTCCATCGACGATCAGCAGTTCGCGGTGCGTGCGATTGTTCCAGCGTTTCAGGGTGTACCAGCGAAACGGCTGGTACCACGCCACCTGCGCGCCGGCCGCACGCAGCGTATCAAAGAAATGATCCGGCGTCGGCAGGCTGCCGACGGCATCGACCACCACGCGGACCTTGACGCCGGCGCGCGCGCGTTCAGCCAGCGCATCGATGAAGCGCTGGCCGATCGGCGTGGCATGAAAGATAAAGGCTTCGACATCGATCGAGCTCGTGGCACTCCGAATCAGTGCCAGTTCGGCCGGATAGAAATTTTTCCCTTCGGGATAGAGCGTGACATCAGCCAGTGCCAGCGGTGCCTGTTCGACCGCACTGCCGAGCACATCGAGCAGTGCCGGCGAGCGCGTTGACGGCACCGGCGCACTGGTGTGATAGGTCAGGCCCGGCTCGAACAGCACCACGAACACCAGCGCCATCATCAGCGTGGTGGACACGCCGATGGTGAAGCGCAGCAGATTGCGCAAGCGCAGCAAGCGCCGCAGCCTGTACATCGCGTGGAGCCGCCCGGGCGCGATCGGTGTCAGGTTCCGAGGCGGGCGTTTTGCGGGAACATGGCGGCCTTGGCCGCGTCGTCCATTTCAGCCTTGAAGGTGAACTGCGACTTCAGTGCTTCGGCGCGATGCGCGGCCGGCCGGGCATTGATTTCATCGAACAGGCGCTTGAGGTTGGGCAGCTTGTCCCATGCCTTGGGACCAAGGATGAACGGTAGTGCGCGGGCCCAGCCCCAGACCGCCATATCGACCAGCGTGTAGGTCTCGCCCAGCATGTAGCGGTGCTTGGCCAGTTGCGCATCGAGGATGGCGTAATGGCGTTCGGCTTCGAAGGTATAGCGGTTGACGGCGTATTCTTTCGGCTCGGGCGCGAAGTGCTTGAAGTGCACTGCCTGACCCGAATACGGACCGATGCCGCTGGCGACAAACATCAGCCACGAATACAGTTGGGCGCGCGCAGCGGGGGTGTTCTCGGGCAGGAACAGGCCGGTTTTTTCGGCCAGGTACAGCAGGATCGCATTGCTGTCGAAGACGATCGCATCACCATCGACCAGCGCCGGGGTCTTCGCATTTGGATTGATTTTCAGGAAGTCCGCCAAGTGCTGTTCGCCTTTGCGGGTATCGACCGGAATGGTCTCGTAGGGCAGGCCGGCTTCTTCAAGGAAGAGGGCGATTTTCAGCGGGTTCGGTGACGGATGAAAATAGAATTTGATCATGGGAAATCCTTCTCGGGTAAGTGCGTGCTAACGGAAATCAGGGGGCCATGCCGCTGCGATGGTACAGGCATCCCCGAAATATTTCTGGCACACTCGACCACCCCATGTTGGTGGGCTAACAAAAAATCCTTCTCAGGAGACAAACCATGATCAAAGTGAGCGTGCTGTACCCGAACACCCCCGGTGCCCGTTTCAATCACGAGTACTACCGCGACAAGCACATGCCGATGGTTAAGGCACGCATGGGCGATGCCTGCAAGTTCTACACGGTCGACAAAGGTTTGTCCGGTGGCGCACCCGGCACGCCGGCGACCTACATCGGCATGTGCCATATTTTTAGCGATTCGGTCGAGAGCTTCCAGGCTGGCTTCGGCCCGCATGCAGCCGAAATCCTCGGCGACATTCCGAACTACACCGACCTCGCGCCGATAATGCAGATCAGCGAAGTGGTGGTCGGTTAATCAGACGGTCAGGTCGTTGCCGCCAGCGTGACCGGCGGCGGCAACATCGTGCCGGTGTCGCGATAACGGGTGTGCCAGGACAGCGCTTTTTCCAGCACATGCGGCGTATGGCCGCCGCGCTCGCCGGCTTCGGCCACGTAGTCCCGCAGCAGTTGCCGGTACGGCTCGGCCACGCAATAGTCGATGATCACCCGGGCCCGTTCGCGCGGTGCCAGTCCGCGCAAGTCGGCCAGGCCGATTTCAGTGACGAGGATGTCGACGTCGTGTTCGTTATGGTCGACATGCGACACCATCGGCACGATGCTCGAAATCCTGCCGCCCTTGGCCAGCGACTTGGTCGCAAACACTGCCAGATACGCATTGCGCGCAAAATCGCCCGAGCCACCGATGCCGTTCATCACATGCGTGCCCAGCGTATGGGTCGAATTGACGTTGCCGTAGATATCGGCTTCCAGCGCGGTATTGATCGCGATGATGCCGAGCCGGCGGATGATTTCGGGATGGTTGCTCACTTCCTGCGGTCGTAACACCAGCCGTTCCTTGTAGCGCGCCAGTTCGCCGAAGACCTGCTTGCCCTTGTCCGCCGACAGCGTGATCGACGAGCCGGAGGCGAAGTCGAGCTTGCCCGCATCGAACAGGTCGAAGGTCGAATCCTGTAGCACTTCCGAATACATCGTCAGTCCCGCGAACGGGCTGTTGATGAAGCCCGTCATGACGGCATTGGCGATCGTGCCGATGCCGGCCTGCAGCGGCAGCAGCTGGTTGGTCAGGCGCCCGATCCGGACTTCTTCCTTGAAAAAATCCACCAGATGCGCGGCGATCGCATCGGTGTCGGCGTCCGGCGGCAGGATGGTCGACGAGCTGTCGTTCTTTTCGGTGATGACGATGGCGACAATTTTTTCCGGTGGGATATGGATCGCGGTGGTACCGACCCGGTCGCTCGGCGTGATCAGCGGCATCGGCTCGCGTTGCGGCCGGTGCTTGGGGATGAAGATATCGTGCAGGCCTTCGAGTTCGAGCGACTGGTTCAGGTTGATTTCGACGATGACCTTGTCGGCCAGGATCGCGAAGCTGGCGCTGTTGCCGATCGATGTCGACGGAATGATCGCGCCGGTTTCAGTGATCGCGATGGCTTCGACGATGGCGATGTCGATCGGGCCAAGCTGGCGGGTGCGCAGCATCTCGACGGTCTCGGAGAGGTGCTGGTCGACATACATGACCTCGCCCCGATTGATCGCCGCGCGCAGCACCGGATCGGCCTGGAACGGCAGGCGTCGCGCCAGCACGCCGGCTTCGGTCAGCAGCTTGTCGACGTCATTGCCGAGCGACGCACCGGTCATCAGCGTGATCTTGAATGGCCGCTGGCGGGCCCGCTCGGCCATCGCCAGCGGCACTTCCTTGGCATCGCCCGACTTGGTGAAGCCGCTCATGCCGACGGTCATGCCGTCCTGGATCAGCGCGGCAGCAGCGGCGGCCGTGGTGATGCGTTCGTGCAGAGCGGGCAGACGGATGCGGTCGTGGTGCGGGAACTGGTCTTGCATGGGGACTCCGGATCAGGTCAGACAAAAATTAATCGGCACTATCGGTGGCGGAACAAACGCATCCTGCAGCGACGCGCGCAAGTCAATCTCAATGGCGCGGCAAATCGCATTGAGCGGCAAGTCATTCGATTCGGTGCCGAACGGTTCTTCGATTTCATCACCGAGCGCATCGAGACCGAAGAAAGTATAGGCCACCACCGCGACCACGAACGGCGTCATGAAACCGATCGAATCAACCAGGCCGAACGGCAGCAGGAAGCAATAAATATAAGCAGTACGATGCAGCAGCAGCGTGTACGAGAACGGGATCGGCGTATTGCGGATGCGTTCGCACGAAGCCGATGCGGCCGTCATCGCCGACAGCGTGGTGTCGATCGCGACGGCCAGGCAGGGATCGATGCGGCCTTGCTTCAGGCTCAAGCGCAAGTCCTGTCCCATGCGTAGCATCAGAAAGTCCGGCTTGTTGCCGGCTTTGGCCAGTTGCGTCCATTCGTCTGGCAGCAGCAGTGTCTGCAGCTCGGTGGTCATCGGCTGATTGCGCAGCAAGTCGCGCAACGCATGCGAAAAAACGATGGCACGATAAATCATCCGTACCCGCAAGTCCGACAGACCCAGACTGGCCACGGCCGGTTCGGAATAGTCGATCAGGCTCTGGCATTGGCGCGACAGATTGCGACAGCGCAGCACCAGCTCGCCCCACAGTTTGCGGCCTTCCCAGAAGCGGTCATAAGCGGCGTTATTGCGAAAGCCCAGAAAGATCGCAATCGGCAAACCGATCAGTGTGAACGGGATGGTGGTCAGCGTGATCTTCAAGGTGTACAGATCGCCATGCGACACCGTCACCAGCGTGGCGATGACGATGTTGACGATCAGCGTCGGCAGGATGCGCGGCAGGACCGAACCGCGCAGCAACAGAAAGAGCGTGAGTCCGGTCGGCCGGTCTCTGATGATCATGATGGACTTTCAGGTGAATTCATTAACATGTGAGCGATAATGAGGTGAGCGATATTAATTGCTAAGATGTGAGTGAGTCAAGCCAAGGTCATGAGAAATTTCATGATCGCTATTAACCGCCGGATCCGGAGCACACGATGAAAAAACGCATCGCCCATCGCAACCTGCCACAGGTTTTCCTGAAAGCGCGCGACTGCCTGATGGCGCACTTCCGGCCCATCCTGAACCATTTCGGCCTGACCGAACAGCAATGGCGCATCCTGCGGTCGCTCGATGAACACGGCCCGCTCGAACCACGTGAGATCTGCACCTTATGCCAGATTCAGAGTCCGAGCATGACCGGCGTACTGGCGCGTATGGAAACCATGCAGCTGGTGCGGCGCAGCCGGGTCGAGGGTGACCAGCGTCGCGTGCTGGTGCAGCTGGCCAAAAAAGGCGATCAGCTGATGGCCGAGCTGGCCCCGCTGGTCGAGGCGCAATACCGCGAGATCGAGCGCGCGCTGGGCTCGCAATTATTCGCCGATCTGTCGATGGCGCTGGAAGCCTTCATTGCGGCAGACAGCCAGCCGGTCGAGCGCATTGTCCTGCCGGCGCGGGCGCGGGTGGTGGCGCGGCGGCGGGCTGTCAAAGAGGTGGCCGGGTGAGGTGATTGTTGTGGCGTGTCGCGGCTGGCGGGCGTGGAGTCCGAGGGTTGATGGCGTGGGCAGCGACTGGTGCCGCGAGGGGTGCAATGACCGCAGTGCATTGCACCGCACCCACGGAGAAAGTCCGTCGGCTCAGCGACCTTTTTCCGGAAACGGTAACGGCTTATCTGCCGGCGACGATTCTTCTCCCAGGCTCAACAGCATCGCCACCGTGACATAGGTGCCGCTGACGGCGATCAGGTCGACCAGTTGCTGTTCGCCGAGCGCGGCCTTGGCACTGTTGAATAATTCATCGCTGATCTCGTGCCGGGTGCTCATCGCCATGCTGACGTCGTACACGGCGGCTTCATCGGGCTGCATGTTGCGCGGTCGGATATTGGCCTTCAGGTCGTCGGCTACCGCGGCCGGCAAGCCGGCTTTCAGTGCCAGCGGATAGTGCGCGTACCACTCCACTTGCGAGGTCCACAAACGACCCTGGATCAGGATGGCAAATTCATTGAGCCGCTTCGGCAGCGAGGTCTCGAAACGCAGGTAGTCGAGCAAGCGTTTCATGCGATCGGCAAACACCGGACTGCGCAGCATCACGTTGTACGGACCGGCCAGGCCGACACTGGATATCGCGACGATCTCCTTGGCCAGCGGGATCGATTGCGGCGGCAGGTTCTCCATCGTCAATTGCGGGAAGCGCTTCGGCTTGACCTCAACTGCAGTTTGGGCAAAAGCTACTGTACCGGCACCGCATAGCAGTAAGGCGATGAAGGTGCGATTGAGCAGCGAACGCTGCGGCAGGGTTGTTCGGGACATGGTCTCTCTCCGTGGATAGCAAGGGTTTTTTATTGTGATGATTGTGCGTCGAGACAAGAGCTATTGCCTCGAAGAAATCCCGCCTACAGTAGCAGAGACCTGCACAAAATCCTAACGTGCCGGTTCAATGGAAATTGCGACTTTCGATCTGCAGTTGCCCCAGTAGTGCGGAATCGTCGAGTACTTTTCGGGCGACCAGGTGACGCACTTCGCCGACGCATTGCCAGACGCCATATACCGTCATCAGGCTCGCTTGCAGAATGGCGGAGCGGTCCTGCTCCTGCACCTGTTTCCAGAGGATCACGTTGATGACGCCGGTTTCATCTTCTAGCGTGATGAACATCGTGCCCTTGGCGGTGCCGGGGCGCTGGCGCATCGTCACCAGCCCGCTGGTGCGGACCAGCTTGCCGTTGCCATAGCCCTTCAGTTCGAGTGCGGTCGATAACTTCATTTTGCGCAGCCGGGGACGAAGCAGGGCCAGCGGATGGCGGTTCAGTGTCAGTCCGGTACTGCGGTAATCGGCGACGATGTCATGGCCCTCGCTGGCGGCCGGCAAGGTCAGCGCGGCTTCAGTGATCGGTGCATGGCGCAGCAGCGGCGTCACCGGCAGCATGGCCGCGACTTCCCAGTTGGCTTGGCGACGGTGTCCGGCCAGCGCAAATAGCGCGTTGGCGGCGGCCAGTGCTTTCAGGTCGTGCTGGTCCAGTTCGGCCCGGCGCGCCATGTCGTCGACGCTGTCGAACGGACGCATCGCGCGTACCTCGATCACGCGCTGCGCGGCCTGGCCCGACAGCCCGCGTACCAGGCACAGGCCAAGCCGGACATCGGGCTGCGCGGCGTTCAGTTCTGCGGCGTGTTCTTCCAGCGTGCACTCGACTTCGCTGATCATCACGTCGACCGGCAACACGCGCACGCCATGGCGACGGGCGTCCTGCACCAGCTGCGAAGGACCGTAAAATCCCATCGGTTGCGAGTTCAGCAGCGCCGCCAGAAAAGCCGCCGGTTCATGCCGCTTGATCCAGGCCGAGACATATACCAGCAGCGCAAAACTGGCCGCATGCGACTCCGGAAAACCGTATTCGCCGAAGCCTTCGATCTGGCTGAACAGCCCCTCGGCAAATTCCAGCGTATAGCCCCGCGCGAGCATGCCTTCGATGACCGGTTCGCGGAATTTTTGCAGCCCGCCCTTGCGCTTCCAGGCCGCCATCGAGCGCCGCAAATCATCGGCCTGGCCCGGCGTAAAACCGGCCGCCAGCATGACCACCTGCATCACCTGTTCCTGAAAAATCGGCACGCCTAGCGTGCGTTCCAGCGCCAGCTTCATGTCGGCATTGGCATAAGTGGCTTGCTCCAGTCCCTGCCGCCGGCGCAGATACGGATGCACCATACCGCCCTGAATCGGCCCCGGCCGCACGATCGCCACTTCGATCACGAGGTGATAAAACTTCTCGGGGCGCAGGCGCGGCAGCATCGACATCTGTGCACGCGATTCGATCTGGAACACACCGACCGTATCGGCCGCACAAATCATGTCGTAGGTGGCCGGATCTTCGGCCGGCACATCCTGCATCGTGAAGATATCGCCACGACGCAGGCCGATCAGGTCGAGCGCGCGCCGGATCGCCGACAACATGCCCAGCGCCAGCACGTCGATCTTCAGAATGCCGAGCGCATCGAGGTCGTTCTTGTCCCACTCGATCATGCTGCGCTCCGGCATCGCCGCATTTTCGATCGGCACCAGTCGCGCCAGGTTGTCGCGTGCGATCACGAAGCCGCCCGGATGCTGCGACAGATGGCGCGGAAAACCGACCAGCGTGCGGGTCAGTTCCAGCAGCTTCTGGACCAGCGACGCGTCGGGATCGAAGCCGCTTTCGCGTAGCCGTTCGTCACTGACCTGGCCGTCTTCCCACCATTGATGCGAGTGCGACAGCCGGTTGATCTGGTCGAAGTCGATGCCGAGCGCCTTGCCGACATCCTTGAGCGCCGAGCGCGGCCGGTAGGTGATGTGTACACCGGTCAGCGCGGCGCGATGGCGGCCGTATTTGCGATAGATGTACTGGATCACTTCTTCGCGCCGCTGATGCTCGAAATCGACATCGATATCGGGCGGCTCGTTGCGCTCTTTCGAGATGAAGCGCTCGAACAGCATCGACATGCGTTCCGGATCCACCTCGGTAATCCCGAGGCAATAACAGACCACCGAATTGGCCGCCGAACCGCGTCCCTGGCACAGGATGTCCCGGCTGCGGGCAAAGCGCACGATGTCATGCACGGTGAGGAAGTAGGGTTCATAGGCCAGGTCGTGGATCAGTGCGAGCTCATGTTCGATCTGTTCCTGCACCTTGGCCGGGATACCGGCGATGAAGCGGCGCGCCGCGCCTTCGTAGGTCAGGCTGCGCAGGTGTCCGTCCAGCGTGGCACCGGCCGGGACGATTTCGAGCGGATATTCATAACGCAGTTCATCCAACGAAAACGTGCAACGTTGCGCTACCACCAGCGTCTGTTCGAGCAGGGCGCGCGGATACAGTTGCGCCAGCCGCAAGCGCGAGCGCAGGTGCTGCTCGGCATTGGGGTGCAAGGCCAGTCCGCACTCGGCAATCGGCTTGCCGAGCCGGATTGCGGTGACCGTGTCCTGCAGCGGTTTGCGCGAGCGCAGATGCATGTGGACATCGCCACTGGCCACCAGCGGCAGGCCGGTTTGCTGCGACAACATAGCCAGGCGTTGCAACCAGACATCATCATCAAGACGGTGCAACAGTTCGACGGCGATCCAGGCGCGTGCCTCGAAAACATGCGCGAGCCATTGCGCCTGCTGTTGCCGCTGGTCGTCGCCGTGCGCGCGTTCGGGCAACAGGATCGCCAGGCAATCGGCCAGGCCGGCCAATTCCGGCGTGACGAAATCATCGATGGAAAGCTGGTAGCAACCCTTGTCGGCGCGTCGCCGGCCATTCGTGATCAGTTGCGACAGATTGCCGTAGCCGTGTCGGTTGGTCGCCAGCAGCAGCAATTTCATGCCGCAGCGCAGCGTGACTTCGGTGCCGATCAGCAGTGCCAGCCCGTGTTTTTTAGCTTCGATGTGCGCGCGCACGACACCGGCGAGCGAGCACTCGTCGGTGATGGCCAACGCCGCATAGCCGAGGCCGGCGGCGCGTTCGATCAGTTCTTCGGGATGCGAGGCACCGCGCAGGAACGTGTAGTTCGACAGGCAGTGGAGTTCGGCGTAGGGAGGGAGTTGCTGTGACATTGGCTAATAGTACTGTATATAAAAACAGTGGCGAAGCAAGGTTTTGTAACGCGCGGGAATTCGGGTGGCGGCGCATTGCTGTGCACTGTTATCGCGCAGGCGGGCGGTCAACCGCGCCCCGGTTTGGTGCCGGTCGGGGCGTTTCACCAAGTCATTCAAATAATTTTCTTGGAGGCACTTTTTATCTTGCTGCACGGTATTTCGCCCGCTTATAGTCAGTTACTTAATAGTTACCAAAAGTAGATTCAGGCGCTGCAAAGTCGTCTGCTTTCTGATGATCGGATACCAACCCGTGCGAGCCAGTCATGCCTGTCAATACGCCTAAATTAGCCACGCCTTCTTTCCCGGTGGATGCCTTCCTGCCGTACATGCGCGATGTCGCGCGCTGCGAGCAGGCCTTGCATGAACTGAACCTGATGTGGCGCTTGATCGAGTCTTCCGCGCGGATGAATTGTCCGCGCGAGGCCGGCGCGATCCTGCCGATAATGGCCGCGACCCGTGCGCGTTTTCAGCAGCTCGAGGTGGAACTGATCATCAATCTGGCGCGTGAAAAGCTGCGCAACGCGCATGCCGCGCTGGCAACCAAGTCGGCCTACGTGATCGAGATCGTGGTGCGCAACCTGTTCGAGCGCACCGCCGATGTGGGCTTTCTGGCGACCGATGGCGCACTGTGCGCGTTCGCCGCCGGCCTTGATGCCGACATTGCGGCGACGCGCCGGCGACTGCGCGCCTACCGCGACAAGTACACCGTCTACGACCAGATCATCGTGCTTGACCTGGCCGGGCAAGTGCTGGTCCAGCTCGACCAGTCGCTGCCGGTGAGCCGCAGTGACGATGCACTGATTGCGCAGTCGCTGGCCAGTGATACCTACGTCGAAACCTTCCGCGCCAGCGACCTGTGTCCCGGCAAGCGCGAGGCGCTGATCTATTCGCGCCGGCTGTGCCATCCCGATACCGGCGCGGTGGTCGGCGTGCTATGCCTGTGCTTTGCCTTCGAAGAAGAGATGGCGCGGATATTCGCCACCCATCGCGATCCGGCCGGACGCTCGGCCATGCTGTTGCTCGATGCCGGCGGCAACGTCATCGCCAGCGCCGATCCGGCCTGGATGCCGCTCGGTACGCGGGTTCCCGTGAGCCATGACAGCACGCCCCGCATGATGATGTCGGGTGGTCGCGAATACCTGGTCTGCACCACCGGTTCGGCCGGTTATCAGGGCTATCCGGGGCCGCAGGGCTGGCAGGGCCAGGTGATGATTCCACTCGATATCGCATTTGGTGGCGCGCAGGATAGCTTGCTGGCAGGACTGGATGCCGGCATGGCAAATGGCTTGCTGGCGCATGCGCGCGCGTTTTGTCCTGCCTTGTTCGACATCATGGGCGCGGCCGATAGCACCGCCGGGACGATACGCCGGGTGGTCTGGAATGGTCAGGTCGTCAGCGGGCAGGGGGCTGGATCGACCAGCCTGAAGACGGTGCTCGAACAGATCAGCGAGACCGGTGCGCGCAGCAATGCGCTGTTCGCCGAATCGATTCGCAGCCTGTTCGATACCGTGCTGGCGGCCGGTCTGCGCGACGCCGGATACGTCACGCACTTGCTGGTCGATCTGCTCGACCGCAACTTGTACGAGCGCGCCAATGATTGCCGCTGGTGGGCGCTGTCGCCGGACCTGCAGCGCCTGCTGGCGATGCCTCAACCGGGCGCGCAGGAGCTCGCGGCGATGACGCACATCCTCACGACCATCAATGGGCTCTACACCGTGTATGCCTGCCTGTTCGTGTACGACCGCAGCGGCCGGATACTGGCCGGTACCGGGCCCGGCATCGGCACGGAGGTCGATGCGGCGACGCTGCAGCAGGTGCTCGGATTGCGCAGTGCGCAGGATTATCACGTCTCGCCATTTGCCTCGTCGGCACTGTATGGCGAGCTGCCAACCTACGTTTATCACGCGGCGATCCGTCATCCCGGACAGCCATCGCAAGTCATAGGCGGCATCGGCATCGTGTTCGACGCCGCACCGGAATTTGCGGCGATGCTGCGCGGCGGCATCGGCGACAAGCCCGCCACGCAGGCGTTTTTTGTGGACCGGCGCGGCACCATCATCGCCAGCACCGATCCGGCCCGGCCGGTCGGCAGCACGCTGGCCATCGACAGCCATCTGCTCGCGCTGGAGAACGGCGCCAGCGCTTCACGCGTCGTCATCGATCAGGGTCGCTATGCGCTGCTGGGCTGCACGGTGTCGCATGGTTACCGCGAGTTCAAGGTTAGCGATGGCTACCGTTCCGATGTGATTGCCGTTGTCCTGTCAGCAGTCGGCGACGTGAGCGCACAGGGAACCGGCGGGATCGACACCGTCGCCCTGTTCGCACCGGCCGGTGGCGAGGCCGCAGGGCCGGAGCTGGCAACATTTTTTGTCGGACCGGCGCTGCTGGCCATCGGTGCCGAGCTGGTCCGGGAAGCGCTGCCCGCGAGCAGCGTGACATCGATCTCGATCGGTGTTGGCGATGGCAGCGGGTGCATCGGCATCATCCCGATTGCCGGCAGCCAGCCGGGCATGGCCGATGATTTTGTCTGGGTCTTTGACCTCGGGGCGGTCCTGTCAGGCACACCGAGCCGGCGCGACAGCCGTAGCCAGGTCGTGGTGCTGCGTTCCGGCAAGCGTTCGATCGGTCTGCTGGTCGACCAGTTGCATGGTGTCGGGCGGGTCGATCAGAGGCAGGTTGCCGACACGCCGATGGGTGGCCATGTCAATGGCAATGGTTTGCTGGTGCAGCAGGTCATTCAGGCCAACGAGGGCAAGCTGCTGATCCAGGTGCTTGACGTGCCCTATCTGTTCGGCTTGCTGATGGCGCCGGCTGACAGCACACCGGCGGCACCGTCGAATGTGTTTGCGCTGGCTGACGGGAGTCGTTGTCATGCCAGGAGTAGTTGACATCGCGGACCGCTGTTGGCTCCGCGCGCCTGCGCAATCAGCGCGGCAGGATCAGAACTCTTCCCAGTCATTGTCATTTTTCGCTGCCGGTGCGGCTGCAGCGATTCGCCGGGGAGCCGCCTTCGTCCCGGATAAAGTGCGGCGCGTTGGAGCGGGCGCGGCCATCGGCTTTGCCACCCGGGATGGTACCGCGGTGATCACACTGCGCGCATCCAGCTTGAAGATGCTGATGACTTGTGTCAGTTGACCGGCTTGCTCGCGCAGCGAATCGGCCGCTGCTGCGGCTTGTTCGACCAGCGCGGCATTTTGCTGCGTGACCTCATCCATTTGTGTGATGGCCATGTTGATCTGCTCGATGCCAGTCGTCTGTTCCTGGCTGGCTGCTGAAATCTCACTGATGACATCAGTGACGCGACGCACACTGGTGACGATGTCGGTCATCGTGCCACCCGCCTGGTCGACCAGCTTTGCCCCGGCATCGACCTTCTCGACCGAGTCCGTGATGAGTCCCTTGATTTCTTTTGCTGCCGCGGCCGAACGTTGCGCCAGGCTGCGCACTTCGCTGGCAACCACCGCAAAACCGCGCCCTTGTTCGCCGGCACGTGCCGCTTCGACGGCCGCATTCAAGGCCAGGATGTTGGTCTGGAACGCAATGCCGTCGATGACGCCGATGATGTCGACGATCTTGCGTGCCGACGTATTGATCGATCCCATCGTATCGACGACCTGTTCCACGACCTCGCGACCTTTGAGCGCCACCTGCGACGCGCTCACCGCGAGCTGGTTGGCCTGGCGGGCATTGTCGGCATTCTGCTTGACGGTACTGGTCAGTTCTTCCATCGACGAGGCGGTTTCTTCGAGTGAGCTGGCTTGCTGTTCGGTGCGGGTCGACAGATCCAGGTTGCCGGCGGCGATTTCGCTGGAGGCCGTTGCAATCGTGTCGGTCCCGTGCCGCACTTCGCCGACGATCTTGACCAGGCTGTCGTTCATGTCTTTCAGGGCCTGCATCAGCTGTCCGGTCTCGTCTTTGGCGGCGACATGGATGATGCTTGTGAGATCACCGGAGGCAACGCGCCGGGCTACCGTGACGGCAACATTCAGTGGGGCAGTAATCGAGCGGGTCAGGTGCCAGGCCAGCGCGATGCCGATCAGTAGTGCTACTGCACTGATCAGTATCAAGGTCATTCTTGCGCTCTGAGCGGCGGCCTTTGCAGCAGCGGCAGTGGCGCTGGTTTCGGTTGCCAGAACTTTTTCGAATGCCATGACATGGGCGCTGACCTGAATCAGCAATGGCATGCACTCCTGCGTAATGTTCTTGACCGCCTCGGCGGTTCTCTGGGTTGTGGCCAGCATCACAATATTGTTCGCTATTGGCAGGTAGCGTGCCTCCAATGTCCGCAATTTTTCCAGCATCTGGCGATCTTCATCGGTGGCGGTGGCCTGATCGCTCAATAGCGTTCCTAACAAGGCCAGTCCCTGGTCAACCTTGATCTGGCTGCTTTTGACCAGGTCGACATCGACCTTCTGGGCAACCGGATCATCGACCAGCGCCAGGTTGCGCGCAGCGATGGCACGCTGATCGATGGCTGACTGGACGCTGTTGAGCGTAGCGACCCTGACGTCACCCACGTCAGTGACGAAACTGATCCGGTCCGATAACGCATGCATTTGCTGCACCCCGACGGCGGTGATGATCAGCATCAGCAGCAACAACGTTAAAAATCCCAGCCCCAGGCGGGTGCCGATTTTCCAGTTTTTCATGATCGTTCTTTCGTTGGCTAATTGCAGTGTGGGAGCGGCAGCTGGTATCAGCGCGGGAGGGCCGGGCTTTTATCGAAATCGCACAGAATGATGCCTGAAATAAACTTAGTAGTTGGAATTTTTACTTGAAAGTCAGCGTTTATTTGTTTCGGTCAGTCAACTAAAAAATGATGCCCTAAGTTATTCGTCGTCCCGGAGTGCGATTGCTTATCGCATTTGCCCGCGTCAAAAAAGCTTATTTAAAACAACATGACGAAAAATTTAGTTTGATAAATAAATACAAAAAGTTACTATTTAATTTCTAAAAAGCACTAAAAATTTGATTTCTTCTATCGAGCTAACGCAGCAAAGCGGTCGTCTGGGGTTCACTAAGACGCCATCTCAGCTTATTTACCGGATAGCTAAAAATGAAAAATTTGAAAATTGGTAGCCGTTTAGGGATCGCATTCGCTGCCTTGCTGTTGCTGCAGTTGATTGTCACCGGCGTGGGCCTGCACCAGATCGGCGGACTGTCTGATCGTTTGAGCTTCATCCTTGATGTAGGGAATACCCGCATCGATGCGCTCAACGAGATTGACTCTGCCATAGGCCAGCGCGCCATCGCGGCCCGTAACCTTGCGCTGCTGCCTGATCCGTCCAAACAGCAAGCCGATGTGACATTGGTCAAAGAAAGCCAGAGCGACATCAACAAGGGCTTTATCCGGTTGAGCGAACTGATGAAAGATCCTGCGATTACCAGCGATAAAAGTCGCCAGATGCTCGAGAAACTGCGGGCACTCGAAGCCATCTATCTGCCCATTGCCAATAACGTCGTTACCCTGGCAACGACTCAAAAAACCGAGTTGGCTATCAAGGCCATTACGCAGGATTGCATGCCTGTCCTGATACAGGTCCATGCTCACATTGTTGCGTTTGGAAAATCACTGAAGGAGGAAACCGGGGCTGCCGCGAACGAAGCAAAAACGGCATCGCAAACGGCCGTCTGGACGCTGCTGATCATCAGCGCCTTTTCGCTGGTAGCGGGGACACTGCTTGGCTGGCGCATCAACATGTCGATTACCGGACCGTTGACTGCTGCTGTTGATATTGCTAAGCGCGTTGCTGCCGGTGATCTGACCAGCCGGATCGTGGTGACATCAAACGATGAGACCGGCCAGTTGCTCAATGCGTTAAAAGACATGAACGATAGCCTGACCGGGATAGTCGGCCAGGTGCGTCAGGGGACCGATACCATCGCGACTGCGTCCGCCGAGATTGCGGCCGGCAACATGGACTTGTCTTCCCGCACCGAGCAGCAAGCCAGTTCGCTCGAAGAAACCGCGTCATCGATGGAAGAGCTGACCGGCACGTCCAAGCAAAACGCCGACAATGCGCGCCAGGCCAACAAGCTGGCTTCGTCCGCCTCCGAAGTGGCGGTCAAGGGCGGCGCAGTTGTGTCGCAGGTGGTCAGTACGATGGGGTCCATCAACGAATCGGCCAAAAAGATTGCCGACATCATCGGCGTCATCGACGGGATTGCTTTCCAGACCAATATCCTGGCCTTGAACGCGGCGGTCGAAGCGGCCCGTGCCGGCGAGCAGGGGCGCGGGTTTGCGGTCGTCGCCAGCGAGGTGCGCAGCCTGGCCCAGCGTTCGGCGGCGGCAGCAAAAGACATCAAAGGCTTGATCAATGATTCGGTCGAAAAAGTCGATGCCGGCACCAAGCTGGTTGACCAGGCCGGCGCCTCGATGAGTGAAATCGTTGATAGCGTGCGGCGTGTGACCGACATCATCAGCGAGATCGCCGCTGCTAGCGAAGAGCAAACTGCGGGCATTGAACAAGTCAATCAGGCCATCAGCCAGATGGACGAAGTCACCCAGCAAAATGCCGCCCTGGTCGAGCAGGCTGCAGCTGCTGCCGAGTCCCTGCAGGACCAATCCGGCAATCTGGCACATACGGTCAGCGCGTTCAAGCTGGACAACCAGGGTATGGCCGGCATGGCGATGACGCGCCTGCCAGCCGCTTCCGCCGCAGGCAAACAAAGCCAGGTCAAAAAACCTTCTGTGCTTGCCCGGACAGCACCTGCTTCCCGTACCGCTGCGGTGACCAGAAAAATCGCCCCGGCACCGGTGGCTGCTGCGGGTGGTGAATGGGAAGAGTTTTAATAAATCGTGCCGCACTGGCATTGTGCGAGTTCGTCGGGATGTGGTTACCAAAAGAACCCTTTATGATCGTGTTCATAAATTTTTCCTCTGAACAAGGACCACAATGCCCCGTCCCGCCGAACGCTGCCGTTTTTTCCCCGCCGCTTGTTTGCTGATTCTGCTGATTCTGCTGACTCTTGCCGGGCCACGCGCCCATGCCGACGCGCCCGACCTCGCCGAGATTGTCCGTAACCCCGTCATTGGCAACTACAAGGGCTACGCGGAATTCAAGATGGCGCATTACGACAATGCCCGCGCGATCTGGGAAGCACTGGCGCAGCGGGGCAATGCCGAAGCTAATTTCAATCTCGGGATTCTCGATGAGGATGGATTGGGCGTAACCCCCGACATGGCGTCGGCCCTGCGTCACTATGAAACCGCCGCCGAAGCCGGTAGCAGCCGGGCCCAGTACCGCTTGGGTTTGCTGTATGCCACCGGTGTGAAAGTGCCGAAAGACGATGCCCGCTCTGATCAATGGTTCACCGCTGCTGCAGAGCAGGGCGATAGCGATGCGGCAGCGCGCCTGGCGCTGCGCCGGGGCGTCGTCAACACTCAGCGCGATACCGATTTCCAGCAAGCCGAAACGCTGCATGCGTCCGGCAAGTACGCCGATGCAGCCGCGATCCTGACGCGCCTCGCGCAGGCCGGCGATGTACGCTCGCAATCGCGGCTGGGCTGGATGTTCGAGGCCGGGCAGGGCGTGCCACGCGATCTGGACAAGGCGGCCGTACTGTTCCGGCAAGCAGCCGGGCACGGGGACGCCGATGCGCAGTACGCGCTGGCCGTGATGCTGCAGACCGGCAAGGGCCAAGCGCGTAATCCGATCGAGGCCGATACCTGGATGCATCGCGCTGCCGAGCAGGGACACAAGCCGGCCACCGCCGCACTCAAAAAGGCGGCAGCTTTTTGAGTCGCGGCTAGTTTGCTTCCAGCAGCACTTCCGCCCGCAGCACCCGCGCCGCCTGCACCATGTTGCCCAAGGCTTCCAATGTCTCCGGCCAGCCGCGCGTCTTCAATCCACAATCCGGATTGACCCACAGCCGCGCGTCCGGGATTACGCCACGTGCCTTGCGCAACAGCCGCGTCATCTCGGCCACTTGCGGAATGCGCGGTGCGTGGATGTCATAGACCCCCGGTCCGATATCGTTCGGGTAGGAAAATTTCCCGAATCCATCCAGCAATTCCATGTCCGAACGCGAGGTTTCTATCGTGATGACATCGGCATCCATCGCCGCGATCCACGGCAGGATGTCGTTGAATTCGGCATAGCACATGTGCGTGTGGATCTGCGTCTGGTCGGCCACGCCGGCGGCGCTGATGCGAAATGCCCGCACCGCTTGGTCGAGGTAGGCCGGCCAGTCGCGTGCCTTCAGCGGCAAGCCTTCGCGCAAGGCCGGCTCGTCAATCTGGATCATGCCGATGCCGGCCTGTTCGAGGTCGCCCACTTCATCGCGCAATGCCAGCGCAATTTGCAGCGTCGTCGTCGCGCGCGGCTGGTCATCGCGCACGAACGACCATTGCAGCATCGTCACCGGTCCCGTCAGCATGCCTTTCATTGGCTTGTCGGTCAGGCTCTGGGCATAGCGACTCCAGCCGACCGTCATGGCTTCCGGACGGCAGACATCGCCATAAATCAGCGGCGGCTTGACGCAGCGCGAGCCATAGCTCTGGACCCAACCATTGGCGGTGAAGGCATAGCCCCACAGCTGTTCGCCAAAATATTCGACCATGTCATTGCGTTCGGCTTCGCCATGCACCAGCACGTCGAGCCCGAGCTGTTCCTGCTGCGCGACGACATGGCGGATTTCGGCACGCATCTGTTCCAGGTAATCCAGATGGGTGATCTCGGCACGCTTGTAGGCGGCGCGGGTTTGGCGGATTGAGGTGGTTTGCGGGAACGAGCCGATGGTCGTGGTCGGGAAGGGCGGTAACTGCCAGCGTTCCTGCTGGATCGCGATGCGGGTCGCGAAGGGTGCCGTGCGTTCGGCCAGCGCAGCGGTGACCTTGCCCAGGCGCTTCTGGACGGCGGCATTGTGGATGCGCGGCGAACTGGCCCGGCCGCGTTGTGCGGCGCGGGCGCTGTCGAATGCCGCGCCGATGTTGCCTGCCAGTGCCTGCTTGAGCAGCGCGACTTCATCGAGTTTCTGGACGGCGAAGGCGAGCCAGCCGCGCAGTTCCGGATCGAGTTTGTCTTCCTGCGCCAGGTCGACCGGCACATGCAGCAGCGAACAGCTAGGTGCAATCCACAGCTTGTCGCCGAGCCGCGTCTGCAACGCTTGCAAGCGCACCAGCGCCGCATCGAGATCGCAGCGCCAGATGTTGCGACCATCGACGATACCGGCTGATAGCACGCGGCCGGCCGGCCAGTCGGCCAGCAACGCATCGAGTTGCTGTGGTGCGCGCACCAGGTCCAGATGCACGCCGGCCACCGGCAGGCGTCGCAGCAATGTTGCGTGCCGGAGCACGTCATCGAAGTAGGTTGCCAGCAGGAGAGGAGGCGCATCGACGGCGAGTGCCGCATAGGTCGGTTCGAACGCGGCGCACCAGCGTGCATCGAGGTCCAGCGCCAGAATCGGTTCATCGATCTGCACCCAGTCGACGCCGGCATATTGCAGTCGCGTCAGCAGTGCCTGGTAACCGGCAATCGCTGCCGGCAACAGGTCGAGCGGATGGTCGAGTCCGGACTTGACCTTGCCGCGATGGAGCAGCGTTAGCGGACCGATCAGTGCGACCTTGACCCGATGACCGGCAGCGCGCGCTTCGGCGACTTCCTCGAACAGCCAGTCGACACCGCCATCGAAGCGCGTGTCGGCAGTCCATTCCGGCACCAGATAGTGGTAGTTCGTGTCAAACCATTTTGTCATCTCCATCGCAAAATGCGTCTGGTCGCCGCGCGCCATCGTGAAGTACTGCGACAAGGTCAGCGTCGTCGGTACGATGCCGAAGCGCGACGGGATCGCGCCCAGCAGTGCCAGCGTGCCGAGAACCTGGTCGTACCAGGCGAAATCGCCGACCGTGACCAGGTCCATCCCGGCATCGGCCTGTTGCTGCCAGTGGCGCTGGCGCAGATCGCGGCCGCTCTGGCGCAATTGCGCCTCCGTGCTGTCGTTGCGCCAAAAGGATTCGAGCGCGAATTTCAGTTCGCGCTGTGCGCCTATGCGGGGAAATCCAAGGGTGTGAGCGAGGGCCATGCAGTACTCCGTGTGCGGTTAATCAGGGAGAGCCATGGTGACCGGACTTGCCGTATGATTCAAACGCTAAAATGTACCGATCAACATGAGCCAAATTCATATGCAATCCATCCTCGAAATACGCCACCTGAAAACCCTGATCGCCCTGCGCGAAGCCGGCAGCCTGTTGCGCGCTGCCGCCTTGCTCAACCTGACCCAGTCGGCGCTATCACACCAGTTGCGCCAGCTCGAAGACCATCACGGCAGCGCACTATTCGAGCGTAAATCGCAGCCGGTACGCTTCACGCCGGCCGGCGAGCGCCTGCTCAAACTGGCCGACGTGGTCTTGCCGCACATGGATGGCGCCGCGCGCGACCTGGTCCGGATGGCGCAGGGCACCGCCGGCCAACTGCGCATCGCCGTCGAATGCCACACCTGTTTTGACTGGCTGATGCCGGCGATGGATGTGTTCCGCTCGCGCTGGCCGGAAGTCGAGCTCGACATCGTTTCCGGCTTCCATGCCGACCCGGTCGGCTTGCTGTACGGCCATCGCGCCGACATCGCGATCGTCGCCGAGACTGATCCCGCCGAAACCGTCGATTACCACCCGCTGTTCAGTTTCGAGATCGTCGCGCTGCTGGCGCACGAGCATCCGCTGTCCGGGCGGCCGTATCTGGTGGCCGCCGATTTTGCGACCGACACGCTGATCACTTATCCGGTGCCGGACGACATGCTCGACGTGGTCCGGCAAGTGATGAAACCGGCCGGCATCGACACCGATCGGCGCACCACCGAGTTGACCGTAGCGATGCTGCAACTGGTCGCCAGCCGGCGCGGTATCGCGACGCTACCGATCTGGGCGGCACAAAACTACTTAAAACGCGACTACGTGCTGTCCCGCCCGATCACCCCGCAGGGGCTGACCGGGCGCTTGTATGCGGCCTGCTTGCCGGAGCTGTCGGCGCGGCCGTATCTGGCGGATTTTGTCAGGACGACGCGGGAGAGCTGTTATTTGAGTTTGGAGGGGGTGGCGTTGTTGTAGGCGGCATTGAATGGCAGGGCTACCCGGATACGCGTTAGCGCGCTAGAAAGTTGCGGAGATTTTGTTCTGCGCGAGAAAGTCAAGCAATACAGGACGGATGGCTTGCCCGGGTGCTTCAATATCTACACGCCGGAAATCCTCATTTAACTCGACAGCGCGGAGTTGATAATCGTCGGCATTATCATCAAGTTGCTCCAGTTTTTTATAGATTTCGGCCTTCCTTGCTTCAATAGACGGCTCAACTTCTCGCATCGCTGTTTCCATCCGATCTGGAACAATTCTTCGCAACATTTTGACCATCAAGGGATAGGTCGAAAGAAATAACAGATATTCGGCATTACTGGTTATTTTTTCTTCGTCAGGCAAATCGCTACTGGAAAGCTCGCGTCTTGCGCTTAGCAAGTCCTCCTGCGTGAGGTCGGCAAGGCGTGGAAACTGCATCGATTTAATCTGAACAGGCAGCGAAAATTCTTCGGCAAAGCGCAGAATATATCCGAGATGTACCTCAATGGGATCAACCAGATTCAGACTGTTGGCCTTACGTTCGGCCGCCCTGGCCAGAATTTTCAGTCGGTATATGCCTTTGCAGAGAGTAATCAGCGCTTGCGGTGCCGAATCAAAACCACCTTCGTCGATTTCTTTGCCGGTAATATCAATTCGGCACTGTATTTCCATGTCGATTAACCGCAAGGCGATACGGTCGTTGCAGCTTCCAATGGCTTCGACGGCGATGTTATAGCAATCTACGCGTGAGTTCGAGTTGGACTGTAATTGATCGAGTAATAAGTTAATGCGCTGTACTGTAGCCGGCCTTGACTCCCCGTTTGTATAATCACTAATTTGTCTTGCACGGGAAAGAAACGTTGAAAATGCTATTGTGGTCTCACGCGTGAGGTCATCGTTCCAGACGCTGTTCCACTGATTGAATTGCGTACCGGTTAGTTCTTCACGCCAAGAACAAACTTCTTCATTTAGTGGACGAGTCAGCAGAGGATCGCGCGCCGCACGCGTTTGAAAAATAATTCGCGGACCCGCATAATTCACATCCTGAGCAATAAAAGCGAGTCTATTAAATACTCCGTCCGAGAATCCACTTGTTTCAAGTTGAATCTCGCAGTTTCGATTTAAATGAAAGATGTCATCAGGTAAGTTAGTGAGTGAATTATTGAGCAGATTTAATCTTTTTAATTCCTGAAAACGAGCGAGAGAGACTAGTCCTGTTAATCGGTTATTAGAGACGTCAATTTCTTCCAATCTAGTTGGCAGAGAATTGGATATGTCAGTCAACTCATTATCTGAAAGTAACAATTTCTTTAGCCCTGACGGTAAGGTATCCGGTACTTTAGTAATGTGATTATTAAATGCAGAAAGTTTTTCAAGACTTTCCGGTAGAGTTTCTGGTAAGCCGGTCAAATTATTTTGAACAACTGTAAGTGTCGTGATCGTTGCAGGTAAATTATATGGAAGTATTTCAATACTGTTGCTACTCAAATCTAATTTTTCCAAATATTGGGGGAAATTTTCTGGCAATACAGTCAAATAATTAGATCCTACGGACAGTTCTTTGAGTGCGTCAGGTAATTTATCCGGAAAGCCGACCAGTTCATTGCAATTCAGCATAAGATTTTCAATGCTATCTGGTAGTGTTTCGGGTAAAGTGGTAATACGGTTTCTAGTCAACTGCAGTGACTTCAAACTAGTTGGTAAATAATCGGGCAATTTACTAATACTATTGAAGCTTGCATTAATTATTTCCAACTCAGCCGGGAGAGAGCCCGTCAGTTGAGTCAGTTCATTGTTTGATATTATTAGAGATTTTAAATTTAATGGTAATTTTGCAGGTAATTTGGTTAGGCAATTATCACCAGCATCCATATAGGCGAGACTGTCTGGTAAATTTTCAGGTAAGCACGTAAGTCGGTTAAGAAAAATTTCCAAATGGCGCACCCCCGGTGGCAGATTGTCGGGAAGGCTGGTTAATCGTAGGTCGTTTAATTTAAGCTTGGCATTCGTGTCATTCTTATCGATCCAAAGTTTCATGTTTTCGACCGCTGTTTTGCGGTCTTCCTGACTTCCTCCCGGAATCTGCCTTTCCCAAATATGCCATTCATTATATAAGTCATTTAAGGTTTTTTCTTGAATAGTTAAGCTTGTAAATGGAATATCGTGATTTGTATCGATAATCGCTGAAGCGGGTAGAATGGATTGTGGTGACAGAGGCAGCTGTATTGGAAGCATTGCCAGCGAGACGGAGCTTCTCATCGCCTCATCTCGCTTCGAGGGGCCAGGAATAGTGTGCACTGTACGTGATTCAATTTTGTGCATTAACGCCGACCGTAAAGCCTGCAATTGCGCATCCGAATGAATGAAATTCAGACCGCGATCTTCACGTCCCGCCCGAACAATATCAAAGAGCGTATCGTCCAGCCACTTTTCGTCCAATATCTTCTCATCAGGTTCAGCTTTCATGCGTGATAGCGTCTCGCGATAAGTGATCAGTGTTGCATTGCGTCCGATACCGGCATAGCTGACAACCAAAGGATCAGCCTGTATTGACTGTTGTGTCGCCTTGCTGCACGTCGGAAAATTAAGTTCTTTTTCGACTTGAAGATTCATTAAGTCATTAGCTCTCTCAATATCGCCCATACTCAGTACCCTGTCTGAAAATGAAAAGCCCGCTTGCGTCAATAGTATTTTTTTTGTACTCCCGTCAGACCTATCAATTGCCGTAAGCTCATAGCTGCAATGATCTTCTGATGGGCTATTTTCCTGTAAGATTTTCGGTTCCAGTCCAGTGACTTCAAAACGTTGACCAGCAAGGTAAATTGTTTCATTCATCAAAAGGGATCGTTCCCATTGATATTTCAGTTGATCGATGATTGGAATTGCTTTACTTTCTTTACTGCGCTTCGATGAAATCCCTAACGTGGTTTTATTGGCTCTTGGTGAAACGAACTGAAATAAACCCTTTCCAGAAATGAGTGACTGCGCAAGAAATCTTTCGCAAAGATTAAAATCCTGCGGTGATTGACCAGCCATTGCAATTCGAGCAGTACCTATCGCTGCGCTAGCAGATCGTTTGAAGCGTTGGGAATCGAGATTGATGACATTGGCATGAATGGAAGCGTTAATCTGGGATGGATGGCCAATGAGTACATTGACCGCTGTGTGGGCAGGGCAACCCACACCGGTGACAGTCGTTGGAATCTCTCGATTGAATTCCTGTTTGTTTGGAGGAACCACAATGTTACGTAATGCATTCCACAATTTCGAAGGTAAAGTCAGTAATCCATGTGGTTCAAAAACATTCATTTGATGAGACGTGGATGCGATATTTGGCGAGCGGGGGCTTATTGGTGGCGACATAGAAAATGCTTTGAGGGAAAATATTGTGGCGACAAATACCGGCAATTTATATCCGGGCTCTTTTCAAAACTGACCTTGAGTGACTGTCTAATGCACTCGGTTCCATCGGTCCGAAAAAAGTTTTTCGTTCCGGGAATCGAATACCAATTAGGCATATTCGCTGGTGTCTAATCGCGGGGTGAAGAAATGCATTTTGTAGAATACTGACCGACAGCTTCCGGTGGCGTTGTCGTCGTAGCGGCGCGTAGGCGCCAAGCTGCCTGGTATGTCAGGTCAGCAGGATGGGAGTAACGAAAATGCTACTGCGCGGTGGTTAGTGGGGACGGCGTGTCTGGATGCCAGGCATGTTGGGTAAATCGCCAGCAAATTTACTCCGCCAACAGATAAAAAAAAGCGCTCCAAAGAGCGCTTTCATGGTGCGGGTGTTGCCTGATGAATGCTTACTGCACCTTGGCTTTGGCGCGCAGTTCCTGCTGGTATTCCTGCAGTTTTTTCTGTTGCAGGCTTTCGCTGATCTGTGGCTTGACTTCTTCCAGCGTCGGCACTTTGGCGGCGCGGGTGTCTTCCAGTTTGATCACGTGGTAGCCGAACTGGGTCTTGACCGGGACTTCGGTGTACGAACCCTTGGCCAGTGCAACCATGGCATCCGAGAATGGCTTGACGAACGAGGCAGGTGAAGCCCAGTCGAGGTCGCCACCGTTGGCGGCCGAACCGGGATCTTTCGATGCCTTGGCCAGGTCTTCGAACTTGGCGCCGGCTTTCAGCTTGATGATGATGGCTTTGGCTTCGTCTTCTTTTTCAACCAGGATATGGCGGGCGCGGTATTCCTTGTCGCCGGCCGTGGCCTTGAACTTGTCGTATTCGGCCTTGATGTCGGCGTCGCTGACCGGGTGCTTCTTGACGTAATCACCAACCAGTGCGCGGATGACCAGCGATTGACGGGCGATTTCGAGCTGGGATTTGACGTCGGCGGAGTTGCCCAGGCCAAGCTTGTCGGCTTCCTGGACCAGCACTTCGCGGTTGATCAATTCTTCCTTGACCATCTTGCGCAGTTCCGGTGTGTCGGCTTGTCCCTGGGTCGCGGCTTGCTTGACCATCAGGTCGGCACGGCTGGAAGGAATGGACTTGCCGTTGACGACGGCGAGGTTCTGTGCCACGGCTGGCAAGGCTGCCATGGCGAGTAAGACTACGAGCAAGCGAGCAGGTTTGAATGTCATTATTTGTTCCTAGGGTCGAAAATAAAATAAAAGCACATCGAATGGAATTCAGGAGATGGCGGCGACCTCGGAAGGCGCTGCCGTGCTCAGTGCAAGTGCGTGGATTTCAGCCTGCATCATATCGCGGAGGCAATCATACACGAGCCGATGACGGTTCACGCGTGACTGGCCCTCGAAACACGCCGACACCAGATGCAGCCGGAAGTGGCTGCCACCGGTTGCCGCACCCGCGTGACCGGCATGTGCTGCGGACTCGTCTTCGAGAAGACAAGCGGTCGGTGCGAAAGTGGCGTTCAGGCTGGCGAGAATGCGTTTTTCACGATCGCTCATTTTGGCTCCTGCATGTGCTTGGACAAGAACAAACTTTGGCCTAGAACAAACACCAGCATCAGGCCCATCCCGCCGAACAGCTTGAAATTGACCCAGGTGGCGGTCGAGTAATTGAATGCCACGTACAGATTCAAGAAGCCCATGAGCACAAAAAAGATCGACCACGATACACCCAGCCTGCTCCAGAGTGCCGCCGGCAAATCAATCTGTTCCCCCATCATTTTCTTGATCAGGTTTTTTTTCAGGACGAACTGGCTGATCACGAAGACGGCAGCGAAGGCCCAGTACAACACGGTCGGTTTCCACTTGATGAAGGTTTCGTTGTGAAAGTAGATGGTGGCACCGCCAAACACGCCGACGATCAGCAGGGACACCCAGAGCATTGCATCGATCTTCTTGCGTCTTGCCAGCAACCAGCCGATCTGGGCCAGCGTGGCGACGATCACCACGGTAGTGGCCAGCAGGATGGGAGCCTGTGCGGCCGTGACGACGCCGCCCGAGACCAGTCCGGACAAATAGCGACCGGCCAGTTCCTGGGCGGCGACGACATTGCCTTCACCCCACTTGAACATCGCAAAGAAAAGGATGACGGGGAACAGGTCGAACAGGAACTTCATGTCGGGGTCTCTTCATCGGAAAGGGCCGGTGGCGCAAAACTGAGCGACGCGGAATTGATGCAATAGCGCAGGCCGGTTGGTTTCGGGCCGTCCGGGAACACGTGACCCAGATGGGCATCGCAGACTGCGCAAATAATTTCGGTGCGGGCCATGCCATGGCTGCGGTCAACCAGCTCTTTTACGTTGTCTTCGTTGAGCGCGGTGAAATAGCTCGGCCAGCCGCAACCGGAGTCGAACTTGGCATCCGACGCAAACAGCGGCGTGTTGCAGCAGACGCAGGTATAAATGCCGTGTTCATGGTGATCCCAGTAGCGGCCGGTGAAGGCGCGCTCGGTGGCAGCATGACGGGTGACTTCGTAATCCATCGGGTCGAGTGCGGCACGCCATTCGGCGTCGGTCTTGGTGATCTTGTTTGTCATGATGAGCAACTCACTTCCAGTTGGCTGGCCCAGTCGGGTGGCAGGGCCGCATAGTTGTCGAATTCAGGCTGATCGTCAAATGGCTTTTCGAGGATGGCCAGCAAGCGCGCGACTTCGGAGAAATCCCGGTCCTGGGCTTTTTCGATGGCCACTTGCGCCAGATGATTGCGAAGTACGTATTTGGGGTTGACCGCATGCATTGCAAGACGCCGTTCGGCATCGCCGCGTAGCTCTTGTTGCAGACGTTGCCGGTAGGCCGCGGCCCAGGCATCGAAGGCCGGACGGTCGATGAACAGGTCGCGCAACGGCGCATCGGTGTCGGGCCGGTCGGTCTGCAGGTCGCCGAGGCGGCGGAAAAACAGCGTGAAATCGACCCGTCCGGCTTGCAGGATCGCGAACAGGCTGTCGACCAGCGCCGTGTCGTCCGGCAGGACCGTGGTCAGTCCAAGTTTGGCCTGCAGCAGTCCGGCCATCATGCTGTCGTAGTCAGGCTTGAAATTGGCCAGCGCCGCCTCGGTGTCCTCGACCGTGCCGATCAGCGGCAGCAGTGCCTGGCCGAGCGCATAGCAATTCCAGTGCGCGATCTGCGGTTGCATTGCATACGCATAACGCCCCTGCTGGTCGGTGTGATTGCAGATGTGGGACGGGTCGAAGCCATCCATGAAACCGAACGGACCATAGTCCAGCGTCAGTCCGAGAATGGACATGTTGTCGGTGTTCATCACGCCATGCATGAAGCCGACCGCCTGCCAGTGCGCCACCATCTGTGCGGTGCGGCGCGTCACACTGGTCAGTAGCGCCGCATACGGATTGGCATCGGCGCGGGCTTGCGGGTAGTGCTGGTCGATCACATGGTCGGCCAGTGCGCGCAGCAGATCGGGCCGGTCTTTCTGGTACCAGTGCTCGAACGAACCGAAGCGGATGAAGCTCGGTGCCATGCGCGTTGTCACGGCCGTGGTTTCGGGCGCTTCGCGCATCGCGCGCTGGTCGGAGCCGGTCACGCACAGCGCCCGCGTGGTCGGAATGCCGAGACCGGCCATCGCCTCCGAACACAGGAATTCGCGGATCGACGAACGCAGCACCGCACGACCATCGCCACCGCGCGAATACGGCGTCGGACCGGCTCCCTTGAGCTGCAATTCCATGCGACCCGCCACCGACGGCACATCGCCCAGCAGGATCGCGCGACCGTCGCCGAGCTGGCCGGCCCAGACGCCGAACTGGTGGCCGGAGTACACCGCCGCCAGCGGCGTCGAGTCGGCCGGAAGGCGGTTGCCGGTGAAGGTCTCGATGAAATTGTCGGTGGTGAATTCAGCCGGATCGAGGTGAATCAGCGCTGCCGCCGTCGGGCTGGCGCAGACCAGGTACGGTTGCGCCAATGGCGTTGGCAGCAGGCGGGTGGAAAACGCATCGGGCAGGGCGGCAAAAGTATTGCCGATGTCCATCGTGCCGGTGCGCTTGAGCGTGGGTGAAGTCATGGAATTCCGTGGTGGACAGCGAGCGTGCAGTGTAAATCAATCAGGTCAGGCTGGCATGGACCAGGTTGCGCACCAGTTGCCGGAAGCGGTCACGCTGCTCGGGCGCTTGCATCAGCCAGATTGCGATCAAGTCTTCTTGCGGATCGATCCAGAAATACGTTCCTGCCAGTCCGCTCCACAAAAAATCCCCGACCGAGCCGGGCGTTGGCGCACCGCCAACCGTGTTGCGCACTGCAAAGCCCAGTCCGAAGCCATAGCCGGCACCGGGCAGGTACGCCGCACCTGAAGTGGCACCGGGGATGCCGGCCAGATGGTCGCTGGTCATGAAGGCGATGGTCTTGCGCGACAGCAGGCGCACGCCATCGAGTTCGCCGCCATTGCGTAGCAAGCGTGCAAAGCGCAGGTAATCGCGCGCAGTCGATAGCAAGCCGCCACCGCCGGACAGGAATTCCGGACGGCTGCGGCCATCGAGCAATCGCACCGCTTGCTGCGTGACAGGATCAATCGGGAACGGTTGTGCCATCCGGTGCTGCTGATCGGCGGCGACCCAGAAGCCTGTGTCGGGCATCTGCAGCGGCGCAAAAATCTGCTCCTGCAAATGGACATCGAGCGACTGGCCGGAGATTTTTTCCAGCAAGGCACCGAGCAGGTCGGTGGCACGGCTGTAGTCCCAGTTGCTACCCGGCTGGAACGCCAGCGGCAAGCGTGACAGGCAATCGACCAGTCCGGCATTGGTGATTTGGCGGCCTTCGATGCCGCTGTCCAGATAGGCTTGCTTGACCAGCGTCGACTCGCCGAAGATCCCGTAGGTCAGGCCAGCAGTGTGGCGCAGCAGATCCTGGATCGTCATTTCACGCGTGCAGGGTGCTAGCGTCAGGCTCCGGCTACCGTCGGCAGCAAGGTGTTCGGTAGCGACCTGCAGCCTGGCCAGTTCCGGGAAGTAGCGCGAGACCGGATCCGAAATGAGTAGCCGGCCCTGTTCGGCCAGCATCATGATCGCCACCGAGACAATCGGCTTGGTCATCGAATAGATGCGGAAAATAGTATCGGTTGCCATCGGTGTCGTGCTGTCAGGACTCTGCCGGCCATAGGCTTTTTCATGGGCGACCACGCCACCACGTTCGAGCAGCAGCGTGGCACCGGGAATATGTCCGGCATCGATCTCGCGCTGGATCGTCTGATCGAGCCGCGCCAGGCCGGATAGGTAGAAAGGCGCATTGATGGAATCGTTGGCTTGTGGCATGGTTATCCGTAAATGGTTCGTTGATCAGTTTGTCACGGGCCGTTGACAAGAAAATAGGCAACAGCATTGACAATTACGTTGTGCATGTTGCCAGCACATCCCTCAGACAGGAGACAAGCAAGTATGAACGATTCGTTGATGATCCCCTCCCTGAAGAACAAGGTTTCGCCTGAAGAATGGCAAACCCGCGTCGATCTTGCCGCCTGCTACCGGCTGGTGGCCGACTATGGCTGGAGTGATCTGGTCTTTACGCACATCACCGCCCGCGTGCCAGGGATCCATGACCAGTTTCTGATCAATCCCTACGGCATGATGTTCGACGAGATTACTGCATCGTCGCTGGTGAAAATCGATCTCGCTGGTAACAAGCTCGATGATTCGCCGTTCCCGGTCAACCCGGCCGGCTTTACGATTCACAGCGCCGTGCACGCCGCGCGCCCCGATGCGCAGTGCGTGCTGCATGTGCATAGCCTCAATGGCGTGGCGGTATCGGCGCAAAAACAAGGTTTGCTGGCCTTGTCGCAGCAATCGATTTTTATCCTGGCCAGCCTGGCGTACCACGACTACGAAGGCGTCGCCCTGCGTGAAGACGAGAAAGCGCGGCTGGTCGCCGACCTTGGTCACAAGACCTATTTCATGCTGCGCAACCACGGTTTGCTGACACTCGGTTCCACCATCGCCGACGCCTTTTTGAACATGTACACCTTCGAGACCGCCTGCAATATCCAGATCCGGGCGCAAGCCGGCGGCGGCGAACTGATCACGATTCCGGACGCCATCATCAGCACCGCCCAGGCGCAGGCGCGCGAAGCGACCAAGTCACTCGGTGGCATGTTGGCATGGCCGGGCTTGCTGCGACGACTGGATCGCGCGGATACGTCCTATCGCGATTAACAGGATGCTTAGCAGCATGCCGCAGCGCAGCATCGAAAGGCATTGACGCTTTCCGCACGGTCGTACGAAAATCACCGCGACCGATTTAAATAGCACACAGGAGAAAAGATGGCGTCGTACCCGAAGAGCCCGTTGATGGGCCAGATGATGGATCAGCCATTGTTGATCTCCAGCATTATCGAACATGCAGACCGCCACTTCGGCGATAACGAAATCGTCTCGCGCCGGGTCGAAGGTGATATCCACCGCTACACCTACCATGACTGCCATACCCGTTCGCGCCGGCTTGCCAATGCGCTGGCGACGCTGGGCGTGACGATGGGCGACCGCGTGGCGACACTGGCTTGGAATGGCTACCGCCATCTTGAAGCGTATTACGGTGTGTCCGGTTCCGGAGCCGTGCTGCACACGGTCAATCCGCGTCTGCATCCCGAGCAGGTTGCCTACATCGTCAACCATGCCGAAGACCAGTACCTGATGTTCGACATGACCTTCCTGCCGCTGGTTGAAGCGTTCGCAGCGCACTGCACCACGGTCAAGGGTTTCATTGCCTTGTGTGACCGTGATCACATGCCTGCCAATAGCAAGATTCCAAACCTGCTGTGCTACGAAGAACTGATCGACGCGGCATCCCCTGATTACACCTGGCCGCTGTTCGACGAGAATTCGGCTTCCAGCCTGTGCTACACGTCGGGCACGACCGGCAATCCGAAAGGTGCGCTGTATTCGCATCGGTCGACGGTGCTGCATTCATTTGCCTCGACGATGCCTGACAGCCTGAACGTGTCGGCCCGCGATGCCGTGCTGCCGGTCGTGCCGATGTTCCATGTGAACGCCTGGGGCCTGCCGTATTCGGTCTTGCTGACCGGCGCGAAAATGGTTTTTCCCGGACCGGCGCTCGATGGCAAATCGCTCTACGAACTGTTCGAGCAGGAGCAGGTGACGTTCTCGGCAGGCGTGCCGACAGTCTGGTTTGGCCTGCTCAATTACATGGCCGAAAACAACCTGACTTTCACCAGCTTCAAGCGCACCGTCATCGGCGGTTCGGCCTGTCCGCCGGCGATGATGAAGACGCTGCGCCACAAGTACGGCATCGAAGTCATCCACGCCTGGGGCATGACCGAAATGTCGCCGCTGGGAACGTCCTGCACGCTGCAGGCCAAACACAGCGGCCTGACCGAAGACGCCCGCCAATCGCTGCTGGAAAAGCAGGGGCATGCGATTTTTGGTGTCGACATCAAGATCGTTGATGATGCCGGGCTCGAACTGCCGTGGGATGGCAAGACCTACGGCAATCTGCTGGTCAAGGGACCGTGGATCATCAGCAGCTATTACAAACAGGAAGAAGCCAGCGTGCTCGAAGATGGCTGGTTCCCGACCGGCGACGTTGCCACCATCGATGGCGATGGCTACATGCAGATCACCGACCGCAGCAAGGACGTCATCAAGTCCGGCGGCGAATGGATAGGTACCATCGATCTCGAAAATATTGCGATGGCGCATCCGGCCGTCCTGCAGGCAGCCTGCATCGGGGTGTTTCATCCGAAGTGGGATGAGCGGCCTTTGCTGGTTGTGGTCAAGCGTGCCAACGCCGAGCTCACGCGCGAAGAATTGCTGGCGTTTTATGACGGCAAGATCGCGAAGTGGTGGACCCCGGATGACGTGGCGTTCGTCGATGCCTTGCCGATCGGTGCGACCGGCAAATTTTTGAAGAACAAAATGCGTGAACAGTTTAAGGAGTACAAATTGCCCACCGCCTGAGGGGTTGCAGTTCGTAGTTGGTCATTGCATTTAGCCATACCCATAAAATCCATAAGGAAGAGACAAATGACAAACCAGTTCCGCCCGTTATTGATTGCCCTGTCCGTCGCAGCTGCTTTTGCTGCTCCGGTTGCCCACGCCGAAAACGTCAAGGTCGCCCTGATCGAAACGCTGTCGGGCTCGTTCGCGCCTATCGGCCAGAACCAGCTGAAGAGTTTCCAGATGTTTGCCGAGACCGCCAACCAGCAAAAGCTGGCCGGTGCGAATACGCTGGAATTCGTTGGCTTTGACAACAAGGGCAGCCCGCAGGAATCGTTGACCCAGCTCAAGACCGTGATCGACCAGGGCTACCGCTACATCACGCAAGGCAATGGCTCCGGCGTGGCGCTGGCGCTGATCGATGCGGTCAACAAACACAACGAACGCAATCCCGGCAAGGAAGTCGTGTTCCTGAACCACGCCGCGATTGACCCTGACCTGACCAACAGCAAATGCAGTTTCTGGCACTTCCGGTTCGATGCCAATTCCGACATGAAAATGGAAGCCCTGACCAGCTTCATGGCCAAGGACATGTCGATCAAGAAGGTCTACATCATTGGCCAGAACTACGCCCACGGCCACCAGGTCACACGCGCGGCCAAGGAATACCTCAAGCGCAAGCGGCCTGATATCCAGGTCGTTGGTGACGATCTCCACCCGATCGGGCAGGTCAAGGATTTCTCGCCTTACATTGCGAAAATTAAAGCTTCCGGTGCGGACACCGTCATCACCGGTAACTGGGGCGCCGACCTCGCGTTGCTGATCAAGGCCGGCAAAGACGCTGACCTGAAGGCCAACTTCTATACGTATTACGGCGGTACCACGGGCGTCCCAACGGCCATGGGTTCGGCCGGTGCCGAGCATGTCAAGATGGTCGCTTACTGGCATCCGAACAACGAGACCTTCTCCGGCAAGGAAATCGTCGAGGCGTACAAGAAGAAGTACGACGACGACTTCTACACGCTGGCGACCTACAACATTGTCGAGATGCTGTCGCGGGCCATCAAAAATGCCAAGTCGACCGATCCGATCAAGGTGGCCTACGCCCTCGAAGGGATGAAGTTCAAGAGTCTCAACGGCGAAAACGAAATGCGCGTCGCGGATCATCAGCTGCAGCAACCGCTGTACATCGCGACCTGGTCCAAGGTAGATGGCAAGACCGTCAAGTACGATCAGGAAAATACCGGCTACGGCTGGAAGACCGATCAGAAAGTCGAGACCTACGTGGCCACACAGCCGACGTCATGCCAGATGAAACGGCCACCGAAGCCGTCGTAATTTGTCGTGATGCTTGAGGCAGGACAAGCGACCGTCGGGTGATCCCCGGCGGTTGCCATGTTCTCGTGCAAGCTTTTTAACCGGACCGCGAATTGGACTGCGATGCAGCCCGAGAAGCGGCGGTTCGCCCCGATGTGCGTTGTCCTGCGCACCGTGCTGCTGCACCATCCCTCACATAAAGGTTTTCCCGTGGAGTTCACGCTAATTACTTTGCTCAACGGTTTGAGCTACGGGCTCTTGCTGTTCATGCTTTCCGCCGGCCTGACGCTGATCTTCAGCATGATGGGCGTCCTCAATTTTGCGCACGCCAGCTTCTATATGCTGGGTGCTTACTTTGCTTACACGATTTCTTCCGTGCTGGGTTTCTGGCCGGCCCTGCTCGTTGCGCCCCTGCTCGTCGGTGCACTCGGTGCGCTGGTCGAACGCTACGGCTTGCGCTCGGTACACAAGTACGGCCACATTCCCGAATTGCTCTTTACGTTCGGCCTGTCCTACGTGATTCTCGAAGTGGTGCAACTGATCTGGGGCCGCGCGACGGTGCCCTACAAGATTCCGGCCGAACTCGATGGCGCGCTGTTCACGCTGTACACAACGACTTTCCCGATTTATCGCGGCTTCATGATGCTGATCGCCTTGCTGATGCTGCTGGCGATTTACCTGGTGCTCACCCGCACCCGCATCGGCCTGGTGATCCAGGCAGCCTTGACCCATCCCGATACGGTCGAAGCACTCGGCCACAACGTGCCACGCGTGCTGATGCTGGTGTTCGGCGGTGGCTGTGCACTGGCCGGACTGGCCGGCGTCATTGGCGGTAATGCGTTCGTGACCGAACCGGCGATGGCCGGCACCGTCGGCAGCATCATTTTTGTGGTGGTGGTTGTCGGCGGCATGGGCTCGCTGGTCGGTGCATTGATGGCATCGCTGCTCATTGGCGTGCTGCAAACCTTTGCCGTGGCGATCGACTATTCGATGATCAGCGTACTGGCCCTGTTCGGCGCACAGGTCACGGCGATGACGCCGGGCTATGCGGTTCTCAAATTGACCATCTCGCAGGTGGCACCGATCATGCCCTACCTGCTGCTGGTACTCATCCTGATCTTCAGGCCCAAGGGTCTGATGGGTACTCGGGAAGGATGACCATGACTTATCGACCTCTTAATCTTGTGCGCTGGGTCATCTGGTGCTGCTTCGCTGTGACACTGATCGTGGCACCACTGATTTTCCACAAGGGTGCTTCGCTATCACTGCTGTCGCAAGTCGGCACGCTGACGATCTTTGCGTTGTCGTTCAACATGCTGCTGGGGCAGGGCGGCATGCTGTCGTTCGGTCATGCGGTGTACTCCGGACTGGGCGCGTTTTTTGCGATCCATGCGCTCAATATCGCTACGGCCGGTGCGCCCATTCCGGTAGTACTGGTGCCGCTGATCGGCGGCGTGGCCGGCATGGGTTTCGGCATCCTGTTCGGTTACGTCACCACCAAAAAAAGCGGCACGACGTTTTCGATGATTACGCTCGGGCTGGTTGAACTGGTGTTCGCGGCGTCGCTGATGTTCCCGGAATTCTTCGGTGGCGAAGGCGGTATTTCGACCAATCGCGTCATCGGCGAACCATTCATGGGGATTACCTTCGGGCCGCAGATCCAGGTGTATTACCTGATCGCGTTCTGGTTGTTCGTCACCACGATCGGCATGTATGCCTTTACGCAGACGCCGCTGGGACGTCTGGCCAACGCGGTACGCGACAACCCGGAACGGGTCGAGTTCATCGGCTACGACACGCAATGGGTGCGCTACATGACACTGATCCTGTCGGCCTTTTTTGCCGGGATTTCCGGTGGACTGTCGGCCATCAACTTTGAAATTGTCAGTGCCGAAAACGTCAGTGCGTTGCGTTCCGGCGCCGTGTTGCTGTTCACGTTTATCGGCGGTATCGGCTTCTTTTTCGGACCGATGATCGGTGCAGTGGTCGGTGTGTTCCTGACTGTGATGCTGTCTGATTTCACCAAGGCCTGGCAGTTATACCTGGGGGTGTTTTTTATCATCATCGTGTTGTATGCGCCGGGTGGCATTGCCAGCTTGCTGATGATGATTGTGCGGCTGGTGGTGCACCGGCAATTTAGCCGCGTGGCACCGTTATTGGGCGCGATCTGCGGTGCGGGACTGGTGATCTTTGCGGGTGCCGTGATCCTGATCGAGATGCTGTATCACGTCACGCTCGATGCCGGCGCAGGTCCGCTGATGACGCTGTTCCGTGTATCGATCGACACTGACTCGCTGACGGCATGGCTGCTTGGTGCTGCTCTGGTCGTGATCGGCGGCATCGCGTTTCAAAAAATCAAGATACCTTTCCGTCACGTCTGGGATGACGTCAACACCGATATTGAAGAAGCTAACCGGAGGGCACAAACATGAGCGCGTTTTCCCTCGAACTGAAGGATGTCCGCAAGAGTTTCGGCAAGTCCGAAATCATCCGCGGTACCAGTCTGCAAGTGCCGAAAGGCGAACGCTTCGCCGTGATCGGTCCGAACGGTGCCGGCAAGTCGACGCTGTTTAACCTGGTGTCGGGCCGTTTTGGTATCAGCAGTGGTGACATCCTGCTCAATGGGGCGAGCACGGTCGGCCTGCGGCCGTTCGAGATCAACCGGCTCGGCCTGTCGCGCAGCTTCCAGATCACGAACATCTTTCATCGGCTCAGCGTGTATGAAAATTTGCGCTGTTCGGTGCTCTGGTCACTCGGTTACAAGTACTCGTTCTGGCATCGTCTCAATGGTCTGCGGGATGCACATGAACGGGCTGAAGCGGTGCTCGAGCAGATCGGTCTGACCCGTCGCCGGTCCACGGCGGCCGGATTGCTGACCTATGCAGAACAGCGTGCGCTCGAAATCGGCATCACGATCGCCGGCGGTGCCGATGTGATTTTGCTCGATGAGCCGACCGCCGGCATGAGCCGTTCCGAAAGCGATGCCGCTGTCGAACTGATCCGCAAGGTCACGGTCGGCAAGACGCTGCTGATGGTCGAGCACGACATGAGCGTGGTGTTCGGCCTGGCCGACAAGATCGCGGTGCTGGTCTACGGCGAGATGATTGCCTGCGACACGCCGGCCAATATTCGCGGCAACGCAAAAGTACAGGAAGCCTATCTGGGCACCCACGCGCCAGAGGAGACAGCATCATGACGGCCCTGCTCGAACTGAAGAACCTGCATGCGTATTACGGCAAGAGCCACGTGTTGCATGGTGTCGATCTGGTGGTCAATGAAGGCGAGATCGTCAGCCTGCTGGGCCGTAATGGCGTGGGTCGTTCGACCACCGTCAAGGCCACGATGGGGCAGGTCAATGCGACCGGTTCCATCCTGTTCAAGGGCGAGGAAATGATTGGCCTGAAAGCCTTCCAGATTGCCCACAAGGGATTGGGTTACGTGCCCGAGAACCGGGATATTTTTCCAACGCTGACGGTCGAGCAAAACCTGATCCTCGGCGAAAAGAAAGGTCGCAAGTCACGCTGGACGCTCAACGACATGTACCAACTATTCCCGCGCTTGCGTGAGCGCCAGCACACCCCGGCCGGCGTGATGTCGGGTGGCGAACAGCAGATGCTGACCTTGTGTCGCACGCTGATGGGCGACCCGGATCTGATCATGATCGACGAGCCGACCGAAGGGCTGGCACCAAAGATCGTCGACCTGGTTGCCGAGTACCTGAGCGCCCTGAAAAACCGCGGCATCTCCATCTTGCTGGTCGAGCAGAAACTGGCCATCGCGCTGGAGATTTCGCAGCGGGTGTACGTGATGGGGCACGGCTCTATCGTGTTCGAGGGGACCCCGGCGCAGCTGCGTGAGAATGACGCGGTGCGCAAGGAGTGGCTCGAGGTGTAATCGCGGCGGATGCGTTCTTGCGCGTAGCAGGATAAGGGTCGGGATATTTGCTGCGGGCAAATCCTTTAGTGGTCGCTAACGTAGTTTGCCGGTCTGCGGTTCCTGGTCCCCATTCATCCTGAGCTTGTCGAAGGCGCGCAATCTGGTGCGTCTTCGACCAGTTCCTTTCAACAAGCCCGGGGCAAACGCAGGGTGGCGAGCCGGGATGGCAATGGTCTGTCGCCGAGCGGCACCGACGCGCTTTCACCCACCTGCGCCAGCACACGCAGCGCTGTCGCGGTTGATATCAAATGATCCTCATCAATATACAAGTGCCCGCAAGCCACTTCGGCTGTCCAGGGCCGGGCGCAGTCCGGATCGGTCACCCGCAAGTGCGCGCTTCCTGTCCACGCGCCGTCCGGTCGTTGTAATCCGGTTAGTTCGTTGACCAGTGTGGCGATCAGTGTGTTCGATGCCTGTTGCAGGCTAGCGATGCCCGTCACGAGCGCCAGGTCGAACGCGCCGTGGATGGCGCGCTGTTCGATGGTATCGACCACGGGTACCCGGCCTTCCGGTGCGGCACCGGCTGCGCGTAGCAAACGCAGGGTCCACCATGTCGCGTAGTGGCAGGTGCGCCACCAGTACGAAGGCCAGGTGCCGTCTGCATCGCGTGTTCGTGCAATCAGGTCGAGTACGTCTTGACGCGCGTCGTCGCTGGTGCCGGCCTCCAGCGCCAGCAGAGCTGTCGCGGTGACGTCGCTGTGCGGTATGCCCCACGCATCATCGCGCAGGTAAGTGGCGAAGCCGCCGCCGGCATGCCGGTACCGGCGCAACCAATCCAGGTCGGCCGGTAACGGTGTCTTGCCGGTACGTTGCAACAGCATCAGGGCGAACGCGCTGGAATCGGCGTCGGGTCCGGTGCGGTTGTTGTAGCCCCAGCCTTGCGGATAAGGGCGTCGGGTTTCTAGCCAACAAGCCGCCGCGTCGGTGCTGCGCCGGACCGCCATGCGGTCGTCTGATTCGGCCAGCGCCACACCGACATAGCCGGTCACCCATGCATCTGAGCTGCCGACGGGCAAACAGTAATCCTCCCAGTGACCATCAGCGGCCTGGCGCGACAGCAGGTACGCGATCGCCCGGTCCATCGCACCGCGCAGTATCGCGTCATCCGTCCGGTTCATGACGGTACGGATTTCAGGTAGACATTGAGCCGGGGACGGCATGCCTGATCCAGGCCGAAACCGATGAAGGCCAGTTCGGTCAGCGGGTCCATGCGGGCGATTTCTGTCGATGGCGTCAGACCGAATCGTCTGCAGCAGACGTCAATGATCGAGAGCCACTCGTCCCGCGAACGCGGTACGCAATGGGCACAAACGTCCAGCTTGAGGTCGGCCGGCGCGTCCTTGCGGGTAGTGGTGGCCAGGTCCATGCCGATGCTGCCGACGATGGCGTTGCGCGCAATGTGCCGCTCGCCGATGACGATACCTAAAAAATCCCGCACTTCGGTGGTCCTGGCGAGCGACAGACCGAGGTCTGCCAGCGCAGCTCTGGTGCCGAGCCGCCAGTACAGCTTTGCGCGGACGTTTGCCGCCGAACTTCCTTCGATACCGGCGCTGACCAGATCGGCATGCCGGACCAGCGGATCCGGGACGGGACGTCCCAGCCAGCGTTGTGCCCTTCGCCAGCGGGCGGAAGGATCGCCCCATTTGGTGCTGACATAAAGTGCCATGCCCGGTCCGGACAGATTGGCGGCCAGCCATGCCCCGCTCGTTGGCAATGCAGCTTGCGCCAGCATGTCGGCGGGCAGCATGGCAGCCAGCAAGGTCGCGCACGATGTGTGCAGCCCGGGAGCTTGTCGCTCGAGTACTGTTTGTACCGCTTGTCCAAGCTCCTGTTGGCGTTGCCGGACGTCGCTGGTCTTTGCAGCCGGGTCGGCCAGCAAGCGCACGACAGGGGTCGCGCCGGCTGACAAACCGATGCACAGTTGCAGCGGCGAGCCGTCGTTGTTGAGCGTCGAGCACCACGGACCGGCTTGGGCGGCAGACGGACCGAGCATACTCACAGCCTGACGCGCGAGGTCATCCGGCGAGCGGCCGGTCAGGCGGGCGGCGAGCGCGAGCAGGCTATCTCCGCTCACGGCAGTGCCGATGGCAACAGCGGCGGCGACAGCATCGGCAGCAATAAAAGCAGATTTCGCAGCAGCGTTGCCAGCGTTAGCGTATGGCCGTTGAGCAGCCAGTTGCAGCCGCACGGAATGCGCAAACCCCGCACCAGCGCCAAAGCGATCGCAATGCAGAACAGCCCCAGCAAGCCGGTGGTCATCGCCCATGCGAGCTGATAAGTGGGCAATACCGGGGAGAGCAGCAATAGCGCGCCGGCGACGATTTCCAGCGTCGCCAGGCAAGCCGAAAAAACCGGCACCAGACGCACCGGTACCAGTCGATAGCGGGCAATGGTGTAGTTGATCGAGGACTGCCTCAGGTATTTCGAGATACCTGAAGCCAGGAACAACAGACCGTAAGCGCCACGCAATAAGGCAGTCAGCAGGGCGGGTGCATCGGTCATGGTCAAGGCCAGCGGCGGTTAAGGAATCTCGACGACGATGACGTTGCCGACCGATCCGTTCTGGCCGTTGATACCCGGTGCACCCGGCGCACCGGGATTGCCTTGCGCGGCCGAATTGCCTGTGCCGCCACGCTTGCCGCCGACGCCGGGCAAACCGCCGGGACCGCCGGCACCGCCGACACCACCCTGACCACCGCCGGTATTGGCGGCATAGGACGGCGTCGGGATGCCATGCACGTACTGGATCGTGACGTTGCCGCCGTTGCCGCCACCGGCACCGTCACCGCCGCGGCCGCCGTTGCCGCCATTGCCGCCGCGACCACCGTTCTCATCGTTCTCGCAGCCGCTGCCGTTACCGCCATGGCCGCCTGGACCGCCCTGTCCACCGGGACCGCCGGGACCGCCGGAACCACCGTTGCCACCATGCGCGTCGACATTAACGCCAGTGATGAATTCAGTGACCGAAACCGTCAGAGAGCCGCCGTCCTGCCCGGCAAAACCATTGGTGCCATTCGAGGCGACCGTGCCGTCGTTACCGCCACCACCGGCGGTACCGGCGTCGTCGCCATCCCAATGGCAGACCGCATCCTGTCCCTGTCCGCCGGCACCACCGGTCTGTCCTGCGGTGCCGCCATGGCCGTCGCCGCCTGCATTTCCATGTACGTCAATATTGTAATTTGGCATGATTCATCTCCTGTCAGTCAGTCAGTAGGTAATTGCGTTGTCCTTGTCCTTGTCCTTGTCCTTGCCGTGGCCGGTCAGGATTACAGGCCCTGAATGCCGGCCGCATGAATGGCACTCTGGTTGCCGAGCTTGATCAGTCCGCCTTTGTCGATCGTGATGTGGTTGGCAAACAGGATCTTGCCCTTGACGTTGAGGACGGCACCGGAGGCAACGTGGATGTCACGGAAAACGAACATCGGCATACGGATTTTTTGCAGGTCCAGCCATTTATTCAGCGCCGGTAGTTGCGTTGTGCTGATGTGTTCGCTGTGACCGTAAATGAAATCGCGCGCCAGGTTCTTGAGCGTGACGATCTGTTCAGGATGGAATGCCGGCAGCGCCGGGATAACGATGCGCATGCGACTTGCCGGGCTAGGCCGTATCGTCGGGTGGATGACCACCGGGCCGATCGATGGTGGAGGATGGCCCGGTGAAAAAGCCTGGTCAGGAATGCCGATCCAGCGCTTGAGATCGGTGATTGACTGGGGTTCGAGGAAAGCGACGCTGTCCTGGTAGGCGGAATCGGTAGTGGTCAGTAGCATGGTCTGATTGGTGGCGACATCCAGATCGGTCAGCTTGATGCTGGCCGGATCGATGTTGAAATTCTTCAGGCGTTCCTCGAACGTTTGTTGTGGCATGTCTATCTCCATTGGATGATTTTTCTGGCGTGGTTGACGCCGTCGGAACTCCGCAATTACTGCGTCTAGAAGTTAACAGGTCGAGACGGGCTGCTTTTGACGGATGTCAATTTTCTGTGATTGCTTCTGCCGGATCGCAGTAATCAAGCTCTTGCATGCCCCGTTGCTTGTGCAGCGAGACGGGTGTTGATATGGCGCTATCTTTGATGGGATCGGTAGCCTTTTTGCGTCCGGAACGGGTGACTATTGCTTACACTGGCTCACATTGATAACAACAACAGAGATCCTCATGAGACAGTTTTTTGGTGCAGTGCTTCAGGTGTTGGCCTTCCTGTGGGTGGTGCCGGTGCAGGCTGGTATCGGACCCGCACCAACGATACGGATCGGTTTGTCGGGACCGTTCTCGGGTGGTTCGAGTGCACTCGGTGAAAGCATGCGCAATGGCGTACGGCTGGCGATTAGCGAGATCAACCAGATCGGCGGCATTGGCGGTCAGCAGTTCGAACTGCTCGAACGGGATGATCAGGCGACGGTACCGATGGGGGCAAAAATCGCCGACGAATTCGTCCGCGAGAAAGTCACCGCCGTGATCGGCATCGTCAATACCGGTGTTGGAATGGCATCGATCGATGCTTACCAGAAGGCGCGATTGCCGTTGCTGGTAGCGGTTTCGACCGGCACCACGCTGACCCGCAAATTCGCACCGCCGCTAGTCCCTGAAAATTACATCTTCCGTATCTCGCCCACGCTGGATCTGGAGGCGCGCGCGTTGGTACTCGAACTCAAACGACGCAAGGTCCGCGCGGTTTCGTTTCTCGCTGATGCCACACCGTATGGCGATGCCGGGGCGCGGGCGTTCCGCGAAGAATGTCGCGTCGGCGGAATTACCTTGCTGTCCGACGAGCGTTTCCAGGTCGGCGATACCGACATGCACCCACAAGTGTCACGGGCCATGCAGAGCGGGTCGCAGGCGCTGGTGGTCTGGGGTATCGGACCGGAGTTGGCGGTAATTGCGCGTAACAAGATGGCGGCAGGGTGGGGCGTGCCGATGCTGGGCAGCTGGACGTTTGCCAGTCGCAATTTCATTGATGCTGCCGGTCCGGCAGGCGAGGGCGTACTGATGCCGCAAACCTTTATTCAGGACTTGGGATCGACCACCAAGAACGGCTTCCTGCTGGCGTATCGGCGTATGTTCAAGACCGAGACAATCGCCTCGCCGATGAGTGCCGCCCAGGGGTATGACGGCATGCATCTGCTCTACCGCGCGATACGCCAGGCTAACTCCGGCGACGGTAGCCTGATCCGTAGCGCACTGGAAAATCTGGAGAGCCGCTACCAGGGCGTCATCACCAGCTACAGCAAGCCGTATTCGCCCGCCGACCATGACGCGATCACGCTCAACATGCTGTGGATAGGCCGTATCGTTGGCGGCCGGATCGACTATGCCAACAGCGAAGACCAGCGTCGCGATGCGCTATTGCGCTTGAAAACCCCTTGATGCGGCGGCAGATCAGGCTGTTGCCGATGGCATGTAGTGCGCTAAAAAATCGGCTACGCCAAGCACCTTGCCGGCTAAAATTCTCTGGTATTTATTGCAGTTATGGATAGCCAGTGAAGTAGCCTGGCCACGTCTGTAACGACGCTCAGGTCTGTGCCTTGAGTAACACCACCAGCGCACCGCTACCGCCATCGGAAGCCTTGGCTTGGCAAAAGGCGATGACTTCGTCCTTCTGTACCAGCCAGTTACGCACCTTCCCCTTGAGTACCGGTTCCTTGTTGATCGAGCCTAGTCCCTTGCCATGGATGATGCGCACGCAGCGCAGTCCGCGCCGGCAGACCGAGCGCAGGTAGTCGGCCAGCGCTTCGCGTGCTTCGTCGGTCCGCATGCCGTGCAAATCGAGTTGGCTCTGGATGACCCAGTGGCCGCGCCGTAATTTGCGTACCGTGTCGGCGGTGATGCTGGCGCGGGCGTAGCTCAGTTCGGCGTCGGTGTCGAGCAGGGTTTCGACACTGAAATCGTCCGACAGCGATTCGGCTAGCGCGGCTTGTTCGTCGGCCAGATGCTGGCGCGCGATCGGCTCGGGACGGGGTGCTTGCAAAAAGGCTTTGTCGGGTACCACCAACGGGGCGACCTGGCCGATGCTATGGCGGAACAGGTCGGCTTCGATGGCCGCTACTTTTGCCCGCCGCTGTTGTTCGAGTTCGGCGGCGGCGCGCGCTTCCTGCTGCACCTTGAGTTGCTGGCGCAGCACGGTCAGGGAGGCAAAATCCTTGAGCGGAGAAGGCATCGTCGCGGGGCAAACCGGAGCCGGACGTCAGTCGTTCAACGATTCGAGGAAGCGCTGGGCATCGAGCGCCGCCATGCAACCGGTGCCGGAGCTGGTGATGGCCTGGCGATACACGTGATCCTGCACGTCGCCGGCAGCAAATACTCCTGGCAGGTTGGTGGCGGTGGCCATGCCTTCGAGTCCGGTCAACGTCTTAATGTAGCCATTCTTCATCGTCAACTGGCCTTCAAACAGGCTGGTGTTGGGCTTGTGGCCGATGGCAACGAAGATGCCATGGACGGTGATGTCGGTCAGGCTGTCGTCGATCGCCGACTTGATGCGCAAGCCGGTGACGCCACTGTCGTCGCCGAGCACTTCGTCTAGCGTGCTATTCCATTTGACGTCGATCTTGCCTTCGGCAACCTTGGCCATCAGGCGGTCGATCAGGATAGCTTCGGCGCGGAACTTGTCGCGGCGATGGATGACGGTGACTTTGGAGGCGATGTTCGACAGGTACAGGGCTTCTTCGACGGCGGTGTTGCCACCACCGATGACGGCGACTTCCTGACCGCGATAGAAGAAGCCATCGCAGGTGGCGCAGGCCGAGACGCCTTTGCCCATGAAGGCTTGCTCGGAAGGGATGCCCAGGTATTGCGCCGACGCACCGGTGGCAATGATCAACGCATCGCAGGTGTATTCGCCGGAGTCGCCGATCAGCCGGATCGGCTTTTCGGTCAGCATGGCGGTGTGGATATGGTCGAAGATGACTTCGGTCTTGAAGCGCTCGGCATGTTGCAGCAAGCGCTGCATCAGTTCCGGACCTTGCACGCCCATCGGATCGCCAGGCCAGTTTTCGACATCGGTGGTGGTCATCAGTTGACCGCCTTGTTCCATACCGGTTATCAGGACCGGGTTGAGGTTGGCGCGCGCTGCATAGACGGCAGCACTGTAACCGGCAGGACCGGAACCAAGGATGAGAACGTGTGCATGTTTGACGGTAGTCATGAAATTTTATCGATCGAAAAGGGAAGTTTCGGACTGCGCGACGTGGCAGCGTCTGTTGGGCTTATATAATGGCGTTTTGCGTAATTGCAATCACAACACGATGGATGGTCTTACGGTGCGCCTCGTGCCATGAATCTGAGTCGAATTATAGACGAACATGACGATCCGGCTTTGCCGTGGGTCACTTCCCGCCGCCAGTCCGACGCGCCGCTATTTCATGCCAAAAGCAGTCAGGATTTATGAGTAAACCAAGCCAAGCCTATACCCGCAGTCCAACTCCCCGTCCCACCGCGCCGCTGCCGAGCCGGTTGGTGCGCTTGCTGTCCGAAGCGCGCTGGCTGGTGCTCAGTGTCGTGGGCATCTATCTGGTCCTGATCCTGTTGTCTTATTCAAGTACCGATCCGGCCTGGTCGCAGTCGAATGCGGTGGCCAACCTGCGCAACTGGGGCGGGCCGATTGGTGCCTGGACATCCGATCTGCTGTTATACATTTTCGGGCTGTCGGCCTATTGGTGGTGCGTGCTGCTGTTGCGCCAGGTCTTGAGCGGTTATCGCCGGCTCTCGCGCAAATACCTGCTGCAACGCGAACCCGAGCCGGAATATCGCCATGACAGCCTGATCCGCGGTGCCGGCTTTGCGTTGCTGCTGGCCGGCAGCGTGGCCATCGAACACCTGCGCATGTATTCGTTTCGGGCCCAGTTGCCGCATGGACCTGGTGGGGTGCTGGGTGAATTGATTGGCGGCAGTGCGCAGCAATCCTTAGGTTTCACCGGTGCGACGCTGTTTTTGCTGCTGCTGTTCGGCTTGGGTTTCAGCCTGTTCTTCCAGTTGTCGTGGCTGGCTGTGGCCGAACGTATCGGCACCGGCATTGAAATGCTGATCGACAGCTTGCGTAATCTGATCGCGGCACGCCAGGACCGCAAGCTCGGCGAAGTCGCCGTGGTCAAGCGCGAGACCGTCGTGGTGCAGGAACGCACTCGCGTCGTCGATGCGCCACCGGTACGCATCGAACCGCAGGTCGTCGCCATACCGCGCTCGGAGCGCGCCGAAAAGGAGCGCCAGGTATCGCTGTTCGTCGATCATCCGGACTCCAATCTGCCGCCGATTTCGCTGCTCGATGATGCGCCGCCGGCGCAGGTGACGGTCAGTGTCGAGACACTGGAATTCACCAGCCGCCTGATTGAAAAGAAATTATCCGACTTCGGCGTTGTCGCCAAGGTGGTGGCAGCCCATCCCGGTCCGGTCATCACGCGCTACGAAATCGAACCGGCCACCGGCGTCAAGGGCAGCCAGATCGTCGGCCTCGCGCGCGACCTGGCACGTTCGCTGTCGCTAACCTCGATCCGCGTGGTCGAAACCATCCCCGGCAAGAATTACATGGGGCTCGAGCTGCCGAACCCGAAACGCCAGATCGTGCGCCTGACCGAGATCATCAGTTCGAAGGTCTACAACGATGGTGTCTCCAGCCTGACGATTGCGCTGGGCAAGGATATCGCCGGCAATCCGGTGGTGGCCGACCTGGCCAAAATGCCGCATCTGCTGGTCGCGGGTACGACCGGTTCCGGTAAATCGGTCGGCATCAACGCCACCATCCTGTCGCTGCTGTACAAGTCCGATCCGAACCAGGTACGCCTGATTCTGATCGATCCGAAGATGCTGGAACTGTCGATCTACGAAGGCATTCCGCATTTGCTGGCACCGGTGGTGACCGACATGCGCCAGGCCGGCCATGCGCTGAACTGGGCGGTGGGCGAAATGGAACGGCGCTACAAACTGATGAGCAAGCTCGGCGTGCGCAACCTGGCCGGCTACAACCAGAAGATCATCGATGCCGACAAGCGCGAAGAAAAAATCCCTAACCCGTTCAGCCTGACGCCGGACGCGCCCGAGCCGCTCGAGAAGCTGCCGACCATCGTCATCATCATCGACGAGCTGGCCGACCTGATGATGGTCGTCGGCAAGAAAGTCGAGGAGCTGATCGCCCGCATCGCCCAGAAAGCCCGTGCCGCCGGTATTCATTTGATCCTCGCGACGCAGCGGCCATCGGTCGATGTCATCACAGGCCTGATCAAGGCCAACATCCCGACCCGCATCGCGTTCCAGGTCAGCAGCAAGATCGACTCGCGCACGATTCTCGACCAGATGGGTGCCGAAGCCTTGCTCGGCATGGGCGACATGCTGTACATGCCGCCCGGCACCGGTTTGCCGATTCGGGTGCACGGCGCGTTCGTCTCGGATGAAGAAGTCCATCGCGTGGTCGATCACCTGAAAGCGCAGGGCGAACCGAACTATATCGAGGGCATTCTCGAGGGTGGCGTGATGGAAGAGGGCGGCGACGGTGCGGCCAGCGGCGAGGGTGCGGCCAGCGCCGAAGCCGATCCGATGTACGATCAGGCAGTCGCCATCGTCCTGAAGAATCGCCGCGCCTCGATCTCGCTGGTGCAGCGCCATTTGCGGATCGGCTACAATCGGGCCGCCCGCCTGCTCGAACAAATGGAGCAGAGCGGCCTGGTTTCCACCATGCAATCGAACGGCAATCGCGAAATCCTGGTTCCGGCCGGGGCTGCCGCAGAATAGGACACCATGCATCTCTCTTTCCCCAGCTTTAGCCGCCTTGTCATCCTCGCCGGCGTACTCGCTGCACCACTGGCCGCACCACTGGCATTACACGCAGCCGCCCTCGATCAGTTCAAATCCTTCGTTGCCGGTACGCAGTCTGCCAAAGGCGAATTCAGCCAGCGTCTGGTCAGGTCGGAGTCGGTCGCAAAAACCGGCGCGACGACAGCGCCTGCCGTCAAAGTCTCGACACCATCGACCGGCACCTTTGTTTTCGCCCGACCTGGCAAGTTCATCTGGACCTACCTGAAGCCTTACGAGCAAGTGCTGCAAGCCGATGGCGACAAGCTGTTCATTTACGACAAGGACCTCAATCAGGTCACATCGCGCAAGCTCGGCAATGCGATCGGTTCCTCGCCGGCAGCCATCCTGTTCGGCAGCAATGACCTGGAAAAGAATTTCACACTAAAAGAAGCCGGCACCCGCGAAGGCGTCGAATGGCTGGATGCGATCCCGAAATCCAAGGACACGACGTTCGAACACATCGGTATCGGCTTGCGCGACGGCGTGCCGGTGGCGATGGAATTGCGCGATACGTTCGGCCAGACCTCGGTGCTGACTTTTACGCGCTTCGAGCGCAATCCGGTGCTTGCCGCCGACCAGTTCAAGTTCGTCGTTCCCAAGGGTGCTGATGTCAACCAGCAGTAAGGTTTGGCAACGGAGCCAGCCATGAGCGCCGCACCACTGGCCGAACGGCTGCGTCCGACCACGCTGGATCAGGTCATCGGTCAACAGCATTTACTCGGTCCCGGCAAACCGCTGCGGGTCGCGTTCGAATCGGGTGAACCGCATTCGATGATTCTGTGGGGCCCGCCGGGCGTTGGCAAGACCACGCTGGCGCGGCTGATGGCCGACAGTTTTGCGGCCGATTTCATTGCGCTGTCGGCAGTACTGTCAGGCGTCAAGGATATCCGTGAGGCCGTCGAGCGGGCGCAACTGTCGCGCGGCGCGATGGGCCGGCGCACCATCCTGTTTGTCGATGAAGTGCATCGCTTCAATAAGAGCCAGCAGGATGCCTTCCTGCCGCATGTTGAAAGCGGTTTGTTTACCTTCATCGGTGCCACCACCGAAAATCCCAGCTTCGAAGTCAATGGCGCGCTGCTCTCGCGGGCCGCCGTGTACGTGCTCAAGTCGCTGACGGAAGACGACCTTGGCCAGCTGCTCGATCGCGCCTGTCATGACCTGCTCGATGGTTTGCAATTTGCCAATGACGCTAAAACCACGCTGGTAGCCAGCGCCGATGGCGATGGTCGCAAGCTGCTCAATAATCTCGAAATCGTGGCCCGTGCGGCAGCGGCCAAAGGCGTCGTGCTGGTCGATGCAGCCTTGCTGTCGGAGTGCCTCGGCGATGCGCTGCGGCGCTTCGACAAAGGCGGCGATACCTTTTATGACCAGATCTCGGCCTTGCATAAATCGGTGCGTGGCTCGAACCCGGATGCGTCGCTGTACTGGCTGGTGCGCATGCTCGATGGCGGCGCCGATCCGCGCTATCTGGCGCGCCGGCTGATCCGTATGGCCAGCGAAGACATCGGCCTGGCCGACCCGCGCGCGCTGCGCCTGACCCTCGATGCGACCGAAACCTATGAGCGACTCGGCTCGCCGGAAGGCGAACTGGCGCTGGCCGAAGCGGTGATTTATCTGGCCTGTGCAGCCAAGTCGAACGCGGTTTATAACGCCTACAACGCGGCCCGCGCCTTCATTGCCAAGGACAAGTCGCGCCCGGTACCGGAGCACTTGCGCAATGCGCCGACCAAGCTGATGAAGGAACTCGGCTACGGCAAGCTGTATCGCTACGCGCACGACGAACCGGACGCCTTTGCCGCCGGCGAAACCTACCTGCCCGAGGGCATGGAGGGGACGCAGTGGTACAAGCCGACGCCGCGCGGCCTCGAAGGCAAAATTTCGGAGAAGCTCAATTTTTTGAAGAACCTCGATCAGCAAGCGCGTAAGCACGACAAGATGTGAGCTGTCGCAGGCGTGCCTGTTGGTACAATGTCGCCACTAAAATCCGACTCCGGCACCCCACATGATCGACATCCAACTCCTCCGCAAAGACATCGACAGCGTTGCAGCCCGCCTCGCCACCCGCAAGTTCGTGCTTGATGTAGCCGGCTTCAATTTGCTCGAAGGCGAGCGCAAGCAAATCCAGATTCGTGCCGAGGACTTGCAGGGCAAGCGCAATGCGCTATCGAAGCAGATCGGCATTCTCAAGGGCAAGGGCGAAGACAGCAGCGCCGTGATGGCCGAAGTCGCCGGCATTGCCGACGAACTGAAGTCGTCGGCTGACCGCCTTGAAGCCGTCCAGTTGCAACTCAGCGAGTTCATGCTGCAGATCCCGAACCTGCCGCACGAGTCCACACCGGTCGGCAAGGAAGAAGCCGACAACGTCGAAGTGCGTCGTGTTGGTGTCCCGCGCAATGTTGATTTCACAGTGCAGGACCATGTCGATATCGGCGCACCGCTGGGACTGGATTTTGATGTGGCCGTCAAGCTGACCGGCTCGCGTTTTTCTGTGATGAAAGGCGGCATTGCCCGCCTGCATCGCGCGCTTGCGCAGTTCATGCTCGACACCCATACCGGCGAGCATGGCTACACCGAGTGCTACACCCCGTACATTGTCAATGCCGATTCGCTGCGTGGTACCGGCCAGTTGCCGAAGTTCGAAGCGGATCTGTTTGCGGTAAAAAAAGGCGGCCAGGAAGGCGAGGGCGAGACCTTGTATCTGATCCCGACCTCGGAAGTCTCGCTGACCAATATCGTGCGCGACCAGATCATTGCGCTCGATGACTTGCCGATCAAAATGACTGCCCACACGCCATGCTTTCGGTCTGAAGCCGGCAGCTACGGTCGCGATACGCGCGGCATGATCCGCCAGCATCAGTTCGATAAAGTTGAGTTAGTGCAAGTTGTGCATCCGGAGCAATCGTTCGCCGTGCTCGAAGAGATGGTCGGCCACGCCGAGGTCATCCTGCAAAAGCTCGGCTTGCCGTACCGCGTGGTCAGCCTGTGCACTGGCGACATCGGCTTTTCAGCGACCAAGACCTACGACATCGAAGTCTGGTTGCCGGCACAAAAAACCTACCGTGAGATTTCATCGCTATCAAATTGCGACAGCTTTCAGGCGCGCCGGATGCAAACCCGTTTCCGTAATGCGCAGGGCAAGCCGGAGTTGCTGCATACCTTGAACGGTTCCGGCCTGGCGGTAGGACGCACGCTGGTGGCCGTGCTGGAGAACTTCCAGCAGGCCGATGGCAGCGTCGATATTCCGGAAGTGCTGTGGAATTACATGGGTGGACTGAAGCGGCTGGTTGCTGCCCGCTAATCGTAATCGCGTTCGCTGCAGGGATGCTCGCCCGGAGTGCGCGGGGGAGCCGAATCTATTTCGGCTCAGGGGGCCACTTGTAGTACAGGTCGCATCAGGATTTCTTCTACCAGCACATTGGCTGGCTGGGCAAAGGCATACACCAGTGCCTGGGCAACGTTCTCGGACGTCAGCGCATCGAGTTGCTGGCGTCGGGCATCCAGCGCTTCATTGACGTTGTGTCCGAATTCGGTCCAGACCGCACCCGGCTCGATGATAGTGACGCGGATGCGTTCCGGGCCGAGCTCCTTGCGCAGTGCATCGTGGAAACCACCGACAGCAAACTTGGTGGCGCTGTAGACCGACCAGTTTTCGACACCGTATCGGCCGCCAACGCTCGATACCGAACAAATCATCGCCCCTTCGCGGCCCCGTAGCAGCGGAATGGCTGCCTGACTACAGTTCAGGACGCCATAGAGATTGGCATCGATCATTTGCTTCCAGTCTTCCGGATCGCTGTTTTCGAATTTCGCACTGATTCCTAAACCCGCATTATTGAATAGCAGATCAAGTCCGCCGAAGCGTTCGCGTACCAGCGTGAACAAGGCCCTGACTTGCGCTGCATCCGCGACATCGGTTTCGACGACGGTGACCGCTTTGCCCAGTTCGATCGCGAGTTCATCCAGTCTTTCCAGGCGGCGGGCCGCCAGCACGACATGCACGCCTTCCTGCACCAGCAAGCGGGCGGCGGCTGCGCCAATACCGCTTGAGGCGCCGGTGACGATAGCGATTTTTCCGTTCAGATTCTGCATTTTCATTATTCGTTCTCCGTGGTGTTATTAAGTGCTTATTAATATTTTTAAAAATGGATGAAAAAATAATTAATAAATAAAGTCCTACGAGTTATTAATTTCCATAAAGTTCAATAAATAAATAATGAGGAAGGTAACGTATTGTTTCGGTTGCAGGTGAAGAAATTCAATGCGTGCTACGATAATTGAGTAATGAAATTCAGGTAATTTCATTTGGTCGATATTCGAAACAAAATCAGATTTTGTTGAAATATTTCCATTCATTAATTAAATAAGATAGGTCAATCGTGAAAAAATTACTAATCGCTACTGCTGTAGCTGCCACTTGTGCCGCTCCTCAGGCATTTGCGCAAACTACTCAAGCGAGAAACTTTGAGGGTTTTAGCGCCGGCATTAATGCCAACTACGCCAAAACGCGTGCCACGGCCCGCTTCGGTAACCAATCCGGCAGTTCCGACGACACGTCGACTAACGGCAGTGTCCAGGGTGCTTACGGTTTTGCTTTGAATGACAAGTTCGTCATGGGTGTCGGCGCTACCGCCGGTTTCGGGGACCTGGACGCCGGCTCATTCAATGGTGTTTCGGTCAAGGCGAAAGACATGGTCTCGGTTTATGTTGAGCCGGGTTACAAGATGACAAACTCGACACTGGTGTATGGCAAGTTGTCGTATCAGAGAATGAAAGGCGAGTTGTCCGGTGCCGGTACTTCTGCCAGCGACACATTTGACGGTTACGGTATCGGGGTGGGTGTACGTTCGATGATCAGCAACAAATTCTATGTACAGGCCGAATTGTCGGAGCTCGATTATGGTTCCGAATCGGTTCGTGGCATCGAGATAGAACCGAAGCAGACAGTGGGTACTATTGGTGTCGGCTACAAGTTTTAATTAGCGATGGATTAAAAACCGCACCTACGGGTGCGGTTTTTTTATGACTGAAAATAAATCAATTCAGTTAATCGGCATACTTCCGTTCCCGGGTCAGCTACCGGAAAAGTAGTTATTGATTGCACGAGTAATCCAGAAACCCAATGTCGCAGAGATCGCCGTAACGCTCGTCCCCCAGGCAATATCGATCATGGCAAAATGCGGCGACCATCCGTCCAGCGTTGCCAGATTACTCAAGTCGTAAGTACCGTATGCCATTAATCCCAGCAAGGCACCGAGCATGAGAGCCTTAGTCCAGGAATTGCTGTCCAGCGCGGGCAGCACGGCGAAGACCACAATCCCGACGACATACAGCAGATAGAACACGATTGCGGGTGTCATGAGTGGTGTCGGCAGCAGTAAGCCGTCGAGTTCGCGCATGTAAAAGCCTTTGATCACAAAACCCAGCCAGACGAAATCCAATATCCAGAAGACGATGCCGGTCGAAAAATAAGTAGTCAGATATTTGGTCATTGTTGCCTTAGCTTGTGATTGCGTACTTGGTTGCCAGCAGATCGATTTTCTGCTTCAGTTTGGCGGCATTGAACGGCTTGACCAGATAGTCATCCGCACCGGCACTGGCAGCCGCCAGAATATGCTCCCGCGTGGCATCAGCCGTCACCATCAGCATGGGGACTGCACGCAATTGCGCGTCGGCACGCACCTCCCGCATTAGCGCCAACCCATCCATCAGCGGCATCGCACAATCAGTAATCAGAAAGTTGACCGGTGCGCCGATAGTGCGCGCGTTCGCGAACGTGCGCATTGCCATTGCCCCATTGGTGGCCTCCGACACTTTCATGTATCCGAGTTCCTTGAGCAATTGCACGATCAGTCGACTGGTGGGCTCGCTGTCGCTTGTCAGCAAGAAATGTAAATCGGAGTGAGCAGTCGCCAGGTAGTGCATTCGGGAGTCCCTATTGCGGTGTCATATGGACGCACAGTGTAGTCATTCAGGCAAGTAGTGACTATAGGACCAGCCGCCAGTCTTCTGTAAGATATCGCGACTTTGCGGGTTCCTCTTCCGAAAAACTTCTGCTACACTTCGGCCTCGCCGGGGTGCAGACCCTTGGCGACGACTGAATCAGGAGAGGTGGCAGAGTGGTCGAATGCGCTGGACTCGAAATCCAGTGTTGGTTTAGGCCAACCGTGAGTTCGAATCTCACCCTCTCCGCCAATATAATCAAGGACTTAGAACATATTTCCTTGCCTCAAAAAGCCCCTTAATCGGGGCTTTATTTTTTCTACTCTGGTAAAAATCTGCCAGCCGTCAACGAATTTTTCTAATCGCTGCCTGAAGCGTTTCTTGCGCGAGGTGGGCGTAGCGCTGCGTACTCCTGCTATCTTTATGTCCAAGTACCTGGCCAACGGTGTGCAAACTCACGCCGCTGTTCACCATCGCCGATGCCGTTGAATGCCGCAAATCATGGAAGTGAAGATGGCTGAATCCTGCCGCATCGCGTGCGCGCTCCCATAATCTTTGAAACCATCGCTTCTTATACGGTAGCGGGAAGTACTTGCGCAGCACGAATAGGCGCGGGTGCATCGGAACCGTCCGGTCATCGCCATTCTTCGTATCGACCAGCCCAAATGAGCCGTCTTGCAGAGTCGCATCGATAATCTCGCTGATCCGCATCCCGCTGTAGAACCCGATCCGGATCACGGCACGGGCATGGCGGTCGGGCGTCTTTCGTGCAATCGCCAGCATCACATCACGACCAGGATAAAACTTGCGCTCATTTTTGACGACCGGCATCGATATCGTCAGGGCGATATCGGAACCAATCCCGTGATGCTTCTGCGCATACCGGCAAGCGGATCGTAGGTAGGACAAGCGATTCCGGATGCTGCCTGGTGCCAGCCTCTCGCGCTCCGCGTCCACAAACTCCCGCGCCACATCGCCAAGCTCATCAATGTAGCGGCCCTCATAGCACCAGTGCATGCGGGCCAGCTCCTTGATGACGCCATTACCATTGTCGAGGTCCGGACACCGATGCTTGATGTACTGTGCAACCGCATCAGTAATCAGCGCCCGCTCCTTTATCGCACCAGTTGCAACCCCGTAGAGTCGGTCGGTTTCGGCTTTGTCGTAGGCTTCGGCCTTGGTTCTGTTCCAGCCTTTCGGAAGAGTCTTAGTAGCTCGGACCCTTGACCCGTTGATAGTTTTCGAGAACTCAAAGATCCAGCGACCGCTACGGCTATCGAAATATGCAGACATTGTTTTGCGTAAGCTTCTACGTCATGAGAGTGAAATCGGACGCACTTTGCACTGTACCGCACGCACGGCACAGGGCCTGAAGGCGCAGCCAGGTCGTACATCATGCGCTTGCTAATTCCGAGGATATCGGCTCCCTGCTGCGCTGTGATCATGCCGCACTCCAATCCGTTTTATCCATCAGCGCACATCGGGCGTCGTAGCGCGGGTCGGGCTTTGCCTCATCGACGTAACCGCAGCCTCCGCATGTCGGGCAATTCAGTAAGTCCTCGGCTTCTTCGCAATGATCGCCCATGTTCATAAACATCAGGTGACCGTCTGGCAGTTCCGCAATGAGTGATCCTGCAGCCAGGGCTTTATCCATTGCCTCGCGCATCTCTGGTGTGATCTTTGGCGCATTGAACGCCTCGACCAGATCCTTATACGATTGCTCGGAATGGTGCCGGCCTTTGGCCTTAATCAGTGCAGCAACGGCAGCGCGTAGGTTGGTGTCGTAGCTCATTGCCTCTCCCTCAAAAACAGTCTCGCTATTTTCAATATGTCCCCGTGAATTCCGAGTGATGCCTCACGACTTACATAAAACATTACGCCATCCCTACTAATCGGTATTGGCCAGATACATTCAAAATTCAGGTTTGCATCGGTAATTATTTTTACTATCTGCTCATCGGTCAGGTCGGCAGGTTCGACGCGGGTGTTCCATGCTGCAATAGCTGATGCCCGATTGTTCGCGCCGAACATGGTATCCGGCCCAATTGCGCCACAGCATCCGCATTCGATAACCATCTCTGAAATGTTGTAGCCCACGGACTGGTGATCCGCATCGCAGAATGGGCACGCTAATAGTTCACTCATCGTCACACCCCCAAGAATCAAGTTTGTAATCAATCCACATGCGCAGTGCCACGATGCCAAATACGCAGACAACGCAGACGGTGAAAAAAAGGTACGCTGCGGCGCTCATTGCTGGCCTCCTGTGGCGATATGATTGCGAACCCATTCGCGCATGTACCTCCACCGCTTTTCGGCTGCATGTTGGTCCGGAACGCGAACGAAGGATTTGTGCTTTCCAAAATAAGGCCAGAAGGGACGAACTGGGCCGCATATCTCAACTTCGACGAACTTACTATCGTCATACGACTCGTCATTTTCGTGCATGATTTCAGCGGCAAGTGCCTCAGAAATTCCGAACATTTTGGCGACCGCCTCTCGGTCTTCAGAATCGACTTTCGACATATCAATGCCACGCGCCGCACCGACAACACCGAGAGTGCAAAAGCTGCCGTCCACCTGCAGGTTATTTGTCACAAGTTCCTTGTCCGGCATCGCATCCATAGCGGCTGCTATCTCGCGCAACATCGCCTGCCCACGTTTTCCTTTGATCGACGAGTTGACCGCTCCGCGCCACCGAATCAGCCCCCAGTTGTCATCACATTCATCGGTGTATCCGCTGCGGCTCATACCAACTCCAGTGTGATAACCAGCGTGGCAATCGCTGCGTAGAAAATTATGCCGGTGACGATTGCGGCAAGTGTCCAGCCTCCGCGCGGCGGGAGGTCGTTGCGGTGGTCCATCATCGACACACCTCGCCCATCGGCGGCGTGACGACGCATACGACTGGCGGCGGCAGGACTGTTGGTTGTGGTACTGGGGCGCTGCCGCCGCAGCCGGCGAGTAGTAGCGTGAGGGTGATGATCGTTTTCATGCTGAAGTCCTCAGTGCGTTGATGACGTCGCGCGCGACAGGCGGCGACACGGCATTGCCGAGTAAGTGCACGGCCAGCTTGTGCTGCGCAGGCAGCTTGTAATCGACCGGGAACCCCATGGCAGCGCGGCATTCCTGCGCACTGAACATGCGCATGCGGTCGCCATCAACAATGGCATGCCGGTCGCGGGTGGTGATCGTGCCGGATGGCCGAGCAATTGATCGTCCACCGCAGCTCGCTGCCGTAATAGCTACTGACGAAGCGAGCGCCGTGCACACGCCGGCCGGACTCGATGCGAGCCAACGTTGCTGCAGCCCGACCAGGCTTGACGATCGGCTGCCACTTACCCGCATCGAAGTCGATGAACGAGCTGGCCGGTACACGGTCCCGGATCGGGAATCGAAGCATCAGCGGGTGCTTGCTGCGGGTAGCGACGATAAACAGGCGCTCTCGGTGCTGCGGTACGCCGTGGTCCGCTGCGTCGAGGATGTGTGGCGCCAGACAGTAGCCAAGCGCTTCCATCGCCATGCGCCAAGCTGGATACAGCGACCATGATATAAATTCCGGCACGTTTTCAATTACGGCAAACGCGGGCCTGTGATGCTCGGCAGCGGATACTACCGCCCATGCAGTAGATCGGCTGGCATCATGCTGTGGATTTCCCGACAGCTTGCCGCGTGCCTTGCTATGTCCTTGGCAGCAGGGCGAGGCAAGCAGCAGGTCATGTGCCGGAACGTCCGCCCAAACTGCTTGATGCAAATCTTGGCATGCGTGTGCAGTGCCTGGGTGATTGGCGGCGTGCGTGTCGACAGCTGACTGCCAGTGGTTTGCGGCCCACACCACATTGCATCCGGCCATTGTTGCGCCGGTTGAGAAGCCACCAGCTCCGGCGAACAAGTCGATGGCGTTCATAACTCAATCCAATACTCAGTCAGCGGGCTATCAACGATCTTCGCCTGCCGGAATCCATCTTCTTCAGCCAGCCGGCGCAGCGCGCACCGCACAAGCTCAACTGTCAGGCCGGTGATGTCGGCAATCTGGTAAGCCGTTTTGCGACCGGCGCGCAGCTTGGCAGCGATCACCTTGTCGCGCTGCCCGAGGATCATTGAAGGGATTTCCGAGCGAGGGATTACGTCCGTCATCGCCAGTGGATGGATCGCGTTTTGAATCATGAAGTGCTCGAAGGGAGTCATGCTGCCGCCCGAAGCACAGTGCGCTGGCCACTGCCGTTCATTGCGCTAATCACGCCGCCCGCTTCCATCTGATCAATCAGGCGCGCCGCGCGGTTGTAGCCGATGTGCAGGTGGCGCTGCAGCAGCGATATCGAGGCGCAACTATTCGCTAAAGTGACTTTCACAGCGACCGCATACAGGTCTTCATCCTGCGGTTCTTCGTAACCTGCGACTGCCGCCAAAGCCTGCGCCAAGCCGGCCTGCTCGTTCATCTCGCCGCCCAGCGCATAAACCAAGTCGTCCAGCATCTTCGCCAGTTCGCCGGTCATCAGCGCCATGTCGCTGTCGAAACGCTCGTCATCATCTTCGCCACTGGCACTTTCCTTGATCACGTCCAGGGGAGACACGCGCTTGATCGTCAGCGATTCGGTCAACACGAAAGAAATGCGATCCGCCCACGTCATGGCCAGGCTGGTGCACTGCTTCCCGCCGCCGATGTGGCGCTGGACGTCTTCGGTATCGATCGACTGGTGCACGTAGCGGATCGCGCCGCGACCTTCGCCGCTGGCCCGCAGTTCGGCGTCTTGGTCAATCGTGAAGCCGGCTGGCGCTTCGTCCTGCATGAGCCATTGCGACATCGCGGAAACCGGTGATTGCTTGACTCGTAGGAATTGCCAAGGGAGTGCGTCGACGGACTTCAGTAGTAGCTTGATTACTTCGTCGGCTTTGCTCGGCGTGGCGCTGTCGACAGCCATCCAGCCATTGATCGGATCGATCCAGACGTTGGTGATCCGGATCACGCTGAAGGCGCGCGGCAGCAACTCGTCGGTGACCTGCTCCTTGATTTCCTTCATCTGCTTGCGGCTCGGCTTGAAGCCTTGTTGCTCTTCTATTTCGCTGGCCCGGGCCTTGGCCACTTCATTTATCACGCTGGACGGCAGCAGCTTGCTTTCAGTTTTCAGCGACAGCAGCAGCTGGCGATTGACGCCGTGCACCAGCAACCCGTTTTCGCGTGGCGAGGTCCAGCCTTGGCTTTGCATGTCGAGGCTCGTGGCCGGCGTGAATGCCTGGGGAGCGATCATTTCCGCGAGCTGGTCGGCGGTGAGTGCGTAGCCGGCCGGCAGACGGTACAACTGGAGATTTTTGAACCACATGGCGATGTCCTTTTATTGTTGTGAGGGTCAGGCGGCTTCGGCAGCCAGCAGTGCGCGGAGGAAATCAATCCGGGCCATCCGGTCGATTGCTTCGAGCGGTGTCATGCAAAACTCGGCGGCGACGGCTTCGATGATTTCGTTGTCGGTCGGGTCGATCATGCTGACGATGGTCAGGGCGGCGGCCGGGGCTACTACTGCGACAGGCTCCGCGACCTTTGCTTCGTCGGCGACGCGCTGTGCTTCATCTTTGGCGATCTGCTCGACCCGGGCGATATCGGCAGCGAGTCGGTCGGCCTTCTCTTTGACGAACGCGGCCTGCTCGGCATTCAGCCGGTCCTGCGCGGCCTTTATTTCGGCATTGGCAGCGGCCTGCGTTGCGGCCAGTGCGGCACGCTCGGCAGCAAGTGCCTCGCGCTCGGCGGCTTGGCGCATTGCTTCGTCAGCGCGCTCGGCCTGCTGGCGGGCCTCCTCCTGGCGACGGGATTCAGCCTCGATCTCAATGCCCCGCTGGATTGTCTCGGCCTTGGCCATCTTGTCGAGTGATTCCAGTCGGGCTACGCCAGCTTGTTCCGCAAACTCTTCGAATGACTCATCAATGGGTGCGCGCACCAAGCCGGAAATCAACTCGCTAATTTCTGCAGATGATTTTCCGAACGCTTGAAGGGGTAGGTCGCGCATTGCCGAAATTCGCACCCGGATCGCATCAGTGCGGGCACGCTCTGCAGCGATCTTTGCGGCCTTCTCTGCAGCGATCACGGTATCCCATCCGTCACGCAGGCCAAGGACGCGATCCTCTTCCGGCGAGACCATCGCGATCAATCGGGCCTCTTCTGCGATAACTGCCTTGCTGAATGCCGTTGCATCTTCTCTGGCCAGCTTGCCGACCTTCTGGATGCTGGTGCGGGCGCCGCGCAGTGTCATGCCGGCACGGTGGGCTTCCTCGCGGCCATCTGCATTCGTCACCGATGTGATGCCGGCCGAGTTCGAGAGCAGGGCGCGCAGTGTGACCTCGTGGCCGGTGGTGCCAAGTGCTACAGCGGCGCGCTGGGGTAGGGTGAGTGCGACTGACGGGGATTCGATGGTGGTTGTCATGCTGCTTCCTTCAATGCCAAAAATGCGTTGATTTCAACCTGCGCTTCTGCCAAAAACTGCAGCACAGCAGATTCCAATTCGCTGATGTATTTGTCGTTGCGTTCGATACGCTGCCGGTACAGCTTCAGATGCTCGGCACCGTTCTGCATGCGCGGATCGAATGAGCAGAAGTCGATCCATCCCAGCCCGAGGACCCACATTTGCCCCTGCACTTGCGCCATGTGGTGCTCTGGCATGCCATTGCGCCATGTGTCGAGGTGGACCGCCGAGTTGTAGGGACACTTGATTTCGATTCCGCCCTCGTCGCCAACGAGTCCGTCAGACGATGCGCCAATCCATGCAAGTACCGGATGCCGAACGAACCCAGCTTCACGGACCATGTTGCCGGTCTGGATTTCGTACTCGGCGCGGGCATAGGGCTCAGCATCGGTGCCCCAGTTCATGGCGAAGCTGCTGGCGCTCTCGGTCGGCTCACCGGTGATGCGCTCAACGACGATGCGCATCAGGTAATCGTCGCGGGCCTTCAGCGGCTTGCCGTCGCGCTTGCTGACGGCGAGGATGTCGGCAAAACACGATGCCGTGGCGCAGCCAGCACGATCGCGCAGCCAGTCGGCGCTTCCCTGATTGGATTGGCGCTCAAGCATTTGGCACCTCTGCGCTGTCAGCGAGGTCTGCGCGCTTGCCGATGCTAAGCATGTGCGGCTTTACCTGACGGCGCACGTCGCCGGACATGGCATTCCAAGCAGCCTCGAGCGCGGCCCGACCGTTGTCGGCAGTGGCCTCAAGGTCGGCGAGCAAGCTTTGCAGCGCGTCGTCGCTCATGGTTGGCTCGGCTGCGATGGCCGTTTGTGCGATCTGCGTGGCGTTCTGGCGAACTGGGCGGGCTGGCGTGATATCGCGTGGCTCGATGTCCTGCACTTCCTCGGCAATCGGCATGCCGCGCAGGACGTCAGGGAACACGTCGCGCATTGCCCATGATCGGGCGCGCATTTGCAGCATCCGTTTCGGGTACTGCGTCCACGGTCCGGACTTGCCCCACAGTCCGGCCTTTTCTGCATCGGCCTTTGTGAAGACGCGTGACTGCTCATCTTCGCCGCGTCGTTTTACGAAGCAGGTAGCGCGGTCGTCGGCCGACTCTTCACGGACATACTCGCAGAGGCTGGATCCGCGTACCAGGGCGATTACTGCATCACCCCACAGCGATGGCCGACCGTTGATGACTGCGATATTTTGCATGGCCTGCAGTGGCTGCAATCCCAGTTCTAAGCCCCACTGGATCGCCACCAGAATGTTGCCGGGGTTACCGGTGAACTCTTTCGGCACGATGCTGGACTTGCTCATGATGTCGGCGAACTGCATTGCCTGCGCCAGATCCTGCGGGGCGAGTGAAAATGATTTCGTCGTTGCTGCTGGTGTGATGTCGCTCATGTGATGCCTTCCTGCCGAGACTGTGCCGGCGTTGTGTTGGTGTTGCAGAAATCAGTTATTCCAAACAATCCGTGCGGCCATCGGCATGTACCGATATGGCTGCAATTGGCGTTGAATCAGGTAGCGCTGCGCAAGAACCCACTTGCATTGCATGCGGCGGTCGCGGAAAAGGCAGCGCGCTTGATTGGTCAGGGTCATTTCGCACTCACTTTTTCAAGTATTTTTTGGGCCAGCGCACGGATGACTGGCAGCCAATAAGCGGAATCGGCTTTGAATTGCGCCATGTCTTCGATTGCTTCAAGGGCATCGCGCAACATGCGGTTCTCGGCACGGACAGCGGCCAGTTCGGCGGAAGCGATAAACAGCAGGTCGGCGGCGCTCACAGAACGCCTTCCACGTAGTTCGTTGCGGCGATCAGAAGCAGCAAAATAACGATGGTCGTTACTGCGCATCCGCTGGTCATGAAGCGCTCGAGAGTCATGCCGCCACCTCGATCACGGTCAGTTTTCCACCAAGGACCACTTCGCCGCACTCTTTCGCAAACGCAACTGCAGCCTGTATTGCAGCCCCCTTGTTCGCGGCGGTGATCTTCATCACGAAATGTGCCGCGCCTTTCGGCGGCTTGATCGTTACCTGATATGTCTTTGCAACCATGGCCTGCTCCCGTTGTTTGGTGCCGCCGATTGAGCGCGGCGGCTTCGCTGCCATCAGGGAAAAGTTCGTGACTGGGCCAACCTCCAAGTCCCTGATGCGTCGGGTGCGGTGTTTTGCAGTCGACGAGAAATAATAGTCCGACTAATTTAAAATATCAATAGCCCGACTATTAATAGTCAAAATATTTTTTATTGAAGCATGCTTGATAAGCGTAAAAAAACCGGCGTGGCCGGCTGTAGTGTTGGGGAAAGGCGTAAAAAAACCCGCTCGGAGCGGGTTGGTGCAAGCAACCCCGTCTGGAGGGGTCAATTTTGATATTGGGTCTAGCCTCGGTCCCGAACTTCCAGGTTGAGGTGGAGACTTTCGCCAAACCTTTGATGCACCGTGTTCAACTTGCCAATGAAATCATCGTAGTCTCTCGACAGTTTCATGACAGTCACCACGGAAGCAAGGTGCTCTCGCAATTTTGGATGGCCGACTTCTTGCGTTAACCGCCGGTGGAGATGCGCTTTCTTTTCATCCTTCAGTGCCAGTTTTTTGAGTTCGACAAGCAATCCTGGTGCAAGTCGCTCGTACACAATGTCATTGGTCAATAAACCGAAATATTGTGGACGGTAATTCGCCTTGGCAGGAGGGTAGTCGAGCCCACGCAGACGGAAAAGATGCTCATAGTACGCAGCAGGGAATGCCTGCATGTAGGGCTGCAACTCTTTGGCAACGAAGTCCCGAAGAATCTTTGCAAGCTCATCTTTCTGGCGGTCTTTTTGGTAGCCCGTCGCCTCATCCACAAGCGCGATGATGCCGACGCGAGCGAATCCTCGAATTAGCGCGTCGGCCTGCTGCGCGTAGCGGTGATCCTGCTCAGTTACCAGCAGCCCTTTGTCTCGCGCACTTAAAATTGACTCACAAACCTCCTGAAGGACAACTGCTTCAAATCCATCGCTTGGGATATTTACCCCCTTTGGAGACTTGCCAACGAATTTAATACCTGTTTCGATGGCCAGAGCCAACGCATTGTTTTCATTGTGTTTTATAAGTTTATGGGATGAAATTCTACTCACGCCTTGGCCACGCCCCTTCATGCCGATTGCAGTAGTAAGACCGCGCCCTGAAATAACGCGCCTACCATCATCAAGAACGAAGCAGGCAACCTCATCAGAACCAATTTTCAAAACACCGAAGTGGGTAGCGCGAGGCAACTTTGCCATCTCGCGTTTAGCCTCAACGGCTTTCTTCGATGCGGCTTTGCGCTCATCAGGAGTCATTTTTGCAGCGCGTGCGGCTCCGCCAATAGCTCTACCCACTGGCTTTTTATCAGTCATAGCGAAATCCTTTAGTTGGAAAGAACTTGCAATATAGCACATTGCTAGTATTCAACTAGCAAATATATTTTTGCACGGAGAAATACTATCCATTTAGCTTGGCAGGATGAGACGTAAAAAAGCCCGCTCGCGGCGGGCTAGTTACTAGGGTAAAGTCACGGTCGACTCGGAGCGGAAGGGTGATCTTTTTGTAACTGCTTTAGAAGGGCGCTGGTTTCTTCTGTTTGACGCTTTATGTCTGATTGTGCCGAAACAATACCTGCCTGCGCTGAACTTACATTCCTTCCTGACTCGAACGAGGCAAGCATAGTCTGGACCATCGTGACGTTGGCTGCAAACAGCCCAATGACTGACGCGATTGCAGTGATCACAATTGTTGTCTTTAGACTTTTGAAGTCTGACCTTGTAGACGACAGGTCTGACTCTATTCGCGTCATCCGATCATCCATGCGCCCGAATTTTTCCTCAAGACGCCCCATGAAACCATCAATCTTTGCCTCGATAGATGTGACGCGACCATCCATCTTAACTTCCATGGTTTCAAGTTTTGAATTAAATTCTTCGCGGGTTGGCGCATTCATGCTGTCGTCGCTTTGGCTTGGTTGAGATGATTCATTTTCTGTGAAGTATACGCGATTAGGCGGCGCAAAGTTAGGATGGTCAGCTATACGAGACACAAATCCAATATATTGGCCATTACCGTCAGGGCTAGTCATTGTGCTACCGATTGATCTAATTTCCATTGGAAAATAACCCCCAGCACATGTACTCTTGCGTAACCGCAATTAACGCAAACAGTTGCAATAACCGGTATTGCGGGTGGAGGAACACTGAAACTTCCATTTGTTGGCATGCCAATAAGTGATAAAAGTTGAGTTTGATCATGGATCACAGACCATGATCTTTCTGTGCATGCAGGGCATGAAGCATCTTTTATTTTTTCTGAAAGAAACTTATTCACGTCCTCTATCGTAATTGATGCAAGGTCCGATATTGTCGGCACTCTCAATTCATCGCTCATTAGTTATTCATTTTCATAGAAGCATTTTGGGTTTAGTAACGTGCGGCCTACCATTGCAATCCGCCGCTTGGATATCCCGCTGGCCTGACTGAATTTAGATTAGCTCGCTGTGGGACTTCGGAATTTTGAGCAAACATCTTCGCCTCGATGCTTCACCAGTTGCGGCGATTTGGTCTTCCGACCAAGTTCTTGGTAGTAGTCCCATGCTCCCCGTAGGGAGTCTTGAGTATCGATCTGACCTTTACCATTTTCGTACTCCATTGGCTAAATTCCTAACCCCGGCCGCCCGACTGATTCTGCTGGCATTTGTTGCCTTTATAGCCCGCCAGTTCCGCTGCGATCGCGAACCCTACCAATAATAGAAATATGCTCATCCACCAGCTCGGCGGATATCTTTTCATCATCATAAGCCGGGTTAACACTGCGCAGAACAAGCGTTCCGTCGATCAGACGGCGCAGATACTTAACGCGCAATTCGTCTCCATACCGGATCGCATACAGCTTGTTGTCGACAATTTTCGTCTCGTCGAGATTCACCAGGATCGTATCTTTGGCAAAAAGCATCGGCTCCATGCTATCGCCCGACACGCGGAATCGACGCACGTGATCAGGATTGATTCCGTATTTTTGAAACCAGCTCAGACGGTAGGTTGCCGGCTCTTGTTCCTCGACCAATTCATATTGGGCCGTTCTGCCATTGCCAGCGCTGAATTCGATTCGCGACTCAGGAATGTACACGCTGTCGTCGCGTGGCTCATCATCCGGATGGGTTGCGGTAATGGTTGGGGCCCCCGGCGTGTAAGCGTACCGCACAGAAATGCCACGAGCTTGAGCTGCTAGGTCCGGGCTTATCACTTCCGGACCGACGCCCATCACATCGGCAAATTTATGTAGCGAACTAAGGTTCAGCGGTATGCGCCCATTCAAATACTGATTCACAGTGCCTTGCGTCTTCCAGCCGCATAGATGCGCCAATTTTTCCTGAGTCAATCCCGGATCGATCGCCTGAGCTTGCGCGAATGCCTGGCGCAAGCGTTGCGCATCTGACAGTTGAGATTGGGTAAGTGGTTTAGCTGGCATGGGGGGAAAAATAACGGTGAGTTGAGAATAAATCAAATAGTCTTCCTATTGACCATGCGTAATAGTCGGACTATTATTAGTGAGACATCAGCTAAGCCCCTTTTAAAATGGAATCGAAATGGCCCTCGGCAAATACCTCAACGACAGTGGCACTTCACAGCGCAGTTTCGGGCAATTGCTCACCCCGCCGGTAACACAGGGGCAGATGAGCCAGTGGATTCGTGGAACCACGCGGATCACGCTGGATTACGCCCTGCAAATTGACGCCCTATCAAATGGCACTGTTTCGCCTACTGATTGCGCAGCCATGTTCAAGGCATCGCCATTAGAACAAGCATCCGTAATTTTGTAACCGCCAGGCGTCCTAACCCGACGCCTTAATTTTTGCCGCCCATCAACTGGTAATTCAAGCGGTAACCCGATTATTTTTTTAAATGAGCCACTTATGCAACAGGAAATCAAAGGGTTACTCGGGCTGGTTGATGGCGCAAAAGCTGTGCCGCATAGCCATATCCTCGCCGTCGAAACGTTCCGTGATGCCTGCCGCATGTCGTGGATGCACCGCCGCGTTCATGGCATGACGCTGCGCACGCTGGCCGAAGTCTCGGGGCTCTATCCATCACACGTTACCGACTATCTGAACCAGTGCGACACCGATAAGCATGGGAAGGCTCGCCGCGACCTACCCGCATCGAAAATCGCCGCGTTTGAGTCCGTTACTGGCAACACGTATGTGAGCCAGTGGCTGGCGCTGCAGTCGGGCTTGACGGTGCTGGAATCACTTATTGCAGAGAGGAAGGCAGCATGAATACCGCTCAACAACTGAAGGTCGCCGGCCAACAGCTTGCATTGTTTAATCACGGTTCGGCGTGGATTCAAACTGCGATGGAGCGCCTGGAATTGTTTTGCGATACGCGTAAGTTCAATGGCCAGTCTGAATTCCTGTTCGAAGAGTTCCGCGAGTATGCCGAATCACGCGGCCTGTACGCCGCCAGCCCGAAGGTGTGGGGCTCACTGCCGCGCGCCGGCGTCAAGCTGGGCCTGATCGAGTCGACCGGCCAGTATCGGGCAACGACCAGTGCTAAGACGCACGGACATCCGGCTCTCGTATGGCGGTCGCTGTGACATCCCTTTACCGCGAGTTCGTCCTGACCGGCCCGTCCGTCGGCGTCATCCTGGTCAATTTTCTGAAATCAAATGCTCCCGCCTTCCTTGACCGTGGCACACCGCTGCGCGTGATCGTCACCGAAGAGGAAATGGACCGGTTAGACGACCAGATCGCCTATTACTTCGGTCCGCTGATGAAGCAGGTTTGTGCCCAGTCATGGATTGAGGGGCGGCAGTTTTCGAAAGAGGTCTGGCACGAACACTTCGCCAAGCTGTTCCTGCCATTCACCGAACTGACCATGCCCGACGGCGAGATCGTCATCAAGCGCGGCTCCCTTTCACGCGGAAAAATCAGCATCAAGAAAATGAACGTGTTCTTGCTTGAGGTCGAGGCTTATGCCGGACAGGAGCTGGGCGTCGTGTTTGAGGATACGCGGGGCCTTGCATGATCACCACCAATCAAACGCGCCGCACCTGCAAAAACCGCGCATGCCGGAATAAGTTCGAGGTGTTGGCAAGGCATCCATTTGCCATTGCGTGCTGCGAGGGGTGCGAAATCATCCTGAGCAAGCAGCACATTGCGAAGGCGCAGGCAGCGCGTGCCAGCGCAGAGGCCAGGGCAGTGAAGGCGGACCGCAAAGAAACCAAAATCAAACTGCAAGCACTCAAGGGCTTGAGCTACTGGGAGGGTCGCGCGCAGCATGCGGTCAACGCGTATATCAGAGCGCGTGACGAGGGCAATGGCTGCATTTCTTGCGGTATCACGTACTCGACTGTCTGGCAGGCCGGCCATTACATCGCCGTCGGCGCGAATAGCACCCTGCGCTACCTGGAAGACAACATCCACCTTCAATGCGTCGTTTGCAATCACCACAAGGGCGGCAACGTCGGCCCGTACCGTACCGTACCAACTTGCTTGCCAAAATTGGGCAAGAGCGGGTTGACGCGCTGGAGGCATGGCACGCGCCAGTCAAATCCACGATTGAGCAATGCCAGGCAATTGAGGCTGAGTTCAAACGCAAACTGAAGGCGGGGAAGTAATGGCACGCGCACGAAATATCAAACCAGGCTTCTTTGCAAACGAAGAACTGGTTGAACTGTCCTTTGCAACCCGCTTGCTGTTCATTGGCCTGTGGACCATCGCAGATCGCGAAGGCCGCATGGAAGACAAGCCGAAGCGGATCAAGATGGCCTTGTTCCCTGCCGACAATTTCGATGTCGATGGCGCACTGGATGAACTGCAGGAATCCGGGTTCCTGACCCGCTACGACATCAGTGGAGCACGGTATATCCAAGTGCTGGCATTCGCTAAACACCAGAACCCGCACAGGGATGAAAAAGAAAGCGTGATACCAGCCCCATGTGAGCACTGTGCAAGCACTGTGCAAGCACCATGCGAGGACGAGTCAAGCACCGTGGCAATCGGGCTGATTCCTGATTCTCTGATTCCTGATTCATTGATTCCTGAATCCAGAGTGAACGATAGTGCGCCGCAAGCGGCACCGGCTGCGCCGAAAAAATCCCGCCGGCCCAGCAAGGTTCCTTTGCCAACCGATTTTCAAATCTCCGAGAGCGTGCGGGCATGGGCTGAGGAAAAGGGCCATAACCACATCGAGCGACACCTCGAATCGTTCCTGGTCAAGGTGCGAGCCAAGGGCTACGTCTACGCCGACTGGGATGCCGCGTTCCAAAACGCAATTGCCGACGACTGGGCGAAGCTGGGCAGTCAGGCGCAAGCCCGAGCATCCCCAGGCACCGCCCGCCCCGAAAAGTTCGACCCCTCCGCCTACGTGAACCGCAACCGAACGAAAGTCTCCGATGAACGCACCATTGAATTTAACGAGCACGGCGAACCCGTTTGACGTCTGGTTCACGCCGCATGCCAAGCTGGTCGGCCTGTCGATGATGGACCACCTGTTCAACCGCCTCGACGGTGCCTACCCGCACAAGTGGCGTTCGAACTTCCCGGGACAGGACGCAATCGACAACTGGAAAACCTCATGGGCTGAAGCATTCCATGACGAGGGCATCACGCCGGCCGACATCAAGGCCGGACTGAAGGCATGCCGCACCCGGTTCGACTGGCCACCATCCTGCGCCGAATTCATGAAGGCCTGCCGCCCACCGGTCGACAAGATGGCCGCGTACTACGAAGCCGTCGCCGGCGTCCAGGCGCGCAGCAAAGGCGACATGGGGCGCTGGTCACATCCGGCCATCTTCTGGGCCGCGATGCCGATGGCGTTCGACCTGGGTGCGCAAACGTACTCGCAGATCAAAGGGCGCTGGGAGCAAGCGCTTGACGAGCAAATGGACCGCGGCGAGTGGCCAGCCATTCCGGCACCGATGGTCGCGCTGCCAGCACCAGGCCGGGCCGATCTGTCGCGCGAGAAGGCGGCGGCGATGCTCAACGAGCTGGGCGCATCCGGCGTGCTGAAGCCGAAGGTCGAGCATCTGCGCTGGGCAAGCAAGATTTTGGATCGCGAGAAGCGGGGCGACAAGACGCTGATGTCGATTCAGATCCGTATGGCGCGTGAGGCGATGGCCACATGAAATGCCTCGACTGCCACCACATCAAGCTGCAAGCGAGCCCGCGCCACACGGCAAGCGGTTTCGCACCTTGTGCCGAGCATATCCTGCCGGGCGTGTTCCAGTCCATCGAGCGGGACCGGTCCTGCAGCAAGTTCGAGCGTGCACCGGCGGACGTCATTCAAAAACGCGAAGCATGGAACAAGAAGAGGGGATCGTAATGGCAGCAAACAAGAAGCCAAGGCACAAGCCACACCAAGCGCGCTGGAACGGTGATGGCATCAAACTCAAGGCGCAGCCATGGAAAATGGCCGCTGTCTTCAATCCTCTGGAAGCCATCCTCGATCAGCTCGAGCAGCAAGGGACGATCGACGCCACGCCCTCCGGCGTTGCGATCTTCAAGGATGCGATCGACGGCCACTGGTATGACAGCAGCGTTGCGCTGATGGGTGTTGTTGATGCCTACGAAATCCACGAGCGCCGCACCGGTAGAACGATTGACCTTGCTGCGCTGGCCAAACTGGCGAACAAACTCAAATACGACATGCCGATATTTTCCGATGAAACTCGGGCCTGCCGCGCGTGCCTCCTGCGCATGAAGGCGGAGACGGTCCAGATGACTGCCGGCTATGCCAAGCAACTCATCATGGATTTCCAGTTGATGGAAGAGCTGCAAAAGGTCGCGGCATGACCATTCTGGAGAAACACTGGTACCGCAACCCACTTGATGCGCTACTGGGTGATGAGAGAAAAACCTGCAAGGGCTGTAAGCATGAGCTAAAGGCGTTAGCTTTCACCTTGGACGCCTGAATCTGCACGAAGAAGGACCAACACCACAAGCGCCGCAACTACGGACAACGCTGCAAAGCCTACGAGGAAAAAACTGTATGACGATTGCACGGAATGACGAAAGCCCCGTTTTCGAAAGCATTGGGCAGGCCCTGCATGTTTCATTCATGGTAACGGCTAACGAGGCCCGTCAGGGTGGCCCGCTACGCAAGGCGCTGATTCAGATGATGGACCAGCAGCGCACATTGACCTCCAACCAGCGGGATTGGATGAACCAGTTGATCGGGGAAAAGTCAGAAGGAACTGTCGATTTCAGCGGGCTGACTGCCGATGAAATTCACGGCCAGTGCGCGATGGTGACCCAGATCGTCAAGGATCACCTGACCGAACCGGAAATGCACGCCATCCGCGCACGGTTCATTCCGACCGCAATGGAAGAAATTGGTCGAGACGATGGCCGACCGGTGTACCGATACTATTTTTCGCAGGATCGTGTTAACTCACTGATGTGGCTGTCGCAATGGATCGCCCCGAACTTCGCTGGTATTAATCGCTTCCTGCTGGATCACCTGGTCACGCGCACGTTTGCAGAGCGGCGGGAAGTGCGGCATACGTTCAGGGACCTTGCCGATCGCCTTGGCGGTAACCACATGACTTATGCGCGCTTACATCCGAAAGTAGCGGCGCACCTTCAGTCGATAGAGCTCCAAGCACTGATGCGCCTGATGCCTTTGTTTCAGCGCACGGGTTTAATTGCTAGGGTGACAGAAACCTGTTGACGTTTCTGTTACGGAGACCTATGATTTTGTCTAGTGTAGAACTCCTATATGTTAAGCCCGCTTGCTGCGGGCTTTTTGCATTTTTAAAGTTGATTTCCGATAGTTAGCAGCGTTTTTATTGATGTAGTAAATTTGATACCTAAAAGATCTTTCGTCATGTAATATTTCTTTTTCAATAACGAGAGATAACATGGAACAGCTCGAGCAGCATACCGTAAAAGAAATTTTGAAAAAAATGCAATATATTGATGAGCACGCCAATAGTTTCTTAAAAAAAATTACTGATTCATCCAATATTGATAGCCGGTTACAGGAGCAAATAAGTTTCGAGGTTGTCGAGGGCAGTAGTCCAGATTTTTTGGCTCGTGTTCATCATGAAATTTGTTATGTGAAGTTCTCGCACGTTGTAAAAGATAAGCAGCTCATGGGTATTTTTCAGGCTTTTCTATTTGCTCGTCCAACGTTTGGTACACAGCAGTTAAAAGAAACAGCCATTTGGGAATTTCAGTTCGATGAACGTGGAGCTGGTAAGTTAGGGGGTAACGATATGCAGTGTAAGTCTGCACTAATTAACGACCAAACTAACTATGATGCGATTTACAGCATCGCAAGTGCTGTTCAAGCGGCATTGCAAGTGAATTAATATTAAATATAGACGCGGTAATGACAGCCGCTAAATGGTTAAGCCCGCTGCTTTTATTAGTGGCGGGTTTTTTTATGATCAAGATTTCGTCCGCTACGGCAGGACAAGCGTGAGGCGCCACACGTAAAAACGTTCGAGCCTTAACTCGGAAGGAGGTGCAATTATCTCCACGACTAAATGTTCTTCTGGTGCTTCAGCATCTTCAGCGCTATAACAACATTCGGTTGTGGGTCGCGCCTTTCTTATTGGGGAGCTTGATGAATAACGCAGAAAGACGTTGGCTAATCGTAATGATTCAATTGGCGACAATGCAGCGACTCATCGCAGCGAAACAGCTGCACACAGTCGGCACTGGTCGTATTAGCCCACATTAATGACGTGGGGCGCGGAGTCACGACATAAACGCGGCTATGGCACAGCATGGGACAAGCTACGCAAGCAAGTCATGCAACGCGACTGCGGCATCTGTCAGACATGCCGCAAGCAAGGGCGCGCAACGATAGCGCAAGCAGTGGACCACATCATCAGCAAGGCAAAGGGCGGCACGGACGACCTGGATAATCTGCAATGCTTGTGCAATCCATGCCATGACACCAAGACGCAAGAGGAGCAGGGCAAGACGCTCAGGGTCAAGGTTGAGATTTCAGAGGATGGCTGGCCTGTGATGAAAAAATAGGCAGGGGCGGGGAAAAAGTCTACGACCTCTGCCGCCTAGGACCGTCTCGGCCCTCTATTTGCAGAGCCGCGAAATGGCAATAATTTTCAGAGGAAAGAATAATGGCAGGGCGCAGACCAAAACCGACCGCTTTAAAGCTGGTTACGGGCAATGCAGGAAAGCGCCCGATCAACAAGAAGGAACCGAAGCCACGCCGCGAGATTCCATCGTGTCCGGCTCATTTGGACGATTCTGGAAAAGTTGCGTGGGGCCGCTTGTCAGTGCTACTGGATCGCATGGGCGTACTGACCGAAGCCGACAGCTTCGCACTGGAAAGATTGGCCGACTGCTACACCGACATTCTGGAATGCCGGAAACTGATTGAACGCGACGGTCGCACATACACCGCTGAATCACAGGGTGGCACGCTGATTAAAGCAAATCCCGCAGTCAACCAGCTACGCGCTGCCGACTCTCAATTTAAATCCTACCTGGTGGAGTTTGGGCTAACCCCGGCTGCACGCTCGAAAGTGCATGCCTCCCCTGATGACGACGACAAAAAAGACCCGCTTGCCGAATTCTTCGGATGAGGTAACGGCTTACGCGCAATCTGTCGTAGATGGGGTCAGGATCGCGGGTCCGCATGTGCGTATGCAATGTGCGCGTCACCTTGCTGACCTGAAGGAAGGCAAGAAGCGCGGTCTAGTCTGGAATGTTGAGGAATCGAACAAGGCGCAGCGTTTTTACAGCAACGTCCTGAAACTGAACGGCGGCGACTTCGAAGGTGTGCCGTTCAATCTCCTTCCGTGGCAAAAGTTTGTAGTCGGTTCGATATTTGGCTGGTACGGGAAAGATGGTTACAGGCGCTTCCGCGTGGCCTATGTCGAGACTGCAAAGGGTTCCGGTAAGTCTCCATTGGCTGCTGGTATCGGCATGAAGGGGCTTGTCGCTGATAGCGAGTCACGCGCCGAGATTTACAGCGCCGCGACCAAAAAAGATCAGGCAATGATTCTTTTCCGCGATGCGGTGGCGATGGTTGATCAATCGCCAGAACTGTCCAAGCGGCTGCAAAAGTCGGGAACAGGGGAGCGGTGCTGGAACCTCGCTTACATGGCGCAGGGCGCGTTCTTTCGGCCTATCAGTAGCGATGACGGTCAGTCAGGACCGCGACCGCACATCGCTCTGATCGACGAGCTACACGAACACAAGACGAATACAGTAGTCGAAATGCTGCGGGCCGGTACGAAGTCACGGCGGCAAGCGCTGATATTCATGATCACGAACGCGGGATCGGGAAAGAATGGGCCATGTTGGGCGTATCACGAATACGGCGCACGAGTCGCGGCTGGTGATGTGGTTGACGACAGTTTCTTCACTTACATCTGCGGGCTGGATGAGGACGATGACCCGTTCGCTGATGAAGCGTGCTGGCCGAAAGCTAACCCGTCATTGCAGGACGCCGATCTGCCCGGATACAAGTACATCCGCGAGCAAGTGACCGAAGCAAAGGGCATGCCGTCGAAAGAAGCGCTAGTCAGGCGGCTAAACTTTTGCCAGTGGACTGACGCTGAATCGCCTTGGATCAGTCATGAAATATGGAAAGAGGCTTATCTTGATTTCGATGTTGAGGAATTGCGAGGCCGTCGCGCAGTAGCAGGCTTGGACCTTAGCTCTACGACAGACTTGACCGGCCTTGTGTTTATGGTGGAGCCGATAATGGAAGGTGAGCCGTGGAAGATCGTTCCTTATGCGTGGCTTCCCGATGCAGACTTGCAGCGCAAGGCCGATACAGACCGCGTGCCGTATGTCGAATGGAAGGCCGCGGGGCTACTTGATACGACTCCAGGCCGCGCAATTAGCAAGCGGATCATTCTGCAAAAACTCTCTGCCATGTGTGATTTCTTCGAGATTATCGCTGTCGCTTATGACCGCTGGCGTATCGAGGACTTGATTGCAATGGCGGCAGATGACGGAATTAGCTTGCCGGAAATGAAGCCATTCGGACAGGGGTATAAAGACCTTAGCCCTGCAATTGAGACGTTCGAGCGAATGCTATTGAACGGCGAGATTGCACACAATGGCCACAAGGTTTTGACAATGTGTGCCGGTAATGCGGTAACTGAGATTGACGCCGCAGCAAATAGAAAATTGAGCAAGCAAAAAGCAACGGGGCGAATCGACTTGATTCTCTGCGCGGTAATGGCTTGCGGAATAATAAATTCCACGATTCAAAATAACGAAATTACTCAAGGATTCGTGAACATATGAAAATAACCGATGCAATTGCCGCGCTATTTAAGGGGCGGCAGGCATCGTTACGCCCTGAGATTAAGAACGTGGCCTATAGCGACGATGTGAACAACGCATTCGGGCTTGGCCTAAGCGCTGCGGGTCAGTCTGTCACCGCTACGTCAGCGATGCGCGTATCAGCCGTCGCCGCATGTGTTGCCAAAATATCCGGAGCGATCGTCTCGATGCCGATCCATGTCTACCGACTCAACGGCGACGACATTCCCGAGCGGCTCCCGCGTGATGACCTCTGGTACAAGCTCAATGAGCAGCCGTCGAGCCAATTTACGGCGGCGAGCCATTGGGAGGGCGTCAGCATGGCGCAACTGCTGCGCGGTGATGCGTACTCGCTGATTCGTCGCGGCATGAACAATTCGATTCGCGAAATCCTTCCCTTGCCGTGGGGTGCAGTCTCTCCAATGCGTAATCCCATGGATAACTCGGTGCGCTACTACGTCAACCTACCGTCACACGGAATATCCACATGGTTTGAGCCATCCGAAATCCTCCACTTCCCCGGCCTTGGCTTCGATGAATTAACTTTGCGGTCAATGTCTGTAATTCAGTACGGCGCACGGTCGGCAATTGGTAACGCACTGGCGATGGACGAATACAGCGGCAAGTTTTTTGAGAATGGCGCGCATCCTTCGATCATTCTCAGCACGCCAAACGTGATGAAGCAGGAGCAAATTGACAAGCTGCAAGCCGCTTTCGTGAGTAAGTACGCTGGCTCCGTCAATTTTCACAAAGTCCCGCTAGTTCTTACTGAAGGACTGGCCGCTAAGGAAATCAGTCTCAGCGCCGAAGATGCTCAGCTGCTCGAAGCCCGCAAGTTCCAAGTTCTCGATGTTGCCCGTGCTTTCGGTGTGCCTGGCTACATGATTAACGAATCAACCGGCGCAACCTCATGGGGTAGCGGCATCGAATCAATGGGCCGTGCTTTCGTGACGTACACGTTACAGCCGTGGCTGCGCAAAATTGAGCAGGAGTTAAACCGCAAACTGTTTCCACGTGATACCGGCAAGTTTGTCGAGTTTTACCGTGATGCACTGATCGAGGGCGACAGCGGCGCTCAAGCTGCCTATTTCCGGTCTGCACTCGGCGGCCCTGGCGCGGGTGACGGACATTTGACTGTTAACGAGGTCCGAAAAATTAAGCGGATGCCACCAGTAGAAGGCGGTGACGAGCTATACCGCGCACCACGCGATCAACCAAATACAGGGACACTATGAACAACTTATTTCAACTGCACATCGACAACTTGGCACGCACTCCGCAGGCCGTCAATCTGGTGCAAAACGCTGATGGCGCTTCGCTCTATATCTACGATGTGATTTCCGCAGATTGGGGCGTCAGTGCGGCGCAGGTAATCGATGCGATCAATCAGGCTGGTGACGCGCCAGTGCTGAATGTATATCTGAATTCCCCTGGCGGCGATGTGTTTGAGGGTCGGGCAATCATGGCGGCACTGGATCGCTTCCCAGGCAAGACAGTTGCGCATATTGACAGCCTATGCGCCAGTGCAGCCACAAGCATCGCCTTGGCTTGCAACGAGATCAACATGAGCCAAGGGGCGCTTTTTATGATCCACAACGCTAGCGGCATGGCCTTTGGTGATAAGAAGGCCATGCGCGACACCGCTGACATTCTGCAAAAAATCGAACTCTCGATCATCGCGGATTACACGAACAAGACCGGCAAACCAGACGCGGAAATCATCGCGCTTATGGACTCGGAGACTTGGATGACTGCCGACGAAGCGCTTGCGAATGGCTTCATCGACAACGTGATTCCAGCGAAGAGCAAAACGAAAAACACATGGAATCTCGGGGCATACAAAAATGCACCCACTCCAGATCCTCAACCAGAACCAGAACCAGAGCCCGCCCCTGTCGCGGGTTTTTTTATGTCCTCAGCAAACGCCAACAGATTGTCGCTAATTCAGATTTTGTAACGCTCTCTCGCGCTACATCCGCCGAGGTCGGTCTACCTCACCCACTAGGGAGCCTCGGCTCCCTTTTTTTATGGAAAAAACAAATGAAAACAATCACAGCACAGCGCGAGAAAATTGCCGCACTCGCCAAATCAGCTAACCACCTGCTTGCCGAAAAGGGCGATCAAACTTGGTCAAAGGAAGAGCAAGCGACTTTTGACGGTTACACCAACGAAATCGACTTGACCAAAGGCCAGATCAAAGCAGCTGAGAAGATGCGTGAAATCGACGCTGATTCGTTCTTCAATGCCGCCCCTGCAAAAAAAGAAGATGAGCATACGATTGATGCAATGTCGGCCGTAGCGCTGTATCTGCGCAATGGTGCCAATGTCACGCACGAGCAGGCGCTTGCAATCCGTAACGCCATGTCTACAACGACAGCGGCAGAGGGTGGCTTCACTGTTCCGGCTGAAATCGCCACGATGGTCGTCGAAAAAATGAAGGCATTCGGTGGTATGCGCGATGTCGCTACAGCAATGTCTACTGCTGGCGGTAACTCAATGAACTGGCCTACCAGCGACGGCACCGCAGAGGTCGGCGCAATCGTCGGCCAGAATACGGTCGTCAATTCCGCTGATGTGACCTTCGGGACGATTTCGCTGAATCCGTTTTACTACACATCGAATCAAATCGCCTTGCCACTTGAGTTGATCCAAGACAGCGCAATTGATGTGGTCGGTTTCGTCGTTGCTCGCCTGGCAACCCGTATTGCACGTATCCAAAATACTCACTTCACAGTCGGCGCTGGCACGACGCTGCCGGACGGCGTGATTCCTCGCGCTGGTGTTGGCAAGGTCGGCGTTTCCGGTCAAACATTGACCGCGACTTACGACGACCTGATTGATTTGATTCACTCGGTCAACCGTGCCTATCGTGGTGCAGGCCGATTCATGATGAACGATTTTTCACTGGCAGTTGTACGTAAGCTCAAAGACACCACCGGCCGTCCGATTTGGAATCCAGGCGACATGGAAGGCATTGCAGAGGGCGTGCCATCGACTCTGTGCGGCTATGCATACACCATCAACGATGACGTACCAGTTATGGCGGCAAATGCTAAATCAATCGCGTTTGGTGATTTCAGCCAATACATGATCCGTGACGTTGCAGGCACGACTACCCTTCGCCGCTTTGATGATTCGAATTTTGCATTGAAAAATCAAGTAGGTTTTTGTGGGTGGACTCGCTCAGGCGGCAACCTGATGGAGCCTGCCGCAGTCAAGGTCTACACCAACTCTTCGACCTAAAGTAACCAGCGGCGGGCTTCGGCTCGCCGTTTTTCATTGAGGAAATTATGGCGACTAAAAAACAGAGTGAATCAGTCGAGGCACTTGTGCTTTGTGACTGTGGCTTCGGCAAGGCTGGCGAGGTAGTCGTGCTGCCGTTGTCTGACGCAGAAATTGGATTTTCTAACGGTATGCTGGATTTGAATATCGACGCGGTTAAATCCGCTAGGGCTGAATAATGACAATCACGACTCTGGACGCCGCAAAAATCCATCTGCGTGTTGACGGGTCGGATGAGGATTCCATTATTGCCGTTTATCTCGGCGCCGCAGAACTGACGGCATCAAATTTTATGGAGCGGGCTATTTATGCCGACGCTACCGCGCAAGGCACTGACACGACCGGCATCGTTATCAATGACGGCATCACCGCTGCGATCCTGCTTATTACCGGACACCTCTACGCGCACCGCGAGGATGTAACAACCGTCATGCGTGTCGCTGATATGCCGAGCGGCTCCCGCATGCTGATGCAGCAATACCGGCTTGGGATGGCTATCTAATGATTGCCGGAATACTGGACCGACGAATCCGTATCGAGCGTAAGCAGGTCGGCGCGGATGACGGCTACGGGGGCGGGGAAATAACGTGGGTCGAGGTTGCGACAGTCTGGGCTGAAGTGCAGGACGTATTGCCGAGCAAGTCAGAAACACAATCAGACGTTATCCGTACAGCCACACGACCAGCACGTATTCGGATGCGTTATCGCTCCGGGATTACCAGTGACATGCGCGTCATCATCATCGAGCGGGGCATGACCATGCAGGTTATTGCCGGTCCTGCTGAAATTGGACGGCGCGAGGGGATTGAACTGATGGTCGAAGAATACTCAACAGGAGGCGCGTAATGGCGACGGATAACGAGAATATTCGCGGCGGTCGTGAGCTAGACGCATTCCTGCAAACATTGAGCGCCAAGGTTGAAAAAAATATCATGCGTTCGGCATTGCGTCAGGGTGCCAACGTATTCCGCGATGAGGTTCGCCAAAATATTGACGCACAAGGTCTGCGCGACAGTGGCGACCTACGGCGCAGCGTGAAAGTCTCGACCAATGCCAAGGGCGGCACAGTTACCAGCTCGCTGCGAGTCGGCAACAAGAAAGCGTTCTACGCGCACATGATCGAATTCGGCGTTCAGGCGCACAGCACCAGAAAAGGCGCGTCGGTTCGCAGTGGGCGCAACCCATCGGCTAATCCTCACCCCGGCTTTCCCGCGAAACCGTTCATACGCCCCGCACTGGATACCAAAGTTCCTGCCGCAATCCTCGCCGTGACTGCGCAAATACGCAAAAAGCTGACGCTTGCCGGTATCAATACGCCAGATCCGGAGCCAGTCGAATGAGCGCAATCAAAGTCATTCGCGCATTACTGCTGGCTGATGCCGCCGTTACTGCAATTGTCGGTCAGCGCGTCTTTGCCGGGATCGTGCCGCAGGGTTCAGCGTTACCGCTACTCCAACTCTCCGAGGTCAGCCGCGTCGAGCGATTGACGACCGGCCTCACCGAATCGACGGTGCTTGTCACTACCCGCGTTCAGGTAACCGCATTAACCAAAACCTACGGGTCGCAGAAAGCGCTTCTACAGGCCGCACGACTTGGCGCTGGCGCACATACCGGCGTGATCGCTGGCGTGCCTGTACGGGCCGTTACACGAGATCTAGTCGGACCGGATATGTCTGACCCGGAAACGGAGATTTACGAACAGTCGCGTGATTTCAAAGTGATTTTCACCGAGCCGAATTAACCGCAACCCACAGATTCATCAGCCCGCCCGTATCGCATCCGCGAGCGGGCTTTTTTACGTCAAAAAGGAAACACAATGTCTACACATACAGTCGCCGGTAGCAAGATTTTTGTATCGGCAGCATTGCCAACGACGATGGACAGCACCGGTTTTGCCGCACTTACATGGGCTGAGGTCGGAGAAGTTACGGACATCGGCAGCGTTCTCGGTCGCGCCTATAACACCGCCACTCATGCACCAATCGGCGCACAGCAGCAGACACAGAAAAAAGCATCGTACACCTTGTCAAATGCCGAATTCGTCTGCGGATGGGATGAGGTAGATGCTGGTCAGATCATCATCAACACTGGTGCCAAAAGCTACGATATTTATGCCTTCAAACTGCTCAAGCAGGACGGCACAATCCGCTATTTCACCGCCCAAGTGATGCAGTACGTCGAGAACAACGGGACGGTGGATAACATTGTCCAAGGCGCATTCACATTGCTGCGCCAGACCGATTCGATCACCGGCGCTTAACTCTAAACACGGCCTCGGCCACTACCTAGCACCGATCCGGCACGCTTCGCCTTTCGCGGGGCGGGCGGGCTGGACACGGGCATTTTTAACTCCGCGAAAGAACAATCATGACTAAATTATTTTCACTCAACGACCTGGACGTTACCAAAAACTGCGAGGCTGGCTTCGAATTTGAGGTGACCGACTACGCGACCGGAAAATGCACTGGCATTTTCTTGACCGTCATCGGCGCACACGCTGCCGCAGTGATGGACTTCACGCGTAAATCATTGAATGCGCGGCGCGTCTTTGATGAGATGAACGAAAAGCGCGGCAAGAAATCGGTATCGCGTAGCATCGAGGAAGACATTGATTTCAGCACCGAACTGGTGGCGATCCGCGTCATCGGCTGGCGCGGCATCAGCGACGATTTCACCGCAGCGGGTGCAATCCGGCTTTGTACAATTAACCCGCCGATCCGTGAGCAAATCCTCAAAGCATCGGAAGACCTCGCAAATTTTACGTTGAAGCCGGCGAAAGTTTAGCGCTCTATATCCGGCACGTCGCATGGCTTCATGCAGCACCGGAGGATGCCGCTGGCAAACGTCAGAAAACACGGATTCAGGTGGTCCTCGACAGTGGAGTAACACCGAGCTATCCGACGATTACGGCATGTGATTACCTCATCGGCTACTTGTACGAAGCAGGGCCGATTATGTCTGGTGGCATGGGTGACTCTCCACTGTCGCATTCTGAAATCAGGGCGTGGCAGGACAATACCGGCACTGTCTTGACCGCATGGGAAGCGCGATTATTGCGCCGACTCTCGCGGGAGTATCTGCATTCATCGCAGCAGGCTGAAAAGCCGAATTGCCCGGCGCCGTGGGGTGATTCGAGAGATGCTGCAAATATCCACCAGGCTGAGTTGCAGCGCAAGATCGATACTTTTTTGAATTAAGCAAAAAGCCCTGAACGCAGCAAACGTCAGGGCTTTTTTATTTCAGTCGTACAGGAATACGAAAGAACATGAATGAATTATAGCCTAGCCATACAGGCAGTGAAGGACTTGATTATGCAGATTCCAACTTCCCGCCTAGTGCTGATATGGGCACTAGTCACGAGTTGTATTTTGATATGGCAAGCGGCCAATATTCTCAATGCGGTGCGCTGGTGGTAGGCAGCCGTCCAGGGTCGTATTCCGATTTTTTGCTGAAAAATCATTTACTACAAAGGGGTGATATGAAATTACCGTCGAACCATATACCTCAACAGTCCGTCAATAGCCGCTTCGATATGCGCGGTTTCGGAATAACTGAGGCTGCCATATTCAGGCTCTTGCATCACGCACTCCTTGCGTGCCTGCTGATATTTGGCACGGGCAGCGTTGTAGCCTTTCCGGTACTGCTTGCTCATAATGCAACCCAGCAAATCGAGCTTATCGGCATCAGGGCGACTGTGTCCGACCTTGATGCTGCGACGCTCAGCCAGCAGCCCGGCACGCAGTGGGTCGGCGACATTGTTGAATTCAGTCCTTCTGGCCAACATCAATCCGCGCCAGTAATTGAGTTGCGACCCGAGCAGGGCACCGAGAACAAGGAAAGCCAAGGACAAAAGCCATGGGTGCGCGATGGCAAGCAGATCGATTTTTTCGAGCATTACAAATCCTTGTGGACTTTGGCGGGCTATTTTTTTGTAGGCTTGATTGCAACTTTAATCATTGGATTCCTGCAACATGCATGGCGCTACGGGCTGAACAACGCATGGCGCGATCTTGTATTTAGTTGGCCGATACCTTACTGGATGCGCTTCGTACCCAAGGATGAGCAGTAGTCACTAAATACTCCCGCGCATAGAAGGGGTCTTGGGCCTCGTCAGGATCGCTCGTTTCTGCGTCATGATTTGCATGATGCAGATACCGGTTTCTTCTATTTTTGTATTAGCCATAAGGTGCTTTCATGATTAAAAATATTACTTCGGATGACTTCACTCCAAAAAATTTAGAGTGCGCGGCAGCAATGATTAAAAACTACGCCATCGAGCATAACTTAACACCTGAAAATGTAGTTTCGATGTTCGATATCGGCATCTTTGCATTTGAGAAGGCCGGAAAGTTTCCGCTTGCTGGAACCGGCATGACGGTAGTTGGGTAGAGTTGCAGCGCAAGATTTACGTATTTTTTGGATTGATGGTGTATGGTTTCCAAATGACAACAAAGGGGAATCATCTTGCGCAGACCATTTTTATTGATTGCAGTAGTAGCTGCCATATTCATTTCTGGATGTGGAAAATCAGATGCGCAAAAGGAAAATGAACTTAACGCAAATCTGAAAATGCTTGGCGAGCGCTACGTTAAAGCAAAGCTGAAAGACCCGGATTCGGCAGAATTTAGGAATCAATTTATTGGAAAAGCTGGCGCGCCATGCGGCGAAGTAAATTCAAAAAATAGCTTCGGTGGATTCGTTGGATTTCAGCGGTATATCTCAGTTGGAACTGAACTTACAGTTTTAAAAGCAGATATGCCAGCGGGTGATTTCGACACTACATGGACAAAAATGTGTAGGTAGTTTTCGCAGTAGGAAATAGAAATTTCAAAAAATATAGCCACCTTTGGGTGGTTTTTTATTGGGGGTTGCATGATCGTTGGAGACCTTGAGATCCGCCTTCGCGGTGACATCGCCCGATTGCAAAGGGACATGGATGGCGCTCGTCGTGTAGTTAACAATACTACGGCAGGTATTAGTCGCGCAGCCGATGTCGCCAAAGTCGCATTGGCTTCAATTGGCCTTGGCGCTGGCCTGTCGCAAATAATAAAAATGTCGGACGAGTATGCAAAATTCACCGCGCAGTTAAAACTGGCGACCCTTTCGACTCGCGAGTACAACATTGCACTGGCTGATGTAAAGCGGATCGCTACTACTGCACAAGTCGATCTTGGCGCAACTGGCGTCCTCTATGCGCGGATCGCAAACGGTACGAGGGAACTCGGTGTGTCGCAGACGCAGGTTGCCGACATTACCGAAACAGTAAATCTTGCTCTCAAAGTATCCGGGGCGACGGCGGCAGAGGCGGGGTCGGCAATGCTTCAACTGTCGCAATCATTCGCATCCGGCACATTGCGCGGCGAGGAATTTAACGCGGTCAATGAAGCGGCTCCGCGTCTGATGCTGGCGCTTGCGGATGGGATCGGGGTTCCGGTCGGCGCACTGAAGCAAATGGCGACCGATGGCCTCATTACGTCAAAAATTATGGCTGATGTTTTGCCGAAAGCGCTTGAAAAGCTACGCGAGGAAGGCAAGCAAGTGCAGACAGTAAGCGGCGCTTTCACTGTGCTGAAAAACAATGTGATGGAATTCACTGCAGTACAGGCGCAATCCAATGGCACGGTTTCATTGCTGATCGGCGGGATTGATTTGCTTGCGAAAAATCTCACTTTGCTAATGGGGGTGGTCAGCACACTGACCGCGGCAAAGATCGCGGTATTTTTGGAAGGATGGATAGCGTCAACTTACAGATTAAGCGCGGCTAATGCCGTCCTTGCAGCATCATCATTGCAAGCAGCGGTTACCTCGACCGAGGCGGCGGCTGTGATCGCAGCCGCAAAGCTGGCCGAGACCCGCGCAAATACCGGAGCAATGGCTAGCTCGCTGACATTAGCAACCGCTCGCGTCAATGAATTGCGCTCGGCTGTTCTGGCGGCAGAGGGTGCGGCGGCACTGGCTATCGTGACCAACGGATTGATTCCGGCTCAAGCGCGGGCGGCGGCGGCAGCAGAATTACACGCTATTGCGCTATCGGCTCAAGCGGTGGCATCAACTACGGCAACGCGCACGGCTGTTGCGGCAACTGCGGCACTAGATGCCCAGGCGGTAGCGGCGACATTTGCGGCGCGTGCAATGGGCATTCTAAGCGGCGTAATGGCGTTCTTTGGTGGTCCAATCGGCTTAATTATTACCCTGCTTGGTGCGGCAGCTACTGCATGGCTGGTATTCGGCAATAAGGCAAAAGAGGGCAACGATATGGCCTTGAAATCGACCGATGCCAGCACCGATGAAATCCTCGCAAGCCTTGATAAGCAAATCGAAAAACTGAAAGACCGGAATAACCTTGCTCGCCTTGGAATTCCTGAAAGCAAGTCAAATAGCCCGGCAGTAGACCGTCTGGCAAAGGTGGTTTCGGACATCGACAAAGCGAATTCAGGCACCGGGGAATATGCCGGAATGAGCATGGTCTCACGGCAGGCAATCCTCGCTAGTCTCGGCAAGCAGTACGGCGCACTGACGGAAAAGATCGGTATCTTCAATACCGAGACAGCCAAGGATGCACAAAACAAAAGCAACAAAAATTATGGCGAGTGGATGGTTAGCTATTCCACAAAATCAGAAAAAATGACGGCTGAATTGAAGAAAGCCCAAAAGGAACTTGGCGCAGCATTTACGCCCGAATTAGAAGCCCGAATCAGAAAGCAGTTCGAGGAAAAAGCACCAAAGTCGCAGGAAAAGCAGATCGGCAAGGGCCAGTTATCGTATGACGTCGAGGAAATCAAGCGCTCATCGGCTGCCGCCATTTCTGTCTACACCAGCGCGGAACAAATCATGGAAGCAGTGCGTGGCGCTGGCCTGATTAGCGAAGAGGATTATTACACCTCGAAACTAGGGTTCATCAATCTGACAGCAAGTGCTCAGGAAAAAGCATTGCAGGATGAAATTGCACGACTTCAGCAAGAGACATTGATCGGTAAGGACAGAATCGACAACGACCGCAAGATCATGATTGCCGGGGCCGAACTCGACAAGGCGCGAGCTGATGCTGTGGTTGCAAGAACGATCAATAGCATTCAGGAAGCCGCTGCAATCAAGCGCATCGAGCAGTCCTATATTGATGCGCAAGTCGCTGCTAAAACGTACCTCGACACGGTTGCATTGCAAAATGCGCGTGAAATATCAGGCATTGGCAAGGGTACGCAATTCCGAGATACGCAGTCCGGTATCAGCCGGATCGAGGACAAGCAGACGACCGCACGGCAGGGTCTTGAGGGTGATCTGGCGCGCAATCAGATAACGCGCGCGCAATACGACGCTGGCCTTGCAATCGCTAACGATACCTATGCCAAAGAAGTGGCTGCATACGGGAAAAAAACGGATGATATAAAAGCCATGCAAGCAGATTGGCTTAATGGTGCAACGGAAGCATTCGCCAACTACAAGACCAGTGCCGAGAACATGGCAGGGCAATCCGAGGCGGCGTTTTCCAATGCCTTCCAAGGCATGGAAGATGCACTGACGACGTTTATCTCAACCGGGAAACTGTCGTTTAGCGGACTGGTGAATTCAATCATTGCCGACATTGCGCGGATCGAGGCGAAGAGCCTGATTTCGAGTCTCATGGGCGGCAAGTCAGGTGGATCAAGTGGAATTTCCAGCCTGTTCGGATTGGTTGGAAGTTTATTCAGCCCAAGTACAACGGGAATTACCAATGCCGTAACCGGCAGTCTTGTAAGCAACGGCCTTGGTGCTGGTCGCGCTGTTGGTGGCTCCGTGTCTGCTGGCTCGCTTCATCCTGTCAATGAACTAGGCCCGGAATTGCTCAGTGTTGCTGGTAAAGATTATTTGATGATGGGCAGTCAGGGCGGCACGGTCACACCGAACAATCAACTGTCTGGCGGCAGCGTGTCGGTCAACTACTCGCCAACCATCAACATTGATTCCCGGTCGGATCGCGCCCAGGTTGCCGCCGAGGTTAACCGTGCTGTCAAACAAGGCAATGCCGAGCTGGTCGATACATTACAGAGAGCGGGGCGTCTATGAGCGTGATTCAGTGGCCGAATCTTGATGCGGCAACATTCCGCTGGCAGAAAGTGAATCAGGCCATCGTCAGCCGTGGCGCTTTCGGTGGATCGCAATCTACTGAAGGCGCTTCGCCATTGTGGGAGGTCGATCTGACTGGCGTACCCCAGTATTACTCGGCGGCGAACAGGACTGTGGCCTTCCTTGAATCGCTGAACGGATTTGCGAATCAGATTGCGCTTTGGAATCTTGCGCAGCCGGTTCCGCTTGGCACGATGCGCGGGGCGATGACGACGAATGCCTCTTCATTATCGGGAGCGATAACGCTGCAAATTACGACGTCCGACCAGTATCTGAAAACATTGCTTGCTGGTGATTTAATCGGCATCGGTTCGGGCCTTGGTCAGCAAGTTGTGCGGGTCATGGCTGACGCGCTATCGAATGCGTCGGGCATCATCAATGTGACGATTGGCACGCCGCTGCGGTATGCCTATCCAGCCGGTACAGAGGTTCGATGGAATCAACCTAAAGCGCTATTCCGGCAAAAGGAGTTAAACACCGGCATCGAATACCAGGCGGTCATCGGCCAGCCGTGGACGCTCTCACTAATCGAGGATTTTAGACCGTGACAATTTCAAACACTCAACAATCCGCTCTTGAATCCAGTGCCGTCCGAGTCGCTTATTTTGTCGAAATGTATTTCACCAGCGGCATTCAACGCATCTCAACATTCAACCAGCCGGTCACCTGGGGCGGGAATGAGTGGCTGGGACTCGGTACCATTGTCGGGATCGGCTCGGTCGGCGAATCTGACGGTCTAGAAGCGACGGCGCTTAATTTCTCAATCAATGCTGCGCAGCCTTCATGGATTGCAATCGCAGCGGGTCCGACCGAGGAATATCGGGGCAACTCCATCCGCATGTTTATGTGCCCGCTTGATGAGGGATTCCAGTTAATCGGCACGCCTGAAATTTGCTGGCGCGGGCTGATGGACATGATTTCAATCGGCGTAGACGGCGACAGCGGATCAATCTCGTTGAAGTGTGAAACGTCTGCATATGGATTGAAGCGCCGGCCAACGCTACGCCTCAACGCCGCACAACATAAAACAAAGTATCCAAGCGATACCGGGTTCGATTACCTGACCGACCTGATTGCAAATCCGCAGTCTTGGTTGAGTAAAAAGTTTCAGCAAGTTTAGATGACACTCCCCGAATACATTGCCGCAAACCTCGAAAGACCGTTCGCGTGGGGTAGTCACGACTGCGTTTTATTCGCCATCGGATGGGTCAATCTAGCGACTGCGGTCGACCATTTGGACGAGTTCGACAAGTGGACAACCGAGCGGCAAGCGATACGCACTGTCAAAGCTGTGGGCGGCCTGCAGCGGGCATATGACGAACGATTCAAGGCGGTACATCCAAACCTTGCGCAGGATGGCGCTATCGGCTTGTATCAACGCACGACCGGCATTTTCAGCGGGGCACATCTCATCTGCCCCGGCATCCAAAAATTAGAATTCATTGATCGGTCCCTATGTTTGCTCGCCTGGCATTACTGATTTTCATTCTCACCCCGATAGCGGCGCATGCCGATCCGGTGTCGTTTTTAGTGGCTGTTGGATCGGCGCTTGGCGCATCTGCTGCAACCGCGTTCGCTGTCGGCTTGGCCGTGTCTCAGATCGCGCTGACAGTCGGCATGGCTGTCTATGGAGCGGCACAGCAGCGCAGGGCAGCGAGAGCGCAGCGCGATGCGTACAACGCCAATCTTCAGGATCGCACCGTTACCAAAGTCGCTGCCGAAGCACCGCACGTTTTCGTGCTTGGTCGCGCCCGCGTCGGGTCCGCTATCGTCGCCATTTTCACAAGCGGTGACAAGGACCAGTTCAAACACCTCGTTTGCGTTCATGCCGCACACGAATGCGATGGCATCGAGGAAGTCTATATCGCTGGCAAGGCGCTCGGCACGCTTGATGCGGGTGGCAATGTCACGCACGGCGACTATTTCAGCGGCACGACCGAAACTACCAGCCAGCAGACTAGAGGCGGCTCTATATTCTTGCCAAGCAATGCAATCGCCAGTTCGATTGTGGTGGTTATGGATGGCAACGACAGCGGCAATGGTTCATTTATCGAATTCACTAAATCAGGCAATACAATTTCGTTCTCAAATCCAAGCGGCGCGAATGTAATCGCCAGTTATCAATACACCGACGGCGTGTCGCGGGTCAAAGTAAGCAAGCATTTGGGCGGCGCTGGTGATGCGGCTGATGCTGGATTGATGGCGGCGGTCCCGGACAAATGGACCTCCACCAGCGTGCTGCGCGGCTACTGCTACACCGTCATCACGCTCGATCTGAATCATCCTGAATTTCAGGGCGGCATTCAAAGTGTCGAAGTCCTTTTGCGTGGCAAAAAACTGTATGACGTCCGCACCGATACGATGACATGGAGCCAGAACCCAGCACTGGCGATTTACTGGTATCTGACGTCTGAAATGTGCGGCGTATCGCAGGGTGATATTCCTGTCGCGCAGGTCATTGCAGCGGCAAACGTCTGTGATGAGTCGCTGACCATCGGTGAGCGCTACACGATGAACGGCACGATTACATCGGATCAAACACAATCCGGCGTGCTGGAAAAGATGGCGCAGGCAATGGCTGGCGGGATCGTCGCCACCACATGGGACATGTTCGCCGGTAAATACATTGCGCCGGTTCTCGCGCTCGATCAGTCCGATATCATCGGGTCGATTGCGGTTACTCCAGGCGCATCCGATGCTGATCTGTTCAACGGCGTGCGTGGTCAGTATGTCGGTGCAGATAATAGTTACGTGGCCACCGACTTCGGGCCGTATCAAAATCCAGCGTATGTGATTGCCGATGGCCGTGAGTTGTGGACGAATATCGACTTTCCATTCACCAACTACAAGCAGAGGCTGCATAATCTCGCCCGAATTTTTACCGAGGATCAGCGCAATGGTTATACGGTAAAAGCGCAGTTCTCGATGAAGGCATGGGCGGTCAAGATCGGCCAGCGCGTGACGCTCACGAGTCCATTCTTTGGATGGAATGCCAAGGTATTCCGCGTCACTGACAAATCCTATTCGCCCGGCTCACCGGTCGATCTGACGCTCAAGGAAGATGCCGCGAGCATCTGGGACGAGGCGGACGCAACCGAGCCAGACAGCACGCCGAATACTGACCTACAGAACCCGTTTGCAATCCTCCCGCTTGAATCCATTTATACGACGTCAGGCAGCGCATCACTGCTTCGGATGGGTGACGGAACAATCGTTTCGCGCATCCTCCTGCAGTGGCCTGCCGCACGCACGCAAGCGGTGTTCACGAGCGGCGTGATTGAGTTTGAGTGGCAGCAAATCGGCACCATTGCATGGGAGCGTGACACTGTGTCGGGCAGTTCGCTACAAGCCTATATTTCAACGGTACGCGATGGCACGATCTACATTATCCGGGCACGATGCCGTAATCCGTATTTCAATACCGTGTCGAATTGGGTCTACAGCATTCACAAGGTGGTCGGCAAAACTCAGCGTCCACCGAATGTCTCGCTGTTCGCAGTCTCGGTGCTGGCAGACGGAACACGGCGATTCACATTCGGAACTACTGACCAGCCGGTCGATGTTCTATCGGGCGGTAGCTTCCGCATCAAATATCGCATGAGTGGATCAGGCACGGTATGGGCCTCGATGACCGCATTAAATAGCGGATCAATTACAGGCTCACCCTTCGACACCAATTCGCCACCGGCTGGCACCTATGATTTCGCCATTGTCGCGGTCGATACGTCGCAGCTTGAGAGTGCCACGCCTGCATTTGTGGCGAATGCCGTGCTTGGCAACGAGCCGGTCCGGTACGGCGCTGCCACCAACCTGCTGACGAATTCGGATTTCGTTATCTCCACCGGTACCAACGACGGTATCGGTGCTTTGTACGGTTGGTACGCCACAGCAGGGGGAAACTGGGGTCGTAAATATGGTTCATACAACTCCGGCATCGGTGGAGCTTGGGTTGCCACTGGCACCGAGTCATCTTTTCCAATAGAGGCTCAAATGTGGCAGGGCTATATTCCTGCATCCGCAGGGGCTAGCTATGAGCTATCTGCGTTTTTTGGTGCCAGCAGATGCCAGGTTCTAATCACGCTCATTTTTATGAATTCGGCTCGCGGGGCAATCGGTGACATCACAGATATTTATGACGGTCGAACAATAGGAACGCCAACTCCACCGAACATGCCTCAGCTATGGTGCAAGGGGGTGGCTCCCGCTGGCACCGCCTATATTTATGTTCTTCTGCGGAAAACGCCGACAGTCGCCGGTCAGTCGCAGTCGTTTGCATGGTGGAACCGGATAATGCTTTGCGATAGCAGTGCATTCCCTTTGGCATCTCGGCAATCTCCGACACCATGGATCGACTCCGGACTGGATCGGATGCACGGCGGTGGAATAGAACCGTTGACGGTCGGGACACCTCAGATTGCGAACTACGCTGCCACGGATGTTCTGTCCACTGGAGTGGCAAATTTTGCTGTGACATATGGGAATGCCGCAGAACAGACATTCGCATCACTTACATACACGGCGAAAGTTTCCGGCCCGGCATTACTGTCGATTACCGGAGGTCTTACCAACACGTATCGCTCGGTAAGTGGCGGTGGAGGCCCGTATTATTTTTACGGTAACAGCATACGACTCGCCCAGTCAGTAACCGGAATTTCTTCTCCGTCAATCGCCTTTAATGACAACTCGGCAACAGCGAATAATGCGCAGATTTTGCCGATTTCAGCTGAGTACGTATTCGACTTGGTGGCGGGGACAACCTATACATTTTCGGCGCTGATTTATAACCGGACGAATTACAACGACACGTTGATTAATTCTGCAACGCTACGCATGGAGGCAATCAAAAAATGAGCACATGGAGCAAATATAGCCTCGCCGATGGCATGTTCACTGGCGTAACGGTGACGTGCAGCGGTGATTACCTGGACATGAATATAGAGCCAGAGTGCAGCTGCATACTCGGCGAATACGACGCGCTCTCGCAGCGGATTGACCTGGTCACCGGTCTCGTCATCGACTACCAGCCGGAGCAGCCATCGCCGGATCACGCGTGGGACGCCGACACAAAACGGTGGCTCTACGTGCCAACACTGGCCGACCACAAGGCCTCAAAACTGGCGCTGATCAATTCGCAATGCACATCGACGCTCGGACAGATCACCGCGAGCTATCCTGCTGATGAGATGCAATCGTGGAGCAAGCAGGAGCAAGAGGCTCGGGCGGGTGGCGGGCCGCTGATCGAGGCGTTGTCGGCGGCGCGTGGTGTGACACTCGCGGATCTAATCGGCAGGATCATCGCCAAGGCCGACGCATTCGCGGTGGCATCCGGACAGACTATCGGCAACCGGCAGCGGTGCGAGGATGAGATCAAAGCGGCGCAGACCACCGAGGAAGTAGAGGCGATCACATGGACCGCTTAATCCTGCTTGCGCTATTCGTCGCCTGCCAGTTCGCGCACCTGGTTGCATCGGCCTGGGCGCTGGTGGCGATCGTTACCGGTAGCCCGCGCGCGCTGCGGATCATCATTGCTTACGACCGTGTCGGTAATGCCGCGACCGGTGGACTGGATACCGAGACCATCAGCAGCCGGGCAAATCGCGGCACGATCGAAGGCAGGCGAGGGTGGTGCATCCTTTGCCGATTACTCGACCGGCTTGATCCGGACCACTGTAAAAAATCAGCAGGATATTGACTAACCAACCAGCCACGCGCTGGTTTTTTTACGCCCAGAGGAAACACATGGCAATCGAAACAACCGCCGCCGGCGGCGCACTTATCAAGATTTTCGGGCTACCGGTCATGGCCGGCGCAATCGCAACCTCACTCGGATTTATGTTCATGTGGCCACATACCAAAAAGGAGGCGTTCATCCGCTTCACCTGCACGATTTTTTCATCCGCGATCTTCGGGCCGGTGCTGGTGGTCGCAGTGCGCAGCTGGTGGCCGGACTTGTTCGAGTCGGCGAAGTACGTCGCTGAGCTTTACGGCAGCGAGCCAGCGCTGGGATTCCTGTTCATTGCCGGTCCGCTGATGGTCATGGCCGGCTTGCCAGCATGGTGGCTGCTCGGCGGCATTGTGCGCTGGCTCGATGCGCGGCGCGACAAAGACATCGGCCAGATCGCTGAGGATGCCGCAGCTGTCGTGCGCAACGTGCGGGGTGGGCTATGACTCCGAACCAGTCTGCTTTCTTGGACATGCTGGCCGTCTCCGAAGGCACGTCGACCAGTTCGGCAACCAAGGATCATGGCTATGACGTCATCGTGACCGGCATCGATGGCCGGCCCGAGATATTCACCGATTTCAGGGCGCACCCGTTCGCCGCCGGCCGCAAGTCGAAGGTCATCAACAGCAAGGGCCTGACGTCGAACGCCAGCGGCCGGTACCAGTTCATGTTGCGCGATTGGGTGCATTACCGGGATCTGCTGGCGCTGCCAGACTTCGGCCCATCATCGCAGGACAAGTGGGCGCTGCAACTGATCAAAGAGCGCCGGGCGCTGCCGGACATCGATGCGGGGAATTTTGGCGCGGCGGTGGCCAAGTGCGCGAACCTTTGGGCATCGCTGCCTGGTGCTGGTTACGGGCAGTTCGAAAACTCGCTGCGCAAATTGCAGGTGGCGTATCTCTCTGCCGGTGGGTCGCTGGCATGAACACGCGACTGATTGCCATTGTTGGCGCCGCGCTGTTTGCCCTTGGCCTGTTCCTGCTCGGCTGGCACCTGGGGGCTAAGAACATCCAGGCTGACTGGTCGGCTGCGAAAGTGGCCCAGGCTACCGCCGATGCCGACGCTAACCGAGAAAACCGTGTCATCGAATCCCGCCGTCAATCCAACATCATCGAGGCCCAGAATGCTGCAACGCTCCGCAACAAAACTTTGCAGGTTGCTGCTGCCAGTGCTGGCGCTGTCGCTGTCAGCTTGCGCGACGAAATTGCCACCCTCCGGCGTAGTCTGCCCGGCCTTGCCGACGATGCCGTCCGTCAGCGAGCCGATGCCGTCGCAAGCGTACTCGCTGACTGCTCAAGAGAATATGCAGGCATGGCGGCAACAGCTGATCGACATGCCAGCGACGTCAAAACCTTGATTGATGCATGGCCGAAATGATCGAATTTACTCTGGTAAAAATCTGCCACTCGCCCCGCAAAACAGGCATTTTTCGCATGTTGCGCACAAGCAAACCCTAGCATCCATGCGGGTTGCGGGGTGGTGCCTACCCTGCGCACGATACTCGAAATCCAGTGTTGGTTTAGGCCAACCGTGAGTTCGAATCCGACCCTCTCCGCCAATATTCGCAATAGAATCAAGAACTTACACGATGCTGTTGCATAAAAGAAGCCCCGAATTCGGGGCTATTTTTTTGACTTGTGGGGCGAAATGTGCGGAATTTTGGTTCGTTTTGCTTCGCTGGCGTGTCTGAATTCGGTGAGCGCCGCCTTACTTTATTTTGTTGATGCCAGCGATTAGTTACCTGAAATCATGATGAGGTCAGGTAGAAATCTTTACGGTAAATAGTATTGGTTTGGGCGAAGAAGCTAAAAACTGGATCTAACGAGTCCTTTGACAACATTTTTGCGGATTCCGGCATGAAGCCCGTTAACGGTAGTTGTCAACGTAGTTGTCGCGTCACTTCAAGCAGCAAGTTTCAATAATGCAGGATCAGCTCGTTCAGGATTGAGCCAAACCTCGTTCTTCAAGTGCCAGTTCCGTGTCGCGCCTGACCAGCGCTCGGGGCAGCGTTGCTTGGCTGTTTCATAGACCTGCTCACGCCGCCGCAGGATTGCGTCGGCCTGTCCGGCATGGCGCTGCGCCGGCGTCACGAATTTCAGCCCGCTGTGCTTGTGCTGATGGTTGTACCGCTGCACGAACTGCTGCACCCATTGCCGAGCCTGGTCGACGGTTTCGAACGGCCGGCGCGGGTAATTCGGTCGATATTTGCAAGTGCGGAACAACGACTCGGCATACGGGTTGTCGTTACTAACGCGCGGCCTGCTAAACGACGGCATGATCCCCAGCTTTTCCAGCGTGGCCAGCATCGTTGCGCCCTTCATCGCGCTGCCATTGTCCGAATGCAGGACGACCTTGCGCCCCGCCAAACCTTCAGCCAGGCTCGCCTTGCGCATCAACAGGGCGGCCAGATCTGCCGACTCAGCAATGTGCACTTCATGGCCGACAATTTTTCGGCTGTACACGTCGAGCACCATGTACCAGTAAAAATACAGACCTTTCACGGCCGTCGGCAACCACGTAATGTCCCACGACCACAATCGATTCAGTTCGGTCGCACAATGGCTGGTGACCACCCGCGTGCTCGGTCTTTTCGCCCGGCCCCGGTGATGCTGTTGCGCTGCCGCTTTCATCACCCGGTACATCGTCGATTCCGACGCAACATAGTCGCCACGGTCGACCAGCGTCGGCACGATCTGGCTCGGCGGTTGACTGGCAAATTCCGCACTGTTGACCAAGGCAAGAATGTGCGCTCGCTCGGCCTCGCTCAACTTGTTGGCGGGTGCCGCACGGGGTGCACCACGGCGCCCGTCCGCCATGCCATTGCCGTCTTCACGCGTCCAGCGCTGATACGTGCGCAGGCTGATCTCCAGTTCGGCACAGGCCGGGGCCAGACGACAACCGTTGCTCGCCGCTTCTTCAATCAAGCCCTTCACCAGCTGGCGATCCGGGGTGCCGGTCAGTCGTCCTCGGCATCCCCCCAGATCGCCTGGGCTTTTTTTCTGAGAATGATCAGCGCAGCTGCCTCCGCCAATGCCTTGTCCTTACGCAGTAACTCCTTCTCGAGCTGTTTGATCCGTTTGCGGTCCGTCTTGCCTTGCTCGCGCTGCTCCTGCGTGCGTTCGGTAGCATGGGCATTGGCATCCTGGCACGTTTGCCGCCACGCTGTGATCTGTTCGACGAACAGTCCTTTGCGCCGGCAGTATTCGGCCAGGTCAGCTTCGTTCAAGCCGGCCGTCTCCAGCACGACACCGAACTTGTCCTTCGACGACCACTCCTCGGCATTCTTTCCATTTCCTGGCACTGGCAACCCCTGGGCTTTTAACGTTCGTCGCCAAGTATAAAGAGTCTGTTCCGAGATGCCATGTTCCCGCGCCAACGCCGATACCAGCTTGTTCGTCGGCGGCATCATCTGCCGTAGGATCGATTCCTTGCGTTCTGCTGAGTAATGCTTCACTGCCTGTCTTTGCTCCGCCCCCTCTGTGATGATGATTAATCAGATGACACGACAACTACCCTGACACAGGGGGGGGTGCAAAACCATTTAAGTAAGCAATGTGCTGCTTTTTTCTCGCTTCCTACATTGAATGAAAAGAAATGGCTACGTGCGGTTCTACTCAATCCTCACCTAACGGAGTCACACGTTAGTAATATGTTCAAGCAGATTGATACATTTTCCGAACAGTATTCAAATCTTAAGTAATACGACTAAATCAATGCAAAGTTAATTCTAGTTACAGAGGATTATTGTCCTTATAAAATCAATATTACTTTTATCACTTCGATGGAATGAGCTGAGAAGATTCGTGTGCTAGGACGATTGGATAGATTGTAGAGGATAAAAATAACACCGTTGCTCGACAACAGGAAGATTGATAGGTTTTAGGCTTTTTTGTGCTATCGCAAGATGTAATTTTGATTGAAGATTTACTATCTGTTGATCTTATGTCAAAAGCTTATTTTGCTGCTTTTGGTTGTCAAATAACATTTCACTGAAAGATATAATGGAACAGTTCATAGATATGCCCGAATGACTTATCCAGTTTATCGCCGAGCAAAAGATATTTTTTGTTGCTACCGCAACTGCTGATAGCAAAATTAACATGTCACCGAAAGGCATGGACTCCCTAAGAGTGATTGATAAGAACCGTATCGCCTGGCTCAATGTAAGTGGTAGCGGAAACGAAACTGCCGCGCATGTACAGATTAGCCCACGGATGACGCTCATGTTCTGTGCGTTCGAGGGTGACCCACTAATTTTAAGGCTGTACGGATCAGCCAAAGTAATCCACCAAACGGACCCCGAATGGGATTCGCTCTTTTTTCTTTTTGAACCAATTCCTGGTGTACGTCAGATATTCGATGTTTCTGTCGATTTCGTACAGACATCGTGTGGTTGGGCAGTGTCAATACTTTCTTATGTAGAGGAACGAACGATTCTGAGTGATTGGGCGAAGACAAAAAATTCCGATGATTGGAAAGCTTATTGGGCATTAAAAAACCAAAAGAGCATCGATGGAATAACAACAAACATTCTCGAAAAAAACTTCGGCTCAATCCGTTAAAAAAATCGGAACGTAATCAATTTTACGCTGAAGACGCTTTCACAAACGATTAACAAAGAAAACTAAATAGCTTTCACTTATTAAGCAAGACAGATAGTTTTATTAATCCTTTATTTTAATTAATCATTAATATTTCCGATTAAATATACTCATTTCCTTGTAGGAGCAGGCGTCATGAATACTATTCCATTAATACTTGGTATTGTTGGCACACTAGGCTTGGGCGCGATGAGCCCAGGCCCTAGTTTTCTGTTGGTGGCACGTACGGCAGTTAGCTCGTCAAGAATTGACGGTGTAGCAACCGCTCTCGGCATGGGAGTCGGTGGCGTCATATTTGCCGTTATTGCGCTACTCGGCTTGCACGTCTTATTAACAGCAATACCATGGTTATATGTAGTGATGAAAGTTGTTGGAGGTCTCTATCTGATGTATTTAGGTTACTGCATCTGGCGCGGTGCTAATAAGCCCTTGTCGATGTCAATACCCAGTGCTGTTTCCTTATCTCGAACGATCTTCCGTTCGTTCCGTATCGGTTTAGTGACGCAGTTGAGTAATCCGAAAACTGCGATTGTCTACGCGAGCGTCTTCACTGCATTCCTGCCTCCAGTTTTTCCACTAAGTTTGGCCTTAATACTGGTCGTACTTGTTTTTGCAGTCGAAGCTGGCTGGTACATCATCGTAGCGCTTGCATTGTCATCGAAAGGACCGCAGAATTTTTACCTGCGCTACAAGGCTTGGCTAGACCGGGCAGCAGGCGCAGTAATGGCGTTTTTGGGCGTTAAGTTGGCTTGGTTAGCGAGCAATTTATGAGCTTAGGTGAGCGAGATCAGCGTGTCTATGCAACTGTGTGCAGCATTCCATTGGGGCGGGTCGCTACCTATGGCCAGATTGCGACACTTTCCGGGATGCGAGGGATGGCTCGACAAGTTGGGTACGTCTTGTTCGATGTGCCGAGTAATAGCACGATACCTTGGCATCGCGTCATCAATGCGCGTGGTGAGATCAGCCAACGTAGTGAGTTCGGTGCAGAACTCGGACAGCGCCATCGTTTGGAGCTAGAAGGTGTCCAGTTTGATGAACGTGGTCGTGTTTGTCTCAATACTTTTGGATGGAATCCTGATGGTGATTGCGAGGAAAAAAAGCAGACTGATCTTTGGGAGTGAGGAAAGCCTCACTTGTGGACTCATTACCACGTTCATGTTAGCGACAACGTAGAGTGGGGAAATCTGCATAAAAAATTGACAATTGTGGATCCGGCCCCCCACCTCGTTTCAACATACCTCTAGGTTGGATGTAACTAAAAATCGTTCGCTTTGGCTTTTCGTGCCAGCAAATATTGAACGCAGCAAGCCTTGGGAAGAACTCCAGTTCACTGTAGGGCAGATGGTTATGTATCCAATATGCGAGCGACCGCCAGTCCAAATCCTCTGCGTAGCGGTCTGCAAACCACGGAATGACAATACAAGCACTTGCTTCCTTTAGTCCGTCGCTGTCTTTCTGATCCCAAATGTGGCGCCCGCGATTACGCTCACTTGAACCACATGAATGATGGTGTAAATTTCCTATGTCATTTACTGCAATTGACCGGCATGCAGAACGCACCGAAATCCGGCCAAAAGTAGCATTAAGAGGTTCGAGCAGTTCTGTACATAAGTGTGTCCCAACCTCTATTGCCAAATCAGGATCATTGGGAATGTTCCTCAGTCCGTAAAAATTTGCAATATCGCTATGCTGTCGCGCTATCTTGAAAAAATTGCCCAACTGGGCGGTTATCTCGCAGGGGCCAATGATTCACCGCCAGGGAATATTGTTATGTGGCGAGGCATGCGTCTGCTGGCAAATATGCAATTCGGTTTTAATCCTGCCTCAGAAAGATATGGGTAATTGAAAGCTTGATGAGGCGCTTACGCCTAATCAGCGTGATCGTCATCTTCAATGGATCAATACAGAGGACCGGTTAGCCTGGCAAAAAACCACGGGCTACGAACAGCCTGCCTTGGCCGAGACAACCATGGTCCGCTACAAATCTTGAATTGGCCCTTGGCTACGTTCACGAGGGTTCGCTGCGCAACAAACCGACGCTGCCATCGTCCATTCGTAGTCGAAAAGTGGCAGCATAATCGGGACAAGGGCGCGGAACTGTGGTCTTCACGTTTGAAGTGCACCAAACGCCTAAGAAGGGGCGACACGGTTACTGCTGCTTGTTGCGAAGTATCAGCCGAAGGCGATTGTTAAGGCATTCCAACTGGCGGGGAAGCTGTAGATAGATGGGGGATTTGTGGCTTAGCCTCTGCGCAAATGTCATCATAAATGTCACCACTGACCCAAAAACCAGAAAGGGATTACAAGCCTAAACTTGTAATCCCCCGGAATTTACTGGTGCGGCTGGCAGGAATCGAACCCACGACCCCTTGGTTCGTAGCCAAGTACTCTATCCAGCTGAGCTACAGCCGCGCAGAACCGAACTATAGCCGACCTCACTTCTTTATGGAAGTCCTGAGGCTGGAAACTTGCTGTTTTTTTTGCGGGCGCTCCCACTGCAGTCGAAACGTCGCCTGGGTTTGGGCGTCGTTCGACGTGTAGGTCGTGATGAGACCGTGTGTGGCGGGTAGTCTTTGCGCTTATTAAGAGGGATGCCATCAGAAATCAAACCAGCGGGCACAGAAAGGGGGGAATTTCAGAGAAAGCAATAGTTCGCGAAGCTGGATTCAAAAAAACTTATGCTAGAGTTCCCTTCGCGCGAACGGTGTCTCTTGCTCCAAGTAACTTCAGGGGCAATCCGATCAGGGGCTTGCATCGGGAGCATGCCAATTTGGCATGTCACGATCATGGCAGTTTTCACTAATCCTTCTACCTGTTTGCAACTTCCCGATGAATACAGTCTTTTTTGCCGCAAAGCGGCTCGCGCTTGCCAGCATTGTGTTTGGAACGACAGCAGCGGCAGCAGCTTCACTGACCGTCCAGGTCACCGCCAGCGATAGTGCAGCGGCAACCGATGCCGTGGTCTATCTTGAGTCCGGGGCCGGGCAGACACTTCCGAAGCTGGGTCGGCCGGCGCAAATCGAGCAAAAAGGCAGGGCATTCATGCCGCTCGTCACGGTTGTGCAGACGGGTGCATCAATTTCATTTCCGAACAACGACTCAGTGCGCCATCAGGTTTATTCATTTTCGCCCGCCAAGGTATTTGAATTGAAGCTGTATTCCGGTGCAGGCGGAGAACCGCTGTTGTTTGACAAACCCGGGACAGTGATCATCGGATGCAACATCCACGACAAGATGTCGGCCTACATCCAGGTGGTCGACACGCCTTACTTTGCGAAGACAGACACCACTGGAAAGGCCGTCATAGACAATCTGCCCGCAGGGAAATACAACCTGAAAGTCTGGTACCGGACAATTGCACCCGGCACGCCGATTCCGGAACAGGCGGTCACGTTCGCCGGTACCGATGCCGCGACCACGTTTTCACTGAACAAGAAATAGGATGGCCATGCGCTTGCGCAGTCTTGAAAGCCGGATTGTCGTGCTGTTCCTGGTGCTGGTACTGATTGTCCAATTGGCCGGATTCGTTGCGATCCGTATTGGCATCAACCAAAATGCCCGCACAGCGGTGGCCAGTGAGCTGGTGATCGGCGAGCGGGTATTTCGTCGCTTGATGCAACAAAATGCGGACAATCTGGTCACCGGTGCGCGCGTGCTGGCGCTCGATTACGGGTTTCGTCAGGCAGTCGGCAGCAATGACAACGAGACGATTACCTCCGTACTGGAAAATCATGGCGCGAGGATAGGCGCAACGTTGACCATGCTGATCGGCATTAATCGTGAAATCAAGGCGACCACGGCGACCATGACCAGCAACGGATTCAAGCAATCCATCCTCGCACTGGTCGAGGAAGCTGATCGTGCCGGTACCGCGAACGGCGTCAGTCTGGTTGAAGACGACCCTTATCAGATCGTTGTGATTCCCGTGAAGGCGCCCGAGACCATCGGCTGGGTGGCGATGGCCTTCCCGATTGACCAACGGCTGATCAATGACATGCATGCGTTGTCATCGTTGCAGGTTGCTATCGTGAGTCGCAATCAGTCGGGTAGATGGGTTGCCAGGGAGTCAACATTTCCTGCTGATGATGCGGTCAATCTTGACCAGCGGCTACTGGATTTTCCGCTCGTTCCCGGGCTCTCCGGCGTCCTGCGCGTCACAGGAAATCAATACAGCTATCGCAGCATGGCGCTTGCCGCCAATGAGCAACATGCGGCCAACGTGATCCTGCTGCAGTCGCTCAATGAAGCTGTGGCACCGTATGATCAGTTGCAACTGACCTTGCTGATCCTGACGGCCATCTGTACTTTGCTGGCTGTTATTTTCAGCAAGGTCGCGGCACGGCGCATTACCGGACCACTGCGTACGCTGACCGATATCGCCATTCAACTGGGTAAAGGTGATTACGACGGCCGGCTCGAGATCCGCCGCAAGGACGAAATCGGCGAGCTTGCCCGGGCGTTCGACAGCATGCGCGACGATATCTCGCGGCGGGAATTTGAAACAACCCGGTTGGCCTATTGGGACACGCTGACCAACCTGCCCAACCGTTCCCAATTCGTCAAGATGATCAGTGCCGCTGTCGAGCAAGCCGACAGGACGGGCGAACATTGCTACGTCATGATGCTCAATCTGGACCGCTTCAAAAACGTCAATGACGTGCTTGGCCATCAGGTCGGCGACGGCTTGTTGCGCAAGGTTGCCGAGCGCCTGAAGCAGCAGCTCGACGGCAGCCTGGGTCAGGTGGCGCGTCTGGGCGGCGACGAATTTGCCATTATCCTGCCGCTGACCAGCATGCGCGCCAGCCAGATCATGGCGGAAAAAATCCTGAAATCGCTGGAGCAACCGATTTCACTGGAAGATCAAACGGTCGACCTCGGTGCCGGCATCGGTATCGCCGGTTTTCCGGAGCATGGCACCGACGCCGAATCGCTACTGAGCCACGCCGGTACCGCCATGTACTCGGCCAAAAAAAGTGGCAATGTTGCCGTGGTCTACCATCCTGCAATCGACAAGAGCAGTGCACAGAATCTGTCCCTGCTGGGCGAGTTGCGGCGTGCCGTCGAACACAATGAATTCCGTCTGCAAATGCAGCCCAAGATATTGCTTGGTTCCGGGGAGGTAATCGGTGCAGAGGCTTTGATACGCTGGATTCATCCCGAGCGCGGCATGATTTTTCCGGATGACTTCATTCCATTTGCTGAGCAATCCGGTTTTATCCGCGTCATGACGCTCTGGGTGCTGGAGCAGTCAGCGGCGCTTTGCAGTCAATTAGCCGCCCGTGGCCTGCATCTTAAAATCTCGATCAATCTGTCGACCCGCGACTTGCTCGACCAGGATCTACCCAACAAATTTGCCGCGATCCTGCAACGACATCAGGTGATTCCGCAGTCGTTTTGCCTCGAAATTACCGAGAGCGCCATCATGGATGATCCGGTGCGGGCCTTACAGACGCTGGAACGCTTGCATGTGATGGGAGTCGAGCTATCGATCGATGACTTCGGCACCGGGTACTCGTCGCTGGCTTACCTGAAACGCTTGCCCGTCGATGAACTCAAAATCGACAAATCCTTCGTGATGAATATGGAACATGACATCGATGACGCCCAGATCGTGCGCTCGACCATCGACCTGGGTCACAACATGGGACTGCGCGTCGTGGCCGAAGGTATCGAAAGCAAGGAAGCCTGGAGTTTGCTCGATGCGATGGGGTGCGATCACGGGCAAGGCTACCTGATCAGCAGGCCGATGCCGGCCGAGCAACTGGCAGACTGGATTGACCGCTGGGTGCCCTCAAGCAGAAGCGTTACACCGATCAACACCCTGCAGCAGGAGTCCTGACGTGTCACCTGCGCGACAAGCCGATCGTGACGGGCACTGGCTGCGTGTCGCCATGCAGGAGTGCTTCGACGAAATCAGCGTGCTCGACGTACAGAACTTCGGGTTCATCGAGATCAACCGGGCGGCGCAAGACAACCTTCAGTATTGCCCGCAAGACCTGTTCCTCATGCAGCTGTTCGACATCGCTCCCGATCTCGATGCCGGACGAATGCAGCTGTTGCTGGATGGCTTGCGCACGAAAGCGGGCGGTGCGGTCAACCTTGAAACAAGGCTTGTCCGCAAGGACGGTAGTATTTATCCGGTGCAAGTGCGGTTTGTGCTGTGCGACGACCAGGAGCAGCCGGCGCTGCTGATGATCTGCAAGGATCAGAGCGCAGGGCAGGCGGCGTCTGCGGCTTTCGGGCAGATCGAGGCGCGTTTTCATGCAATCGTCTCGAATACGCCGGGGCTGGTCTATCAATTCCGGCGGATGCCGGACAACGCGATGGCCTTTCCGTATCTGAGCGACGCTTGTCATGCCCTGCTTGGTATCCGTCCCGAGCGGCTGCATGCGGATCCGGGCCTGTTCATGGCGCTGATCCTGCCTGCCGACCATGCTTCGTATCTGGCATCGATGCAAGCCTCGGCAGAGGAGGTGCGCAGCTGGAACTGGGATGGCCGGCTATGGATAGAGGAATGGAAAGACATTAAATGGATCAATTTGCGTGCGATGCCGCGCGTGCTGCCTGATGGCGCCATACAGTGGGAAGGCATCATGACTAACATTACGCAGAGCAAGTTGGAACAGACTGAAATTACGCGTTCCCGTGAGCAACTGGCCGAATTGTCAGCGCATATCGAACGTGTCAAGGAAGAAGAGAGGACGCGGATTGCCCGCGAAATCCACGACGACCTGGGCGGTAACCTGACCGCCATAAAAATGGCGCTGGCCTTGCTGCGACGCCGTTTGCCTGACGATCCTGCACTCACCGACAAGGCCGATTATGTCGACTCTCTGGTCGATCGGACCATCGAATCGATTCACCGCATTTCGGTCGACCTGCGGCCCAGCATTCTCGACTTCGGCATCGTGGCAGCCATCGAATGGCAAGCGGCCGAATTCGAGAAGCAGCTCGGTATCCCGTGCCATGTCGCCAGCAGCGACAGCGATATCGACCTGCCACCGGAACAGGCCAGTGCGCTGTTCAGGATATTTCAGGAATCGCTCAACAACATCAGCAAGCACGCCCGTGCCAGCAGTGTTCAGGTGCGCCTGATACGCAACCAGCGCGGTATCCGTATGGAAATCAGCGACAATGGCACCGGTATCGCGGCGCGTGACCGGCAAAAACCGGCTTCATTCGGCATCCGCGGAATGATCGAACGCGCCAACGCGCTGGGCGGCAGTCTGTCCGTCAGCAATGTGCCCAAGGGCGGCAGCGTGGTGGCCATCCGCATTCCGCTGCCGGCAGCGTCCGGACGATTGATTACAGCGATCAAGCAGGCAAAGAAATGACGTCATGAATAAAAAAGAAACGATACGCGTGCTGATCGCGGACGATCACGCCATCGTGCGTGAAGGGCTCAAGCAGATTCTCGCCGACACCAGGGACATCGTCGTCGCCGGTGCCGCCGAAAACGGTCTCGATGCCGTCAAGCTGGCGCGGGCCGGGGAGGCGCATGTGCTGTTGCTCGACATTTCGATGCCGGACCGCAGCGGTATCGAGGTGCTCAAGCAGATTCGCAAGGAATGTCCTGCCATCGCAGTGCTGATGCTGTCGATGCACCGCGAAGACCAGTACGCGATCCGCTCCCTGAAAGCCGGTGCTTCCGGCTATCTCAACAAGCAAAGCGCACCGGCTGAACTGGTCAATGCGATTCGCCAGGTGGCAGCGGGGCGCAAGTACATCAGTACCGAACTGGCGCAGGAACTGGCCAACCAGGTCGGCGATGACCGTGAGATCCCGCCGCACGAAACCCTGTCCGACCGCGAATACCAGACGCTGACCATGATCGCCTCCGGCAAAACCGTGTCGGATATTGCCAGCGAACTGGTCCTGTCGGTCAAGACCATCAGCATGTACCGGTCGCGTCTGTTGCAGAAAATGAAACTGCGCCATAACGCCGAGCTGACGCACTATGCGATCAGAAATCATCTGGTCGATTGACCATGCCGTCTACCTGAAAAAGACGGCACAACAAAAAAACAAACCATTAATCAATGGAATGGAAACTTTTACTCAGTGTAAGATCGGGGCACCATGACATGACTTTCGAGCAGGATCGCCTCCATGAAACCCAAAGACAATCCCGAACCCGCGGTGGCTAATCCCGCCGAGCTGGCGCGCGAAGCCTTCCGGCAGCTAGCGGTGCGCAAGATGGCACCAACGCCGGATGCCTATCGTCAGGTCTACGAAGAAATCGCCGGCACCGGTGCCGGACCGAGCGCCGAAAATACCTTGATTCAATTTGCCAGCGCCTTGCACCTGCTTGCTACCGAACTCGATGACATCAACGGTTTTGGCAAGCGTTTTGAACTGGCCGCCAGCGCGCGTGACTGGACTGCCTACACCAGCGCCCTGTCCGCGCTGACCACCGCGCACCTGACCCGTTTTGATCGCACGCAAGCGGCGCCTGCTGCCATCGCAGTTGCCAGCGTCGTGCCGGATGATCGCCAGCCGCGCCTGCTGCGCGATCTGCTGTCGCGCACTTTGTTGCTGGCAGTGGCGGCGTTGCTCAGCACCTCGCCGGAATTGGCCGACGAAGCCGAATTGCTAGGACGTGCGGTCAAGGACGCACAGAGCGAGGATAGCCTCGATGAAATCGGGATCCGGTTGCGCCAGCTGTGCTTCAAGATCGAAATGCGCGCCGGCGACGTCGCCGAAGAACAGGAACTGCTGCTGCGTCTGTTCCGGCTATTGCTGGAAAATATCAGCGGACTGACAGAAGAAGACAGCTGGTTGCATGGCCAGATCGATAGCGTGCACCAGTTGTTGTCGGGGCCGATCAACCATCACGCGCTGCAGGATGCCACGCGCGACATGAAGGATGTGATCTACAAGCAAGGCACGCTCAGACACAGCCTGACCGAAGCCAAGGTCACCGTCAAAAACATGATGATCACCTTCATCGACCGCCTTGGCGTACTGGCCACCAGCACCGGTGATTATCACGAAAAAATCGACGCCTATTCCCAGAAAATCAGCCAGGCCAGCGACATCACGACACTCAATGCGATCCTCGAGGACGTGATGCGCGATACCCGCCAGGCGCAATACGATGCCTTGCAGTCACGCGATGACATGATTGTTGCGCGGCAGGCGGGCGAAGCGGCCGAACAGCGCATCCATGATCTTGAATCACAGCTGGCGGCGATGAGCGAACTGGTCCGGGAAGACCAGTTGACCGGCAGCCTGAACCGGCGCGGCCTCGATGATGTCTTCGATCGCGAACTGGCCCGTGCCGACAGGCGCAAGTCGCCGCTGTGCATTGCCATGCTCGATCTGGACGATTTCAAGCGACTCAACGATACCCATGGCCATGTTGCCGGCGATGAAGCGCTGGTGTATCTGGTGCGTGTGATCAAGGACACGCTGCGCACGATGGATGTGCTGGCCCGCTTTGGCGGCGAAGAGTTTCTGATTCTGTTGCCCGATACCACGATGGATGCCGCCACCCAGACCGTGACCCGGCTGCAGCGCGAACTCACGAAGCGGATTTTTATGCATAACAACGAGCGCATCCTGATCACGTTCAGCGCCGGGGTGGCGCTGCGCAAAGGAAATGAAGATCAGGTCGGCATGCTCAAGCGGGCAGATACGGCGTTGTATCAAGCCAAGCGCGCAGGAAAGAACCGCGTCGTCAGCGCCGAATAAGGGGCTTCCTGCCTCGCCTGCCAGGCACCTCGCTGCCCCGCGCACGCTCCGGCATCCACCAATGAATAGTTTTCCGAAGACCTTTACTGACTCTTCGCGCCCGCACGGTGAAGCTCGACGACCTTAAGCTGGTGTTGTGCCGGAACGCGGCCGGGTGCCGCCAATGAAGTCATCAGGGAACGATCATGCCTACGCTCGATTTCTTTTTTTCCAACGTCAAGTTGCCCACGCTGTCCGAGGTGGCCCATGCACTGATCAACACCCTGAATAACGACAACAGTTCAGTTCAGCAAGTCAGTGACATCATCGCCCGCGATCCGGCGCTAACGGCCAAGCTGCTGCGACTGGCCAATAGCGCGGCATTCGGTTTGCCGCGCGGCGTCAGTTCGATCGATGACGCAATTTCGCTGGTGGGAATGGCCAAGGTGCGCACACTCTCGATGGCATCGTGCCTGTGCGACGCATTTCCGTTGCTGCCGGGTCTGGATCCGCGTGAATTCTGGAGCACCAGCATGGCTACTGCCGGCTATGCGCAATGGATGGCAAAAGGCATCGGTGCCGATCCGCAGCAAGCCTGGCTCACCGGCATGATGCTGCGTCTGGGCGAATTACTGATCGGCCAGGCCGATCCGGTCATCTTGAAAGAAATCGAAAAAATGCCGCATATCCCCGGTGGTCGCTGGGAGCGCGAAAAAGACTTGTCCGGTTTTTCCGAAGGCCAGATTACCGGTGAACTGGCGCGGCGCTGGAACTTCCCCGTCGAGATCGTGACGGCGCTGCAGCAATCATTCGATCCCTTGTCGCACAGGCCGTTTTCGCGTCTCGCGGCGATTGTCCATCTGTCTGGATTGCTGGCCGATACCCCGCATGCGACCGTCGAGGCACTCGATGATTTGCCGGAAGATCTGGTGCACGCCTTGCTGATGGATGGTGAATGGCTGCGCGCCAAATTTCCGGCCGAAGATGCCTTCATCCGGATGCAATAAGCGCCGCTGCCGTCAGGCCAGCGGTGCCAGCAAGGCCTGCAAATCAACGTCATTAAACTTGGCCGTAAATGCCGCATCGCTGCCGATGACGCCGTCGGCCAGCGCCGCCTTGCGGGCCTGTAAGGCCAGGATGCGTTCCTCAATGCTGCCTTCGACGATCAGCTTGTAGACCAGCACCGTCTGCGTCTGGCCGATGCGGTGCGCGCGTGCTGTGGCTTGTTCTTCCACCGCCGGATTCCACCACGGATCGAGATGGATCACGGTGTCGGCCGCTGTCAGATTCAGGCCGACACCGCCGGCTTTCAGGCTGATCAGCAGAATCGGCACTTGTCGCTCCTGAAAGGCGGCGACGACTGCACCGCGCTGCCCGACCGGCGTAGCACCGGTCAGGGCCAGCCACGGCAAGTCCAGCGCATCGAGTTCGGTTTGCACCAGCGCCAGCAATTCGGTGAACTGCGAAAACACCAGCATGCGGCGTCCTTCGGCCACCAGTCCCGGCATCAGGTCGCGCAGCAATTCGAGCTTGGCGCGCTCCATGGCCGGCACCATTGCCGGACCTTTCAGCAGATAGGGATCGCAGCACACCTGGCGCAACTTCAGCAAGGCATCGAGGATCGTGATCTGTCCGCTGCGAAAGCCCTTGCGGGCCAGTACCCGGCGCACCTGTTCGTCGCAGGCCACCCGCACGCTCTCGTACAGGTCGCGCTGATGTCCCTGCAATTGCACGCGCTTGATGATGTCGATGCGTGGGGGCAGCTCGGTGGCGACGTCGCTTTTGCACCGGCGCAGGATGAACGGACGCACGCGCTGCGCCAGCAATTGCGCCCGGATGGTCTCGCCATTGATTTCGATGGGCTTGCGCCACAGCCGCTGGAAAGTGCGCTGGTTACCCAGAAAACCCGGCAGCAGAAAATCGAACTGGGTCCAGAGTTCGCCCAGATGGTTTTCAAGCGGTGTGCCGGTGATGCACAGGCGATGTCGCGCCTGCAGCCGGCGGATCGCATTGGCGCTGCGTCCGGCCGGATTCTTGACGCTTTGTGCTTCATCGAGGATCAGCAAATGGAAGGCTTGCACCCGCAAGCGATCGAGGTCGCGCCACACCAGCGGATACGTGGTCAGCACGATGTCGACCCCGGCCATCCGCCCGAAGTCGTCATCGCGCTGCGGTCCTTGCAAGGTCAGCACGCGCAGGTCCGGTGCCATCCGCGCGGCTTCCGCTTGCCAGTTGAACAGCAGCGACGTCGGCAGCACCACCAGCGCCGGATTGACCAGCCGGCCGGCCTGCTTTTCGATCAGCAAATGCGCCAGCGCCTGGGCGGTTTTGCCCAGTCCCATGTCGTCGGCCAGGATGCCGGCAAGGTCGTGGGCGCGCAGGTATTGTAGCCACGCGACGCCATGCAATTGATACGGCCGCAAGGTCACGCCCAGGCCTGCCGGTGCGCTCACCGGTGCGACGCCGCCGACTGCCGACAAGCGCTGCACCAGTTGTTGCAAGCCGTCGCGACCCTGCAATTGCCAGACGCCATGCGGACCGGCGCGCTCGGCTTGCGATTCCAGCAGGCTGGTGCGCAATTGCTCCAGCCGTTCGGCATCCCACGATGACAGCGGCAGCGGTCCTTCCTTGCGGCGCGGATCGGTCAGCAAATCGAGCATGCTGCTGACGATGGCCTTGAGTGGCGCGGCCAGCGCATCGATGCGCTTGCCGCCCGGTGCGCGCAAGCGGATCAGCGCCGCATCGTCGATCCGGGCGATCAGTGCGGCATTGAGCCAGCGCCGGTCCTGCTTGAGCAGCAGCGCTAGCATTGGCACGAGGTCGAGCAGTTCGCCATTGATCTCGACGCCCAGCGACAGCAGCCACGAACCGGCATTGGCCGGCCCGGCCAGCGCGACGACGCCATTGGCGCGGCGTCGCAGCGGCGCCGCGACTTCCTTGCCGAGCACGTCGCCGTTGGCCGGATTGACCACCAGATGCCATGCCTCGACAGGGACGCTTTCGTGCGCGAAGCCCGGCATGACGACCACGCGCCAGCCCAATTCCTGCAATCCCGGCAATTGCTCGGCCCAGAAATCGCCAAAGAACGACTCCTGCAGCAGGCTCCACAGCGGCTCGCTGGCGGGTAGCGTGCTATCGCTGCGCCATTGCAACGCTCTGGCCGGCAGGGCATGAAAACCCAGTTCGAGAATGCGGTCCAGCGCATCGGCCTCGGCATCAAAGTCGCGCAGTAGCACGATATGCTGACCGGTCTCGTCAAATACCGGCGGCATGCCGGCCGGACGACGATTCAGCAGTGCGGTGGGGGCGGCGATCTGCCAGCGCAGGCCGGACGCCGTTGCATAGGTCCAGTCGATCCGCGCCACCGTCACGCTGCCGCCGCGCGGACCGAACAGGCCGGTCGGCCGCATTCCCAGCAAGCCATCGCCGCGGGTCAGTGTGTGCAGCGTCAGCCGGGGACGGAACACACCGGCGACAGCGGCGGGCTCAGTCATCCGCCGCAAAGGAAACCGACAAGGTACCGAGTGCGCCGTAGCGAATCTGCACCGGCACGCCGGTCGCCAGCGGCACGCTGCCGGCATACGAGCCGGTGATCACCACTTGCCCGGCGCGCAAGTAGTCGCCCTGGCTGTGCAGCGCGTTCGCCAGCCAGCACAGTGGCAGGCGCGGATTGCCGTCGGGATGGCGGCCGGGCACGAGGGTGCCGTCAACCTGCAGTGCCAGTTCGCCGCTGCCGGCATCGTCATCAACGAGCGGGCCGAGGAACAGTCCAAAGTTGACCAGTCCGTCAGCAAGATTGTCGAGGAAGCCGACGGCGTGATGGTCGGTGTAGCGGCTCTCGAGCAGTTCGAGTGCCAGGTGCGTGTGCGCGATGGCGCTGTCGATCTCTGCCGGCGCATACGGTTGATCGCGCACCGGCAAGTCGCGGCCAAGAACATAGGCCAGTTCTGGTTCGACGCGCACGATGCCATCGCCGCGCACCCGCACCGGACAGGGACTGATCGTGTGGATGGCATGCCGGTAGAGCGGTGCCAGCACCAGTTTTCCGGGCGAGGGCAATGCACATTTCCACCCGCCGATTACCGCGCCGAGCTGGCGCGTGACGGCGCGCTGGATTGCCAGCGCTGCGGCGACATCGGCCGGACGGCAGTGCTCCGGTAGCGCGTCGCCTTGCCGGTTAGCGCGCCGGCGATTCACCAGTTCGGTTGCCGCCAAGTCGATCGCCGCCATCGTCATTGCTGCAGGGGAGGGCATCAGTCCAGGCCCAGCGCATCGTGCACACGGGCCGCGCCATACGCATCATTGGCCGCGTAGAGCACTTGTGCATCGGTCAGCTTAGGGTTGGCCCAGTTCGAGGTCGCGGCTTTTTTTGACTTCATGAAGCGTCGGTTGAACAGGACCGCTACCGCTCCCTTGACACCCATATCCTTGCGATAACCGCGCGCCCGAAAGATGCTGTTCAGGTCCAGCACCGCAGCCGGCGTAACGCCCAGTTTCGAGAGAATGCGGCGGGTATCGTCGCCTAGTCCGAAGCCGGCTTTCACATGTTTGGGGCTGGCCAGCAGCGCCGAAACTTGCGCCACGCAGTCCGGATCGCTCAGCTGGAATACCCAGGCCCGGTGCCGCGTTGCGAGCTGGACGATGTGCGGACCGTCGGATACCTGATCCTTGAAAAAGGTTGGTCGTGACTCGGTATCGAAGCCCCAGACCGGGCTGTCGAGCAGGGCAGCGCAGGCCTCGCGGGCCTGGCCGGCCGTCCTGACCAGCACGATTTGATCGAGCCCGAGACGGTCAAAAGGTGCAAGCAAGGCAATGTCTTCCTTGCTCGGTACGGGGTGGGGTTCGCGGGGTGTCGTCATAAGGCGCTCAGGATAACCCGTCGCGTATAATCGCGCCCTTCAATCCACTGTATGCGCCGCAAGCGTTCCCGAATCGCCATGAGAAAAATCTTTCCACTGACCCAAGAAGGTCTGCACCGCGACCGCGTGCTCGATGCCGTCAAACACGACATCCGCAAGTACATCAAGCGCGAACAGCGTCGTGAATTGCCTGACGGTGTCGACTTCATCGACTTCGATTGCCGCGTCGGTGCCAGCAAGGAAACCGCCGCGTCGGTTCATCTGTCGGCCCTGACGGCACAACTCGACATCGTTGCCGGCGCAGGTGCTACCGAAGCCTACGTCGAAATTCTCTCCAAGCCGGGTTTCCGGCAAGCCCGTCCTACCGGCAAGCGCTCCTGATAGAACGGTCCGGTATCGCCTGATACCGGCGGTCCGGATTGCAATCGCTCCGCCCAATAAAAAACACCCCGGTTGCGCAAGCAATCGGGGTGTTTTGACAGAGCTGGCGGATCAGGGAGTTTCCGTACCGGAGAACGCCACCGCCCGCTTTTTCCGGCAGGGTCGAACGAGAATCAGAACTGGTTCATCGTGTTGTCTTTGCCGGAGGCTTTCAGTGCTGCTTCGCCGCTGAAATACTCCTTGTGATCATCGCCAATGTCCGAACCGGACATGTTCTGATGCTTGACACAAGCGATTCCCTGACGAATTTCCTTGCGCTGAACACCGGCCACATAACCGAGCATGCCTTGTTCGCCAAAATAGTCCTTGGCCAGGTTGTCGGTCGACAGGGCAGCGGTGTGGTAGGTCGGCAGCGTGATCAGGTGATGGAAAATGCCGGCTTCGCGGGCTGAGTCAGCCTGGAAAGTGCGGATTTTTTCATCGGCAGCCAATGCCAGCTCGGTGGTGTCGTAGTCGACGCTCATCAGCTTGGCGCGATCATAGGCCGAGACATCCTTGCCGGCGGCTTTCATGCCGTCGAAAATCTGCTGGCGGAAATTCAGGGTCCAGTTGAACGACGGGCTATTGTTGTAGACCAGCTTGGCGTTTGGAATCACTTTGCGAATCGCGCTGACCATGCCGCCGATCTGGGCGATATGCGGCTTTTCGGTTTCGATCCAGAGCAGGTCGGCACCGTTTTGCAGCGAGGTGATGGAATCGAGCACGCAACGCTCTTCGCCCGTGCCGGCGCGGAACTGGAACAAGTTGCTTGGCAAACGCTTCGGACGCACCAGCTTGCCATCGCGTTTGATGACCACATCGCCATTGCTCATTTGGTCGAGCGAGATTTCGTCAGCATCGAGGAAGGAATTGTACTGATCGCCCAGATCGCCCGGCTCGCGGGTGACAGCGATCTGCTTGGTCAGGCCGGCGCCGAGCGAGTCGGTACGGGCGACGATGATACCGTCGTCGATGCCCAGCTCAAGGAAGGCGTAACGCACAGCGCGGATTTTGGCGAGGAAGTCTTCGTGTGGCACCGTGACTTTGCCGTCTTGATGTCCGCATTGCTTTTCGTCGGAGACCTGATTTTCGATCTGGATGCAGCAGGCACCGGCTTCGATCAATTGCTTGGCCATCAGGTAGGTTGCTTCGGCATTGCCGAAACCGGCATCGATGTCGGCAATGATAGGCACGACGTGGGTGATGAAGTTGTCGATCTGGCTCTGGATCGCTTGCTTGGCAGCGCCTTCGGCACTATCGAGCTGGCGGAACAGGCCGCCCAGTTCACGCGCATCGGCCTGGCGCAGGAAGGTGTAGAGCTCGCGGATCAGGTCGGCGACGGCAGTCTTCTCGTGCATCGACTGGTCAGGCAACGGGCCGAACTCGGAGCGCAGCGCCGCAATCATCCAGCCTGACAGATACAGGTAGCGACGCTCGGTGCTATTGAAGTGCTTCTTGATCGAAATCATTTTTTGCTGGCCGATAAAACCGTGCCAGCAGCCCAGCGACTGGGTGTACTTGGAGGAATCGGCATCGTAGGCAGCCATGTCATCGCGCATGATTTTGGCCGTGTACTTGGCGATATCGAGACCCGTCTTGAAGCGATTCTGCGTGCGCATGCGTGCCGCCGATTCGGGATTGATCGCGTTCCAGGCGCTGCCTTCTTTTTCTTTCAAGCCTGCAATGTTTTTGATGTCGTCTTGGTACTGTGACATGGCATTTCCTAAATAGTGAAGAGATTGAGAAAAAGGTGCTGAAAAAAATGCGTTCGAGGTAGCACGTACTGACAGCAGTAACGTGACGTCGAAGCCAGACTGCTTGCAAGAATAATAGCGGCTTTTTTTCAAGTCGCATAGGTCTTATATAAGACAGATGACTAAAATTAATCTGTTTATTTACAATGGCTTATGCAGTGAATTTTCTAATGCGAAATGAGCTTTCAATAAATGAAATGGATTGGCGCGTTTATCCTAAGGCGATATCGCGCAATATGAAATCGGCATTTCGTATCGTGAGAAATTGGTCGGCCAAAGGGCGGTTGCGGCAGCGCTGGTGTAGTCAACGCAACGCGGTCATTTCCGCCTGATTTTGTCGGCCGGGCGTGCGCATGTTTGTTATGCTCGCACTCTCCGCCGGTGATCGGGTAAGTCCCGCCGGCCCATCTCCCACTTACGGATCAGCAGATATGGCCTCGTTGCAAGAACAGTTTTTGAAAGCCGGCCTGGTTGACAAGAACAAAGCCAAACTGGCTAACCAGGACAAGAACAAACAGAAGAAGGTCGAGCGCAGGACCGGTACGCAAAGTGTCGATGAATCCCGCGTCGCGGCGCTCGAGACACAACGCAAGAATGCCGGGCGCGCCCGCGAACTCAATGCACAGCGCGACGCCGCCGCCACGCAAAAGGCGATCCTCGCGCAGATTGCCCAATTGGTACAACAAAACCGCCAGGGCAAGGGCGCCGGCGACATTGCCTACAACTTCACGCATGGCAACAAAATCGAGCGGCTGTATGTCTCGGCCGCGGTACAGGGACATTTGATGGCAGGGCGCTTGGTTATCGTCTGCCAGGGCGCGGCCGTCGAACTGGTCCCGCGCATCATCGCCGACAAGATTGCCGAGCGCGACGCCTCGCTGGTAGTGCGGGTGAACAAGGCCAGCGCAGAGGTCGATACCGACGATCCGTATGCGGCGTTCCAGATTCCGGACGACTTGATGTGGTGAGCCGTTGCTTGCCGGGGCTGATGCGTCGGGCTGCGTAAAAAAAAGGCAGTCTTGCGGACCCAAGCCGGTGCTGGCTTGCAGGGGCGCTCCCCATGGTTATGCACAAAGTTGTGCACATAAAACGGGTATAAGTATCGTCGCGTGGGCATAGCCTCACCGTGCCCAAGCGTGCGCACCAAAAACCAACGTCAAGTCCAACCGTTGTCCGGGGCATTCGCGTGGGCACGATGACCCTGTGCCGACCCTACAGTCAGTACTGGTGAGTATTGTTAGCGTTCCACCTAACGCTACTTTTCGCGTGAGTCATCGCTCCAGCGCCAACCGCTGGCGTCCATCGGTAGTCAATCCGACCTGACTGCCGGTGGCGCTTCCCCCCAGTCTGAACGCGCCGGTCACCATCGTCAGGTTGCCGGCCTGATCGCGCAGCGCACTGGCGGCGGCCGCCGCTTCCTCGACCAGCGCGGCATTTTCCTGGGTGCCCTGGTCCATCTCGACAATGGCCAGATTGATGCGTTCGATGCCGGTCGCCTGTTCGATGCTCGATTGGGTGATCTGGCCGATGACTTCGGTAACCCGCTGCACGCTGTCGACGATGTCTTGCATTGTGTTGCCGGTCTGGTTGACCAGTTGCGCACCGCGCTCGACCTGGCTGACGGCATCGCCAATCAATTCCTTGATTTCGCGGGCGGCGGATGCCGAGCGCTGCGCGAGGTTGCGCACTTCGGTGGCCACGACAGCAAAGCCGCGTCCCTGTTCGCCGGCGCGGGCGGCCTCGACGGCGGCATTGAGTGCCAGGATGTTGGTCTGGAAAGCGATACCGTCGATGGTGCCGATAATGTCGGCAATCCGGTGCGATGCCGCGCTGATCGCCTCCATCGTGTGCACCACGTCGACCACCATGGCGCCGCCTTTCGAGGCGATCGTCGATGCCGAACTCGCCAGTGCGCTGGCGGCACGCGAATTGTCCGCATTCCGGCGGACCGTGGTGGTGAGCTGTTCCATCGCCGAGGCGGTTTCTTCCAGCGCACCGGCCTGTGCTTCGGTGCGGGCTGACAGATCAAGATTGCCACTGGCAATTTGCGACGAGCCGGTGCTGATCGACGACGATAGTCGACAGCACCTCCTGCATCGTCTTCATCGCAAACAGCATGCTCGACTGGTCGCCGGGTTTCAGGGCGATCTCCATCGACAGGTCACCGCTGGCAATCCGGTTGCTGATGTCGGCCGCATAGCCAGGCTCGCCGCCCAGGCTTTTCATGAGGCTGCGCATGGTACCGATGGCGATGGCGATGCTGGCGCCCAGGGCCAGCAGCAGGATCGCGAGGAGCCATAAAGTCGCACCGCTGATCTGCCTGGCGGCACCGGCTTCATCGGCTTCGCCGCGTTTGGTGGCCAGTTGCACAATCTGGTCGATGGCCTGGCGGTGCGTTTCATAGAGTGGCTTCATGCGTTGCATGGCGGCCGCTCCAGCGGCGGCATCTTTTTTTTGTAATGCCGGCAGATAGGCATCGAAAGCTATTTTGTAGAACGCCTCGGCCGGCTCATGCGCCTGCTGCAACAGCAGCGTGGCGATATCCTGATCAAGGGACTGTCCGGCCCAGAAGGTGTGACGGGTCTGGTAATCCGTCTGCAGCACCTTCAGGCGCCCGGTTAGCGCAGCCCGTTCGGCATCGGTCGTGGCGCTACCGATCTGCAGGCACACCAGATACGATTCAATGATGTATTCGGGGGGAGGCAGGATATCGGCGATCAAATCCTTGCCTTGCACGATGCGCTGATAGAGCTTGCCGTTGACCTTGAGTTCGTCCAGGGTCCGGAAGGACCAGCCGCCGTACACCAGAAAACCCAGCGCGAAGACGCCGATCAGGACAATAAAGCGACTGGACAAGGTCAGTCGGTGGGGCAGGGACGTGGGCATGAGGTCTCCGGGTGAGTACCGGCCGTTCCGTGCATCGCGTGCTGCCTGGCCGTTAAGTCGCATGGACTGGGACAGGACAATCACGCGGTCATCTGTCACCAATAGTTACTATTGGTTATAGACAGGAAAATACTATTGGGCAAGAAGTGTGTCGGCAGTTGTGGCGTAAATGGTGGCCTGAAATCCGTGCTGCGCGTTCAGCGACGACTAGGCAATACCGACATGAAAATTCGCCATCCAGCGCACCAGTTCCGCCGCCGGCATCGGTTTTGCGTAGACGTAACCCTGGATCTGATCGCAGTCCATCTGTGCCAGCAACTCCAGCGTCGCTGCGTCTTCGACACCCTCGGCGACCACCTTGAGCTTGAAGTTATGTGCCAGGTCGATGATGGTACGCACCAGTCGGGCATCGGTGTCGGAGCTGGTCATGTGCTGCACGAACATCTTGTCGATCTTGAGTTCGCTGATCGGAAACCGGCGCAAATAAGCCAGCGACGAATAGCCGGTGCCGAAGTCATCGATGGCTAGTTCGAAGCCGCGCGTGGTCAGCGCATGCATCATCGCGATCGATTGCTCGATATCGCCGATGACGGCGCTTTCGGTAATCTCGAGGCCGATCAGAGGCGGGCCGGCCGACCAGATATCGAGTCCCTGCTGCAGGAATTCCGGCAGTCCCGGATCGGCCAGCATGCCTGCCGACAGGTTGATCCAGATGCGCTGCAGGCCGGTCGGTGCCAGCAGCGTGGCGTGCTCGCGCAAGACTGTATGCAGCACATGGCGGGTCAGCGCCTCGATCATGCCGAAGCGTTCGGCAATCTCGACCAGTACCATCGGGCTGATCACCGGCACCAGATCGGCCGGCCAGCGGATCAGCGCCTCGACACTGACGACGCGCTGCGTGGCCAGGTCGACTTTCGGCTGGTAGGCCATCGTCAGCCGGTTTTCTGCCAGCGCACGGGTTACGGCGACGATCAAATCCTTGTGATGCAGGTCGATGCCTTCGGTTTCGGTCGCGACCACATACAGACGGTTCAGGCTGCCGGCCCGCTTGCGGGCTTCACTGGCTGCCTCCAGTAAGCCCAGCGCGGTGCCCGGCGAGACCGCGGTGACGGCGATGCCTATGCACGGACGCATTGTCACCGTCAGTGTGCCCGCCTGGAATGGCGCTTCCAGCGCACGCGCAATATTGGTTGCGGCCAGACTGGCCACGGTCGGCGAGGTCAGCGCCTGCAGCACGATCCAGACTTCGTCGGGGCCGGCCAGCGCCAGGTAATCATCGGCGTGCAGCGTGCCTGTGAGGCGTTCGAGCAGGGCGGTATTGACCAGCATCGAGTCGGGCAGTTCGAGCATCGCACCAACCGCATCGCTGCGCGACAGCGACACGGCCAGCACGGCCAGCGTGGAGGTGCCACGCGGTCCCTGCAGATCGCCGGTCAGCCGGCGCAACAGGGTTTGTGCCGGTGCCACCGGCGGCGCACCGAACAGGCGGGCGGCCAGGCCGACGGTAGGCATCAGGCTTGCCTGAGGTAAAAGTCCTGCATGACGATGCCATGTGCACCATCGGCCAGGCCGGTCGAAATACGCAGCACGTCGGGCGCGACATTAAAATTATGTTTCAGCATATCCAGCTCGCGCGGTGCCGGCAGTGTCATCTTGCCGGCGTCTGTCAGGATCAGGATCAGCGGTTCGAGGCGGCGATACGGATTGTGCTGGACCACGATGGCCACTTCGCCGGTGGACAGTTCGACTAGCGAACCGACCGGGAAGATGCCGATGGCCTGGACAAATTGTTCGACCAGCGGCGCGAACCAGCGCGATTCGCTCTCGGCAAACAGCTGCTTCATGGCTTCGTAGGGCGCGAATGCCGGCGCGTACGGACGCGGATTGACCATCGCGGCATACGCATCGGCAATCGCCGCCATCTTGCCGAAAATAGTCAGTGCGGCGCCTGGCAAGCGTGCCGGGTAGCCGGTGCCGTCAACACGCTCGTGGTGCTCGGCGATGGCGCGCAGAATCAGGGTCGAGGTCACGCCGGTGGCCATCAGCATTTCGATACCGCGATGGACATGGGTCTGCATTTCGAGCAGCTCGATGTCATCGAGCCTGCCCGGTTTGTCCAGCAGGGCGTGATCGATTTCCATCTTGCCGAGGTCGAGTAGCAAACCGACGGTGGCCAGGTCGGCCAGCTGTTCGCGCTGAAAACCGAGTTGCCGTCCCAGTGCCGTCAGATAAATTGCCACGCCAAGGCCGTGGTGATACATCCGGTTGCTCTTGTCGCGCATCTTGGCCGCCCAGATCATCGTGCCGGGCCGGCGGATCATGTTTTCGGCGAGGGTTTCCGAGGCGGCCTGCAGCGCTGCAATATCGGTATCGCGATGCGCTGCCAGATCCCGGGCTACGCGCTCCAGCGCGGTTTCAGCCAGTTCGCACGCCGCGATCGCTTGTGGTAGCGCGGTTTGCGTGGGTTCCGGCAGCGGATGCACCACCAGCACGATATCGTCCGGCATGTAATCGGGCCGTTGCGCTGCGGGCAAGGGGCGCGTTCCCGCGCTACTAAACAGGCGGCCCAGCCAGGCCGACAAGGCCTGTTTCCATTCGCGCCAGCCTAGCGCCAGGCGATCGGCGCGGCTGGCATGATCGCCATCGTTGCGTTGCACCTGGTCGCGGTATTGCTGGAGGCGCTGGTCACCGGGTGTGCCGCTGGCGGCAACATTACCGGTAGTGTCGTAGAGCGTTGCCTGGTCCAGTCCGGTCAGCGCGGCGGGCAGGCTGCGACCCGGGTCGATCGTCACGCGCTGCGCCAGCAGTGCCATCGTGCCGATATCTTCAGGGTCATCGAGCAGCAGGCCATGCAGCAGGAAGGGAGTGGCCGCCCAACCGCAGTCGAGGTCTGCGACGTACATGCCGGCGCGTAGTGCCTCGACCGGCACGATCAGGGCAGACTTGAGCGTACCGGCGGGCGGCGGGGTGAGGCTGGAAGAAAGGTCGTTCAAGATCGGCTTGCTTTCCTGATCATTGCTGGGGCCAGTTTGCCAGCGTTGCCGGAGAATTCTGGTGGGTGATGGCGGAGTTTAATACCGGCAGCTTGCTTTGAATGGTTTTATTTGTTTGCCATCAAGGATGACAGCGGATCAATGGCACCTAGGGAAAATCTTGCCGCTGCTGGATAATCGCGTTTTTCATTCGATTGCCAGGCACCATGTTCGATACTTCGCTCTACAACACGTCTGAAATCCTCGACCTGCTCACGCTGGTGCCCGACGGCACCGACCGTTTTATCGGCCAGAGTCATTTCATGGGCAGCCCGAACGTGTTCGGTGGTCAGGTGCTGGGCCAGGCCCTGCATGCAGCGGCGCAGACCGTGCCGCTGCGGCGCGCGCACTCGCTGCATTCATTGTTCATCCTGCCGGGCAATCATCGTTTGCCGATCGAGTTCGAGGTCGAGCGCGTGCGCGACGGCGGCAGCTTCAGCACCCGCCGTGTGGTCGCCCTCCAGGAAGGCAAGCGCATTTTTGTGATGTCGGCGTCGTTTCAGGATGACGAAGTCGGCTTGTCGCACCAGAAGCCGATGCCGCAAGTACCCGGCCCCGATACCTTGCCATCGGCGATTGCCGGCTGGAAAGCGCGGGCCGAAGCGGGTGGCCGGCAATTTGTGCAGGCACCGGCGGATTTTCGGGTAGTCGGTGGTGCCGATCTGTACGGCAATCCCTCACGCGATACCGGCAAGCAGATGTGGGTACGCGCACCGATGCCGCTCCCTGATGCGCCGCTGGTGCACGAAGCGCTGTTTGCCTACCTGTCCGATTACAGCTTTCTGGTGACCGCCCTGCAACCGCACGGTGTGATGCTGGGCGATCCGCGACTGCAGATTGCCAGTCTCGACCACACGATCTGGTTCCATCGGCCGTTGCGCATGGATCAATGGCTGCTGCTGTGCATGGACAGTCCGAATGCGTCCGGCGGACGCGGGCTGGTACTGGCATCGGTGTATGACCAGCAGGGACAGTTGGTGGCAACGATGGCGCAGGAGGGATTAATGCGGCTGCGCGAGAAGAAAGGCTGACTGGCTTGGCGGTAGGGAAGTGCTGACAGGTCGGCTCGGCCTGTCAGCGCTCATTCAGTCACAACTGGTGGGCGTCAGCGAGCGCGCCCGGTAGGCTTCGATGAAGTCATCGAAACTGCCGCTCTGATCCTGCTCGATACGGGCCTGTTCGTCGATCGAATTGCGCGCCAGCCGGGCGAAGTCGTCGCACTGGGCGGGTGTCAGTGGCCGCGCCTTGAAGTGCGCCGCATGCGCCCGGCTTTGCGCCAGCGAAAACTTCATGAACGAATTGTCATGCGCGCGCAGCGCATCGAGTACCCGCGCCGATGGCGTGCAATCCGGGTCCCGCAACTTGGCGCGCTGCTTGTCGAGCGAGGCGTGGTGCGCGCCGTCGTCGCGCCGGGCATCAAGCAGCGTGGCGGCGGCTTCGATCCGGTCCAGCAATTCCAGACCCCAGTCCTGCAGCGGCACCGCAGCGCCGTCGCGCTGCAAGGTCAGGCCGGGCAAGCGACCGCGCTTGACGGTATCGGCAAAATTGGCTGTGTTTTCGTGGCCTTCTTCGGCGCTGGTCAGCGGGCTATCGTCGAGCGCACAGAACATCAGGAAGGCATCCATGAAGCGGCCGGTGTCGAGGTTCAGGCCCATCGCTTCGAACGGATCGATGTCTAGGCAGCGCACTTCAATGTATTGCACGCCGCGCGCACACAGCGCTTCGACCGGCCGTTCGCCGCTGTTGATGACGCGCTTGGGGCGGATCGTCGAGTAGAACTCGTTTTCGATCTGCAGCACGTTGGTGCTGATCTGTATCCACTCGCCATCGCCATCACGTCGGGTACCCAGCGCGACATAGGCCGGAAACGGTTGCTTCACCGCGCGCACCAGGTTTTGCATGTAGCTGGTCAGGTCGTTGTACGGAGGGACCAGTCCGGCCTGGGCATTGTTCTGGTAACCGAGGTCGCTCATGCGCAGGCTGGTGGCATGGGGCAGGTACAGCGTGTCGTCGGACAGCACGTCGAGCTGATGCGGTTTGCCGCGCAAAAAGTCGCTGGCCAGCGCCGGTGAGGCACCGAACAGATACATCAGCAGCCAGCTGTAGCGCCGGAAATTACGGATCAGCGCGATGTAGCTTTCGGACTGGTAATCGGTGGCTGTGCCGGGCGTGTTTTCGGCGTTCTGCAGCACCGGCCATAGCGCTTCCGACAAGGAAAAATTGTAGTGGATGCCGGCGATACACTGCATCGCCTTGCCATAGCGCAGCGCCAACCCGCGCCGGTACACATGCTTGAGCATGCCGATGTGCGAGCTACCGTACCAGGCGATCGGGATCGTCGCCTCGTCGGGCAGATGGCAGGGCATCGACTCGCTCCATAGCAGTTCGTCGGGACTGACTGTATAAAAATAGCGATGCGCGGTATCGAGCCCGGTCAGCGCTTCGGCGATGTCATGCTCGGCCGGGGTGATGAATTCAAGCAGGGATTCAGAGTAATCGGTGGTGATGGTCGGATGGGTCAGGGCAGCGCCGAGGGCGATCGGATGTGGCGTCAGCGCCAGTGCGCCGTTTGCGTCGACCCGCAAGGTTTCCCGTTCGATGCCGCGCCGGCCCTGGGACAGCAATGCGCGGTGCGCATCGGTCGACAGCAAGGCCAGGCGTTGGTGAAGAAGATCGTTCAATGGAGTGTCCTTAAAATCGGAGGCGCTGCCGATCCGGCGCGCCAAGGTCGCAGAGAATAACCGAAATTAGTGTCGCAGGTTTTCGCAGGGACTCTTGTCGCATCTAAAAAAAAGCCCGCACACCAGTCGGTGTGCGGGCAAAACCCTAGGAAACGCTGGCCGAATTCTAGCGTTCGAGAATGACCGCGCAATGACATCGGGGCACCTGTCATGAGCGCCACTGTTCATCGTCAGCACGCTCTGCGGGCAGGTTGCATAACTTTACATTCGTGCGGTTTGCAGATGTTGCTGTGGCTGCTGCCAACTGGCTTCAGTCTGACGTTGACGGCCGATATCGCCGCAATCCGTACCTCCTTAGCTTGTCGAGGGCGCGGCAAGTTTAAAAACCCATTCGTTCTGAGCCTGTCGAAGGCGCGTCCGACTGTGCGCCTTCGACAAGCTCAGGCCGAACGGTGGGTGAGGCACACCGAATCCCTCTGTGGCAGCCTAGTTATCGCCTCTAAATTTCCCTGATGTACTCCATAGACGCCGCAATGCCGTTATCGTACTCAGCAGCGCTCACGGCGCGCCCGTCCGGATCGGCCTGGGCTACACTCTCCGCTCAGAAAAATTCTGCTGCGCGCCCGCCAGATGCCAACTACCCACGTGCCGAGTTCTTTGCCCGATAGCCGTCATGCCGGCACCCCCGACCTGGTCGGTCTGCTGGTCGCCGAACTCGACGAGCAGGCCTTGGTCACGCTCGATGCCGCCGGTCTGATCGTCAGCTGGAACCGGGGTGCCCGGTTGCTGACCGGTTATCGCGACGACGAGATCCTCGGCCGGCATGTCAGCTGTCTGTATCCGCCCTTGCATATCGCCGATGGCGTGCCTGAATCCGATCTCAAGCAAGCCCGCTGCCGCGACAAAATCCGCTACGACGGCTGGCGCATGCGCAAGAACGGTTCGCCGGTACGGGTCAGTGGCACGCTGCGCCGGCTGCTCGACGGCCGTCGCGAGTTGCTCGGTTACGGCCTAATCCTGCACGGCAGTGCCGACGATGGCTCGGCGCTGCCGGCCAGCGCCGCCGATGCCGGCAGTACCAACGCACTGGTACAGGCCATCACGATGCTGCAATCCGAAGTCGCCGAACGCCGTCGCATCGAACATGAACTACTGCAGTTGCAAAGCCTGCTGCGCGAACTGGCGGCGCATCAGGACCAGATCAAGGAAGCCGAGCGCAAGCGCATCGCCCGCGAAATCCACGACGAACTGGGCCAGAACCTGCTGGCACTGCGGCTCGATGTCTCGATGCTGATGGTCCGCTGCGGCAGCCGTCATCCGCACCTGAGCCGGAAAGCCGCCGGCGCACTTGGCCAGATCGATGCCATCATGGCCTCGGTACGGGTCATCATCAATAACCTGCGACCGGGGGTGCTGGACTTCGGCCTGCATGCGGCCATCGAATGGCAGGTCAGGGAATTCCAGCGCCGCAGCCTGGTCGTGTGTGACCTGCATTTTGATCATGCCGAATTCGAACTCGACGACCACCGTGCCACCGCGCTGTTCCGTATCCTGCAAGAGTCGCTCACCAACATCAACCGTCACGCCCAGGCCGGCCGCGTCAGCATCGCGCTCACGCGCAGCGGCAACCGGCTCTCGCTGTCGATTGCCGACAACGGCATCGGCATCCGTCCCGGTTGCCGGCGCAAGGCCAATTCCTTCGGGCTGGTCGGCATCACCGAACGGATCCACTACCTCAATGGCGAACTGACCATCGACAGCACGCGCGGGCGCGGCACCACGCTGCGGATAACGATTCCCATCCTGCCCGAGGACGACTGACCGGCAGCACGGCATGCCGCAGCGGCGGGGTTAGAGGGACAAGTCAATCACGCGTCCGCTGTCGCGCACCAGTACCCGCTCCAGCAAATCAAACACCGCTTGCGTCAGCAGCGCCAGCGCCGCCGCCGGGATCGCGCCGGCCAGCAGCATCACGTTGTCGTTGAGCGCGAGGCCAATCGCAATGCGTTCGCCATAGCCACCCGCGCCAATGAAAGCGGCGATGGTCGCGGTGCCGACGCTCATCACGGCGGCGGTTTTCAGGCCGGCCAGAATCACCGGCAAGGCCAGCGGCAGGTCAATGTGCAACAGACGGTCGCGGCGCGACAGTCCCAGCGCCAGCGCTGCCATGCGCAGGCCGGCCGGTACTTGCAGCACACCGGTACAGGTATTGCGCACGATAGGCAGCAACGCATACAGAAAGAGCGCGATCAGCGCCGGCGTCGTGCCGATGCGACCGAGCAGCGGAATCAGCATCGCCAGTAAAGCCAGCGCCGGAATCGTTTGCAGCACGCCCACCAGCGCCATCACCGCTTGCCGCAACGGCCGCACGAATGCCGCCAGCACGCCGAGCGGAATACCGATCAGGCTGGCGCCGAGGATGGCCACCGCAACCAGTACCACATGCTGGCGCGTCAGACGCCAGAAGTCCTCACCGAACAGTTTGTTCATGAAGCCGTTGCGCACTGCCGGCGCGGTCGTCGCCGGCGTGACAAATTGCGTGGCGACGGCGGCAAAGGACTGGCCATCGATTTCGACGGCGGCATTCATTGCGATCATGCGCGTGTTGTCGATCCGGCCTTCGAGCGTGCCGATGGCGGCCCAGGCGGCAGGAAAGCGCTGCGGCAGGTCCAGCCGGTACAGCAGGACCGCTTCGTAACCCGGAAAAAAATGGTTGTTGTCCTTCAGTACGCGCAAGCCCAGCTTGCCGATCTTGGCATCGGTCGAATAGATATCGATGACATCGACCTGCTTGGCCATCAGCGCTTCATAGGCGATACCGTGATCGAGTCCGGTCGGCCGTTGCGGCAAACGGTATTGCTGCGCCAATCCGGGCCAGCCATCGACGCGACCGAGGAATTCATGCGACAGCCCCAGCCGCAATTGCGGCAGCGCGGCCAGTTCGGCCAGCGTGGCCGGACCGCCGTCCGGCGTGCCGCGCATCGCCAGTGCATAGGTATTGTCAAAGCCGAGCGGCACGCCAATGCCAAGGCCTAGCGGTGCCAGTTCGGCGCGTAGTTGTTCGAGCGTAGACGGGGTGTCGTGCTTGAGGATTTCGCTATTGATGGTGCCGAGGTACTCCGGATACAGATCGATGCTGCCGGCCTTGAGCGCATTGAACACGATGGCCGTATTGCCCAGTCCTTGCTGGTGGCGCACCGTTCCGGCGGTGGCGGCGGTGCGGGTGATGATCTCGCCCAGCACATAGGATTCGGTGAAGCGTTTCGAGCCGACTTGCAAGACCGGATCGGCAGCATGGGCCTGCACACAGGAAAGCAGCAAGCCGAGCACTAGCAACAGAGATTTGAGGGAGGGCATCGACAGGACTCGCGCTAAATGGGAACGCCATTGTAGTGGCGCTGGCGGAAGTCGTGCCGATGCTGTCCGGTTCGGCTTACGCCTGTCCTGACGCACGGCGCTGACGGCGCGCACCGAACATCACGGCGACCAGGCCCAGGCCCAGCATTGCGTAGGTTTCCGGTTCCGGCACGGCGCTGACGGCCGATGCCGTGGCTGCCGCATACGAGTGGCCCAGTTTCAGGTCCATTGCTGCCAGTCCGGCAACGGCCGGATCGATCATCAGATGCAGCGCATTGGTTTCGACGGAGCAGGATGTCAGCAGCGACGTGCAGGTATTGAACTGTTCGTTGAGAGTCAGCCTGATACCAAGGCTGGTCAGGAAGGAACCGGTGGCGCCACTGAGCGTGGTGTTGGCCATCGGCGTGGCACCTGCAATCGCGGATAGGTTGATCGATTTGCTCAATGTCGAGCCAAGCAAACTCAATGAACTCAGCGATACGAGCGATGACAGGTTAAGGGAAACATTGGTGAAGCTGTTCAGCGTATTCGTGCCGTACAGCAAACCATTGATCATGCTGATCTGCGAGCTACTTTGCAGGGCGTCGGCGGTCAGGCCTAGTGAAAACAACGGAATTTTTTTGAGGGTGATACCCGCTATCCCCGTTGTAGCCGACAAGCTCGAGCCGAGGTTCAACTTCTCCACACCGCCGTAACTCTTGACCAGCGTGCCGTCACTGAAGCTGGTATCGGCATTGAGTACGCTAGCTGACAAGCTCGTTTTTGCATTGACCACTGTTGAACTCAGCGGGCTAGGGGTGACCGGCAGCAAATGGGCCGGTATGGCCAGCGCAGTCGTTCCGGTCAGGTTCAGATTGGCGACACTGCCCGTCACGTTGTAAGGCGTGCCGCTGGTCGTGCTGCCAACAGCAGCAGTGCCGGCGTTGACCGGCACGGTGTTGCCCAGCACGGTGATGCTGCCCGGCAGGGAAGCTGTAGCGACTGAGGTTCCCAGTAAGGTCGCGGAGAGAATCAGGCCTGCGCCATTGCCGCTGGCCGTTTCAATGGTCGCGGTCTTGGCGTGTGCTGCAGGGTGCGCCATCAAAAGGCTGACTGCGGCCGCAGTCAGTGTCAGGCGAATGCTGTTCGATGGCGTCATGATTTTTCCCCGGGTAAAAAATTGATGAATTGATATTTCGGTGAAAGGAATATACGGCAGTAAATATTTATATTTTGTTAATAGATGTTAAATAAATTGCTATTTTCATCATGTAAAAAATAAAAACTTGTATTCACAAGTAAAACAAAACCATTGGTAAATAGTCATCTGTTTATTTGAGATCTGGTTAATAAAAGCCTGGAAAAATCTTTATTGCACGGTCGTGCTATTCTCCGCAAAACCGTGCATGATGATGCACGCCCGAAATAACAGGAGGAGACAGCATGGACTTGACTTACACCACCGACGACGAGGCTTTTCGCCTGATGGTCCGCAGTTATCTGGAGCAGCATCTGCCGGCCGATTTGCAGCAGAAAGTTCTCAATCACAAGCGCCTGTCGAAAGACGATCTGGTGCGCTGGCACAAGATCGTTGCGCAACAAGGCTGGGTCGGCACCGGCTGGCCGGTCGAATACGGCGGCACCGGCTGGAGCCCGGTCCAGCGCCACATCTGGGAAGAAGAATGTGCCCACGCCGGCACCCCGCCCATCCTGCCGTTCGGCGTGAACATGGTGGCTCCGGTCATCATGGCCTTCGGCAATGCCGCACAAAAAGCACACTACCTGCCGCGCATTCTCAGTTGCGAAGACTGGTGGTGCCAGGGGTATTCGGAGCCGGGCTCCGGGTCCGATCTGGCGTCGCTGAAAACTCGCGCCGAGCGCGAAGGCGACAACTACATCGTCAATGGCCAGAAAACCTGGACCACGCTGGGCCAGCATGCCGACATGATTTTCTGTCTGGTACGTACCGACAGTGGCGGGCGCAAGCAGGAAGGAATTTCATTCCTGCTGATCGACATGAAGTCGCCCGGCATCACGGTGCGGCCTATCATCATGCTCGACGAAGACCACGAAGTGAACGAAGTGTTCTTTGATAACGTCTCGGTCCCGGTGCAAAACCTGATCGGCGAAGAGAACAAGGGCTGGACCTACGCCAAGTATTTGCTGGGTCACGAGCGCACCAACATCGCTGCGGTCGGCCGTGCCAAGCGTGAAATGGAATTTCTAAAGCGCATCGCGCTGGACCAGCAGAAAAACGGTGCGCCGCTGCTCGATGATGCGGTGTTTGCGGCCAAAGTGGCCTCGCTCGAAATCGAATTGATGGCACTGGAAGTGACGGTGCTGCGCGTGATTTCGCTGGACAACGCCAAACGCGGACCCGGCCCGGAAGCCTCGATGCTGAAGATCAAGGGCACCGAAGTCCAGCAAGCGCTGACCGAGCTGATGCTCGAAGCGGTCGGTCCGTACGGCTTGCCGTTTGACCCCGACTTCCTGCACGGCAGCAGCGAGCACAGCCTGGCCGAAGATGATGATGCCGCACCGCTGGCGTCGTACTACTTCAATTACCGCAAGACCTCGATCTACGGCGGCTCGAATGAAATTCAAAAAAACATCATCACCCAAATGATTCTGGGACTGTGAGGACGACATGGACTTTACCTTTACGCAAGAACAGCAGCAATTTTCCGATGCCCTGCGCCGCTGGGTCGACAAGGACTACACGTTCGACCAGCGCAAGAAGATCGTCCTGTCCGACAGCGGCACGTCCGACATCGCCTGGACCACGCTGACCGAACTGGGCATGACCGCGTTGCCGGTGGCCGAAGAGCAGGGCGGTTTCAATGGTTCGGCCATCGACATGCAAGTGGTGATGCATGAAATCGGCCGCGGCCTGGTGATCGAGCCGTACTGGTCGACGATGCTGGGAGCGCAATTCCTGAAGCTGGCCGGCGGTCACGACAGCCTGCTCGAACAGGTCGCCAGCGGTGCATTGAAACTGGCGTGCGCGCTGGGCGAAAAGCAGGCGCGCTACGATCTGTTCGACATCGCCACGACGGCAACGCCGCACGGTGACGGCTTTGTCCTCAACGGCACCAAGACGGTCGTGATTCATGGCGCGCAGGCCGGCATGCTGGTGGTGTCGGCACGCAGTGCTGGTACGCGGCGCGATACGGCCGGGATTTCATTGTTCGTGCTGCCGGCGACCACGGACGGCATCGCGGTGCGCGACTACCGCACCATTGATTGCCAGCGCGCGGCGGACGTCACCTTCACCGATGTGAAAGTGCCTGCCAGCGCATTGCTTGGCACGGCCGGCGAAGGCTGGGACATTCTTGATGCGGCGACCGACTACGGTATCGCGTTGTTATGTGCCGAAGCGGTGGGCGTGATGGAATCGCTCAACAATGCCACGCTGGAATACCTGAAGACCCGCCAGCAGTTCGGTGTACCGATCGGTAAATTCCAGGCGCTGCAGCACCGGATGGCCGACATGTTCATGCATCTGGAGCAGGCCCGTTCTATGGCCACGCTGGCAGCGGTCAAGGTCACTGCGACCGATCCGGCCGAACGGCGTCGCACGGTGTCGGCCGCCAAGGCCCGCATCGGCCAGGCCATGAAATACGTCGGCCAGCAAGCAGTCCAGCTGCACGGCGGCATGGGCGTCACCAACGAACTGCCGGCCGCGCATCACTTCAAGCGATTGACCATCATCGAGCTGACGCTGGGTGACACTGACCATCATCTGGCCAGGTTTGTCGCACAGCCGGGGTTTCGGCAAGCAGCGTGAGGTAGTTGCAGGTTGTCCGGTGCAATGCTCTCCGGTTATTGCACCCACCATTCCCTGTAGGGTGCAATAACATTGCACCGGAACCCTCCACGAAGCACCGAACCGGCAAGCATCCAAGCCGGTCATCCACACAAAGGATCCCCCATGTCCCAACCCACCTGGTGTTTCGAAGACTTCGAAGCCGGTCACTGCTTTGAAGTCGGCAGCATCACCGTCGACGCCGCTGAAGTCCATGACTTCGCGACCCGCTACGACCCCCAGCCTTTCCATGTTGACCCCGCCGCCGCCGCCAACTCCATCTTCGGCGGCGTCATCGCCAGTGGCTGGCACACCTGCAGCATGATGATGCGGCTGGTGGTCGACAATTACCTGCGCGATTCGACCAGCATGGGTTCGCCCGGCATCGATGAAGTGCGCTGGCTCAAGCCGGTGCGTCCGGGTGATGTGCTGCGCGTCACCAGCACCGTGCTCGATGTCGTGCCATCAAAAAGCAAGCCCGACCGCGGTGTCATCAACACGCTCTGGGAAGCGCACAACCAGCACGGCGAACTGGCCGTCACCATCAAGGGGCGTGGCTTGTTTTTGCGTCGATCACCTGTCTGATTTTGTAGAAGGAATGCCATGCGCATCATCGCCTCACTCGCCGAACTGAAGACCCTGACCGGCCAGGAAATCGCCGTCTCGGACTGGACCAGCATCAGTCAGGAGCGCGTGCAGCAATTCGCCGACGCCACCGGCGACCAGCAATGGATACACACCGATGTCGAGCGCAGCCGCGCCGAGTCGCCGTTCGGCGGCACCGTCGCGCACGGCTTCCTGACACTGTCGCTGTTACCGTCGCTGATGGAAAGCGCGGTCACGATGAGCGACGTAAAAATGGCCGTCAATTACGGACTCAACAAGGTGCGCTTCATGGCACCGGTGCTGGTGGGCAGCCGCTTGCGCGGACGCATCAGCGTGCTGGGTGTCGAGGATATCGCCGGCGGTGCGCAGGTCGTCTGGCAGATCACGGTCGAACGTGAGGGCAATGACAAGCCGGTCTGTGTGGCCGAACTGATTTCACGCCGCTACAGTTGAGGCCACGCAGGGCCGTTCCTGCCACCGCTTAACCGGCCTTGCGCCATTTTTCGATGATCGTAGTGAGCTGCGCCGCAGAGAACGGCTTGGCCAGATAGTCATCCATGCCGGCGTCGAGGCAGCGCTCCCGATCGCCTTCGATGGCGCTGGCGGTCAGCGCAATGACGGGCATGCGCGCAGCGCCATTCGCGGCTTCGCGCTCGCGCAGGCGCCGGGTGGCTTCGTAGCCATCCATCACCGGCATCATGCAATCCATCAGGACCAGGTCGTACTGCTTCATGGCCAGCGCTTCCAGCGCGAGCTGACCATTAACGGCTTCTTCAACAATGCAGCCGCGCTTGCCGAGCAGTATGCGTACCAGCTGCCGGTTCATTTCAGTGTCTTCAACTACCAGTACGCGTAATGCCTGCACGCTGTTCTCCTGCGATGGCACCGCCGCGGTGACGGGCACCGGCGGCGACGTGATGATCACCGGTTGCTCAATGACCCTGGCCGGGATGCGAAATGAAAACCGCGTGCCGGCACCGATATCGCTTTCGCAGCGGATGTCGCCGCGCATCAGTTCAACCAGTCGCTTGCAAATGGCCAGGCCCAGGCCGGTGCCACCATACTTGCGGCTGATCGTATTGTCGGCCTGGACGAAGGGTTCGAACAAGCGTTGCTGCGCCTCGGCGCTGATGCCGATCCCGCTGTCGGTGACGCTGTACTCGAGTTGCACCAGGGTCGCATCGGCGGGATCGGGCAGACCCACGAAGCGCACCGTGATCGCTCCGGCTGGCGTGAACTTGATCGCATTGTTGATCAGGTTGCCCAGCACCTGACGGATCCGGCTGGCGTCGGCACTGACCAGCAGCGCGGCTGCCGGTGCGATCTCGGTCCTGATCTGCAGCTGTTTGGCCGTTGCGCCGTTGCGATGCAGGCCGATCACTTCGCCAATCAGGCGGGTCGGATCAAACGTGGTCAGGTCGATTTCCATGTGGCCCGACTCGACTTTTGAAAAATCCAGAATCTCGTTGATGATCCGCATCAGGTGGTGCGCGCCGTTGTAGACATTACCGGCATACGTGCGCTGGCTGGCATCGAGCGGCGTGTCGAGCATCAGTTCCGCCATGCCGAGTATGCCGTTCATCGGCGTGCGGATTTCATGGCTCATCATCGCCAGGAAGCTGGACTTGGCGGTATTGGCTTCCTCGGCCTCGCGTTTCAGCGTGAGGGCCTGCTCGGCGTCCAGTTCGCGCCGCTTCAGGATGATCGCCATCAGGATGAAGGCTCCGCACAGCGCCAGCAGACTGACCAGGCCGATGCCACCCAGCAGGCGCACCGTGCTGCGCCAGCTGCTCAGGTACAGGTCTTCGGTAATGGTGATGTTGACGGCCAGCGGATAGCCGCGCACCAGTCGCACCGCACCCATGCGCGGCGTTTGCTGCATGCCGTCAATCGGCCGCGGCGCGTTCGTGAGGATGACATCGTGGGTCTTGCCGGCTTCAAGTACCGTATGGGTCGCACCCAGCAGATTGCGATTGCCCATCAGCTTGTCGGCATCCGGCCAGCGTGCCAGCAAGGTGTAGTCGCGTCGCAGCAGCGACACCGACGCTTCTTCGCCCAGGCTCACGTTCTTGAAAAAATCCGCAAAAAAATCACACGAAATACCCACCCGCACCATGCCAAGGAATTGGCCCTCGTTACTGTTGACGCGACGGCTGATGTAGAACGTCCATTTGCCATTGCCCTTGTTCTTGACGGGCGTGCTGAGGAAAACGGCCGGGTCGACATTGTCGCGATGATGGGCAAAATAATCCCGGTTGGCCAGATTGATCGCCGGTGCCGGAAAAGCCCGGGTGAAGTTGATCACGTCACCGTTCGCGCCGACGATGGTGACCACGTCGATCTGCGGCAAGCCGCTGACCTTGTCACGCATCATTTGATAGGTGGCCGCGTTGTGGAAAGTCTTGATCAGCTCCGCCTGGTTGCTGATGCTGGTGTTCTCGACCAGTTCGCCGATGCTGTCGAGCACCAGGTAAGCAGAGGCCATAGTTTGCGAGGTATTTTCTGCCATCACCAGGGACAGGTTGCCAAGGTCCCGACGCCAGTCTTCGATGGCGCGATCACGCAGCACCCAGCTTGATGCCACGGTAGCCGCCACCAGCAGGATGATCAGCAGGCTGCCGATGATGGCCGTGGCATGTCTTGCCGACGAACTTTTACGGGGTGTCAGGGATTGCGTCATTACGGCGCGTCCGGCATCACACCGGCACCGGGCCGGCCGTCGAAGTGGTCAAGGCTGAAGTTGACCTCTTCCACCACCAGCGCAAACAGACGGTTCAATTCCGGCAGGCAGGGCAAGATCAAATCATTGCGTTCCCGGCGTGCATGGGCTTCGATCTCGCCGAGCAGGGTACTCAGTTCCCGTGCACCGACCAGTGCCGTGCTGCCTTTGAGCGAATGGCTCTCAAAATGCGTTGCCTTGGTGTCGCCGTTTTGCATGGCCAGTGCCAGCCGTGCATGGACCGGACCGGCCAGTGTCACGAACATCGCCGACAGTTCGCGGAAGAGCTCGATGTCGGCACCGGCGGTCTGTAGCAGGAAGTGCGGATCGATGACGCAATAGGAGTGTTCTGACATCGGCTTACCTTTTGTCGCTAAATAATGACTACCGTTAATGTTGCCGAAGAGTAACTGAAAATTGCGCACCTTGTCCGGAAAAAGATTTCAGCGTGAGTTCTCCATCCATCAGTTCGACCAGATGCCGGGCGATCGCCAATCCCAGTCCGGCACCTTCGCTGCTGCGTGCTGCCGAATCGTCGGCTTGCGAAAAACGTTCGAAAATCTGCTCCTGCAAGTGCGCCGGCACGCCGCAACCGGAATCACGCACGGTCAGCTCGAGACCGGTCCCGCCCGGGCGGGCGCTGACAAGGATGGTGCCGGCATCGGTGTGGCGCATCGCATTGTCGAGCAGTTTGTCGAGCACCATCAGCAAGCGGACCCGGTCGCACACCAGCGTGGCAGGCGTGGCCGGATCGATCTCGATGTCCAGCGCAAGCTGCTTGGCGGCAGCCGCTGCCAGGTAGGGCGCGGTGGCGTGCTGCAACAGCAGTGCCAGGTTTTCGGGTTGCGGTGCCAGCACGATGGTGCCGGATTCGAGCGCACTCAATTCCAGCGTTGCATCGACCAGCGCCAGCAAACGCACGCCGCTGCCATGAATCGCTTGCGCGAAGCCGCCATGCAGGGATTGGCTGCCGAGCTCCTCGACCATCACCTCCGAAAAGCCCAGGATACCGTTGAGCGGCGTGCGCAACTCGTGCGACATGTTCGACAGGAAGCGCGACTTGGCCAGGCTGGCCGCGATGGCTTTTTCGCGGCTGGCCATCAGCCGGCCGACCAGAATGATGATGCTGGCCGTGAACAAGGCGATCACCGCACTGATCACGGCAGCGATGAGCAGGGACTGGTTGCGGTCGACGTAATACGGTGCCAGCCGTTCCTCGATATCGGCTCCCACCGTGACCACCAGTGGATAGTGCTGCAGCGTTTCGTAGGCCTGGATGCGCTCGCGACCATCGATTGTGCTGACCGCCGTGGTCACGCCGCGGCCGGTTTTTTGCATGAGCTGGAAGAACGGACTCGCCGACACATCCATGCCCATCGAAACCTGGTCGCCGACCCGGCGCACGCGGACCACGCCGTCGGTGCCGACCAGCGTGATCACGTCGTATTTGCCGACATCGATGTCGTTATACAAGCGGATGAAGTATTGCGGATCCATTGACACCACGACGACACCCTTGAAGCGGCCATCCGGGTAATTGATACGGCGGGTCATCTGGATCGACCATTTTTTCGAGACCCGGCCGAGTACCGGGCGGCTGATGAATAGTTCGCCGCTGTCGGCACCGGCATGTACTTTCACATGCTCGCGATCGGACAGGTTGATTGGCTTGAACGGCTGGCTCGACAGCACCACATCGCCGTGTTCATCGACGATGGAAAACAGGTTGTAGATGCTGTCCGGGTTGAGGCCAACCTTCAAGTCCTGCGCAATATCGAGCCCGGTACCCAGCGTGTTGTACCGGAAACGCAGATACGTCACGGCCTGGTCGGCCGACTCGACGGTGCGGTTGGCGTGTTCGTTGAACAGTCGCGCCAGACTACGCACGTCGCGCTGCGTGTTGTCGATGATGACTTGCCGGGTTGTGCGCAACTGCAGCAGCGTTATTGTCCAGAGTCCGGCCACCAGCACGGCGGCAAATACGCACAGCAGGATGCGGGCATCGATTTTTTTCAGCATGATGGTGTGGCGCCGTGTGGGGTCAGGAAGCAATCGATAAGTTGCGATGTTGCTGGGCGCAGCAGGCGCGCAGATAGCCGCGCAGTTCGTCATAGTTGACCGGCTTGCCGAAGTACACGACGCCGTTCGGGATGCCGCCACGCTCGCCCAGTTCTTCTCTGGTCAGGCTAGACAGGATCGCGATATGCATGTCCGACAGATCGGGATAGCCCAGGATCGTGGTGACGACTTCATAGCCGTCGATGCCATCCATCATGATGTCGGCCAGCAGGACATTAGGCTTGTTGCGGGCGATTTCGATCAGCGCCTGGTAGCCGTTTTCGCAAAAAGTCAGTGTCGCGTCGAGGTCCCATGACTGGATCTGTTTCTGGTAAATCTCGCGCTGCATCAGGTTGTCCTCGATCACCAGGATGGCCGGTTTGCGGCCCGGCATGGCACGCGCGCTGCCGTGCTCGGACACCGTGGTTTGGGCAACTTTGTAAGCCTGGATAGCCGCCAGTGGAATGCGGCGATGGCCGCCTTTGGTCTTCCAGGCTTCAATGACGCCGGCTTCCACCAGTTGCTGTACCGAGGTCACCGAAATGCCGAGGATTCGCGCGGCATTCTGGGTGGTACAAATTTCAGCAGCAGGCATATGCCGTCCTTTAATTGTTTAAAAGAAGCCATTTTAACCAATTTAAACATTTTGAATAAAGAACATTTTGTGTCAGCGATCCGGAGCATTCGTGGCCGGATCGTGATCTCTCGAATGAGCGTGCGGTATTTGCACCAGGTAGTGCGACTTTGTTGGTTGCCGGATCGGAGTGTTAGTGGCGTTTTAATACGGTAAAAATGACAGAATCAGGATTTCAAGTAGTCATCCTGGCAACGGTATCGCTACCCGCCAGTGTGGGCAGCAAGCTGGCCGCCAGTGCTGCAAAATCCTGCGCGCCGCGGCTGCCGGGCGCGTAATAGCGCACCGGTTTGCCGGCGGCGAAGGATTCAGCCAGCTTGATGTCGTTGCGGATACCGCCCAGCACCCGGTGCGCACCGAACTGGCGTGAGACATCAACGCTGATGCTGCGATGCTGGCGGATATGTTCGGCCGCCGTCATCGGCAGAAAGCCCAGAATTTTCAGTCCCGGATTCTGGACTGACATGACCTTGAACAGGATGCGCATCAGTTGCCGCACGCCTTCGAACGACAGCGGATGCGGGATATACGGCACCAGTACCCAGTGCGCGGCCGAGAGCGCATTGAGCAGCAGGATATCGAGCGATGGCGGCGTGTCGAGGATCACCAGATCGAAGTGGCTGGTCAGCGCGTGATCGGTCAGCGCTTGCGCGAGCAGCATCGGATCGCGCGCACCGCTACCGTGTTCGAACAGCTGGTCGGCCGGTGCCAGCCAGAGCCGCTCGATCGCACTGGCTTGCACCACATCCATGAGCCGGATGCCGGCACCGGCTGTACCAAACAGCGCATGCACTGTGGCGCTGCCCGGCGTCACCTTGAGGCCCAGTCCGACCGCACAATGTCCTTGCGAATCCAGGTCGACCAGCAACACGCGTTGGCCCAGCGCCGCCAGTTCCGCGGCGAGGTTGACGGCGGTGGTGGTCTTGCCGGCACCGCCTTTGCGGTTGCAGACCGCAATGACACACGGGCCCGGCCGCGCGCTCATGCCAGCATCTCGCCGATCACGCGACGCAGATCGGCATGCGAAAACGGTTTCGCCAGCACCGCCTTGACCCCCAGCAGCGAGGCCGACTCGAGATTGAAATCCGAGCTGATCGCACGCCTGCCGCCCGACATCGCGATGATCGGGATGGTATTGCTCTGCTGCGATAAGGCCAGAATGATTTCGACGCCGTCCATGTGCGGCATCAGGATATCGGTCAGGATCAGATCCGGTTCCAGGTTCCTGAGTAATTGCATCGCTTCCATGCCGTCCGAGGCCATCGTGATCTTGTGCTGATCTTTTTGCAGCATGTGAACCAGCATTTGCCGGAACTGGATATCGTCTTCGACGACCAGGATATGTGCCATGGCGGAGTTCCTTTGCAGTGGTTGGTTAGTGAATCTCGGGTAAAGCGCTTGTCGTCGGCTCCGGCGGCGTCCGGCCGGCCAGCCGCAGGTAAATCCGGAAGCTGCTGCCCATGCCGACTTCGCTATGAATATCGAGCTGTCCACCGAGATCGCTGATGATGCCGTACACCACCGACAGGCCCAGCCCGCTGCCTTTACCCGGCGCTTTGGTTGTGTAGAACGGATCGAGCGCACGCTGCTGCACATCGGCCGACATGCCGCAACCATTGTCATCGACGATCAGGGCAAAGCGCGGGATCAGCGAGCCGTCGACGTGCAGCACAGGCGGTGCCGGCGCGATCTGCAGTTCGAGGTTGCCGGAACCCTCCATGGCGTCGGCGGCGTTCATGCACAGGTTCATGACTACCTGTTCGACCTGCAGCGGATCGGCCACCGTGTAGGCGGTTTCCATCTCGGGCCGGAAGGTCACGTTGATCGCCGGCGGCAGGGTCATGCGGATCATCTTCAGGACGTTACGCACCAGTGCCACCGCATCGACGCTGCATGGCGCGATCGGTGTCTGGCGCGCAAACGCCAGCATGCGCACGACCAGGTCGCGTGCGCGCAGGCTGGCGGTGACGATCTGCTGCGTGTATTCCATCGTATTGCTGGTATCCGGATAGTCCTCGATCAGCAATTCAGCGTAGCCATTGACGATCCCGATGATGGTGTTGAAGTCGTGCGCGATACCGGCGGCCATCGTGCCGATCGCCTCGAGCCGGCCGGCGCGGGCCAGCTGCATCTCCAGCACGTCGCGGGTTTCACGCTGCTTGCGAAAGGCAAAGCTGAACGCCATCGATGCTTCCATCAGCGGTGCCATCAGCGGCGCGGCGACCTGTTGCAGCGTCAGTTCCGGATACGCGCCGGCCAATCGCAAGACGGCTTTCTGGTGGATTTCGATTACTCCTTCCGGCGGGATGCCGTGCTTCATCAGGTCACGGCCAAAGTCAGCCGCTGCCACCAGTGCCTCCTCCGGATCTTCGTTGAAGACCGATTTGTACAGCAGCGCATAGTAAATATCATGCATGTCGCTCATCGCCCACTCCCTGTATGGCGATGCTGGTACACCAGCACTGCCGCATCGTCATCCTGGTTGCCCCAGCCCTGCAAGACATCGTCAGCCAGCTGCTGCGAGCTTTCGTCACTGCGTTCCATGCAGGTTCGCATGCCGTCTGATTCGTCGATGCCGTCAGTGACCATGATGAGCCGGTCGCCATCGTCGAGACGTAACTGGTCCGGTGCCGGCAGCGCATAGCCGGCACCGACAAAGCCGCGTCCTGCGCCAAGCCGCACTGCGCTGTTGATGCCGAACACCCGTACCCCGATATTGCCGATGACGCCCAGCGTCAGCAGGTTGCTATCGCGGTCGATGATGGCGATGGCCAGCACCGCACCACGGGTATCGAGCAGGCGTTCATTGCACGCCGCAAACATCACGGCGCAACTGGCATCGAGGTGTTCGGCAATGCACTGCATCGCTGCGCTGGCGGCACGATGCGCCGGCGCACCGTGGCCGAGCCCGTCGGCCAGTGCCAGCACATACCGGTGCGGACCTTCCCACCAGGTGCCGATATCGCCACACACCGGATCGCCCCGGCAGGCCTGTTGCGCATAGCCGAAGGTCATAGCCATTTGGAGGCCCGTATCGTGGTACCGAGTCCTACAGCGGTCTCGATGACGACTTCATCCATCAGGCGTTCGACACCGGGTAACCCGCCACCGAGGCTACCCGTGGTGCTAAAACCCTCCTGCATCGCCAGCGCCAGATCGGCGATGCCGGGACCATGGTCGATGGCCAGCAGTTCGATGCCGTTGCGATGGCCCGGCGTGCTGACCGTGACCGTGCCGCCGCCGCCGTGAACCAGTACGTTGCGTGCCAGTTCCGATGCCGCCGTCGCGATCTGATAGCTGCGCTTGCGATCGAAGCCGCTCTGTTCGGCCGCCAAGCGCGCGGCGCGGCAGGCGGTAGCGACATCGGAGTCGATTGCAATGCGGATCGATCCGGTGCCGGTCATCACGGCCGGTCCTTGCGCATCGACATGCTGATGGTCACGCGGGTCAGGCCGGGCCGGGATTCGATCATGAAGCTGTCGACCAGACGGCGCGTTCCCGGCAGTCCGGCACCGAGGCTGCCGCTGGTGCTGTAGCCGTCCTGCATGGCTTGCGCCACGTTGGCAATACCCGGCCCGTGGTCCTCGACGACGACCATGATGCTGTTAAAGCCGGCATCGGACGCGTCCGAGATATGGCATGTACCGCGGCCCGCATATTCGATCACGTTGCGCGTCAGTTCGGACACGGCGGTGGCCAGCCGGGTCTGGTCGGCACTGCCGAAATCGAGGCAGGCCGCAAGCTGGCGCGTGAGCCGGCGGGCCACCACGATGTCGGCCGTGGTGCAGATATCGACGACTGCATCGGGTTCAGATAATGAGGTCATCGTGTTCATCCGGCAGGCTGTAATCGCCGCGCGAGGCGATCCGTGATTGCAGGGTTTTCAGTCCCTGTTCGAGGTTGAACGTGCAGTCGGCACTGAGCAGGCCGCGTCCCATTTCAACCAGCGTGAAGGCGACGAAAGGCTGGATGCCGCAAACGATGACTTCGGCACCGAGCAGCCGTGCCATGTTGGCAGTGTCGTTGATGACACGCGCCATGAACGAGTCGACCACATCGAGCGCCGAGATATCGACGACCACACCGAGCGCTTCGATTTCGGCGATCGTGCCGAGCAGGTTCGACTGGAACGCCAACGCTTCGTCATCACTGAGATCCTGCTGGATCGCCACCAGCAGGATGCGTCCGAGACGCGGGATCGCGATCTTCATGCGCGGCTCGATGCCACCGGCACGATGCGCCGGTTGATCAGCGAGAGCGCCTCGGCCACACCGGAACGCAGCGTCGCGCGGGTGATCATGTTGGGCAGGCTGATGCCCAGTTTGGTCAGGGTCAGCGCGCCCTCGGGATTGAGTCCGGTCATCACGACGCGGGTGCCGAGCAGCTGGGCTGCGTCCACCGTTTTCATCAGGTGACGCGCGACCGAAATATCGAAGACCGGTACGCCGGTGACGTCGATGACGGTGACGCTGGCTTCGTAGCGGGTGATCGCTTCGAGCAGGTTTTCGGTGAACTTGCGCGCGCGCGCGGTATCGATGACGCCCACCAGCGGCAGCAGTAGCACATGGTCCCAGAGCCGGATCACCGGCGTCGAGAGTTCGACCAGCGAGGCGCTTTGCTGCAGGATCACGCGCTCGCGGGTTTCGACGAAGGCCGAGAAAGTCACCAGCGTGAGGCGGCCGATGACGTCTTCGACCGCGGCCAGATTGACCTTCATCTCGACCGGCGAGCTCATCAGTTCATGGATCAGGGCCAGTGTCAGCACGCTTTTGAGGCACATCACGTATTGCGCGGTTTCGGTCGGCGTGAAGCCGGAGATGGCGCGACTGGCGCTGAACTCGCTCATGGCACGCACCAGCGGATGGGTTTCGCCGAACTCCCACAGGCCGGATTCGGGATAGGCCGCAAAGATCTTGGCGATTTCTTCGAGCAGGTGCGCGGTGTGCTGGCGCATCTCGCCGACGTTGAAGGTGTTGGGCAGCAGTGACGACCAGCTGGTGAGAATTTCGGCGACCCATTTTTCGTGCAGGACGGTGCGCTGCTCGGAGAGCAATCGGTCGAGGGCGGCTAGGTGGTGCATGGGCATGGTGAATTCCTTTGGTGTGAATAAGTTGATGTGTCCGGATAAATGCGGTGCTTGCTGTTTTGCTGTGCCTGGTGTTGGTCGTGCTTGTTCGGAGTTGCTCTTTTTTTGTGTTCTCGCGGTGCGGTTGCTTGGTCGGTTATTACTCGCCATCGCCAGGTAACGTAGGGTGCAATAACCAAAGGGCATTGCACCGAATGCACCGCTAGCGGTTGATGAAACGGTCTGTGCTCCGTCATGACCAAGCCGGGGGCGGCCCGGCAGCCGGTCCCTTCTTTTTGCTTCGCCAAAAAGAAGTAACCAAGAAAAAGGCGACCGCGAGACTGCTGCCCTTCGGGTTCCCAAAAACGGTAGCCAGTCAGGGGGAGTGCCGCAAACTCGCTTCCCTTGCAGGGCGCAGATTCGCTTGCAAGCGAATCCCGTTACGCAGGCGGATCGCATGCGATCCGAAACCCCTGCTTCACCTCAGACAGTGCGGCCCTCTTATCCCCTGCCTGACTACCGTTTTTGGCAGCTGCCTCAATGCGGGGTACTTCAAAAACCACTTCAACCGCCACTTCAACCGCCACTTCAACAGCCACTTCAACCGCCACTTCAACCGCCACTTCAACCGCCACTTCAACAGCAACAGCTGCAATCCTGCTTTGTAGGCCTCCCCTCACAAACCGTTCGTCCTGAGCTTGTCGAAGGCGCACCGTCCGCAGCGCCTTCGACAAGCTCAGTCGTAGGGTGCAATAACCGCAGGGCATTGCACCGAATGTACTGACTCCGGTTTTGCCAGCTATCTCACTGCGAGGCAGATCAACTTCACCAGTCACGCGCCCCCCTCAAAACAATTCAATCTTCAATTCCCCGCTCGCCACCACGTCATGCCTTCCCGAGTGCTTGTGCTTTTCTTCTTCGCTGACGTACTCGTCGGTAATGCCTTCCAGACTCGCCGGTAGCCGCTCGACGTCAACACTGCCTTGCGCGATCTGTTCGACCGTTTCGCTAAAAAAAGCGTTGCGTCGCGCCGTGGCAAATTGCAGTCGTTCGACCGCTTGCCGCACCACGTCCTGATACTGGATCTGCCCCAGCACGTCGGCGATTTCGCGGGCGAGGTCGACGTTGTATTTGGTGACAACGACGAAACGCGTCTTGTAGTACTGCGTCATGTCTTCGAAATTTTCCTGCAACTTCAGGATCGATACCGCCGCCTTGGAGACTTCCGTGAGCCGGCTCGATGAGTCGGCAATCCCCGCGGCCATGCCGTCTTCAACGACGAAGCGGGCGCGCGCAAGACCCTTATCGATCTGGCTGGCGACGGTGCCGGAGTTGGCAGCGAGCGCGCGCATTTCTTCGGCGATGACCTTGAAGGCGGCACCGGATGATCCGGCGCGGGTGGCTTCGATGGCGGCGTTGATCGCTAGCAGATGCGATTGCATGCTGATCGCGTGGACCGCTGCGACCAGTCCGCTCATCGCGCGGATTTCGGTGGCGACGTCTTCGACGCTGGCCAGGTCACGCGCCATCGTCACCGGTAACTGCTCGATGAAGGTGCCGATCCCGACCAGAAAGTTGACGCTGTCCGAAATCTCCTTGCCGAGGTCGGTAGCCTTCAGGCTGGAGCCGTCCAGATAGGTCACTAGCGTGCTGGCTGAATCGTACAGACGCCGCACGTCGCCGATGATGGCCAGTGCCGAGCCTTCGGTGTCGCTGACAATTTCAGTGAGCTTGCTATCGATGGCCTGGTCGAGCCGGAGATGCGCAGCCAGCAGCGCATGGGCCGCATGCGGGGGACTGTCGACGACCACCGCAGCCGGCTGGCCGGTGCTGTTGCGCGCGACGATCACATTGCCCGCCACCAGCACCAGCGCGCTGGCCAGCAGCAGGCTGTCACCGGGGCGGCCCAGCCAGAGATCACTTCCTTGCAGCGCGCCGGCCGGCAGCAGCCGGCCCAGCAGCATCGTGGCCAATGCGGCGGCAACCACTGACCATGCCGGCGTCAGCGCAACGGTAAGACGCTGACACCAGCGCCATGCCTGTTGTGCCGATTCCTGCAGATCGCCGGGCGCGTGCACCATCGTCATGCTCCGGGTAAAACCTGCTTGATGATCTTGATCAGATCGGCTCCCCCGACCGGCTTGACCAGCCAGCCGGTGGCGCCGAGTTTCTTGGCTTCGTCGCGGCGGGCCTGCTGGCTTTCGGTGGTCAGCGCCAGAATCGGAATGAAGCGAAAGCCGGGCAGGGCGCGCGCCTTGCCGATGAACTCGATGCCGCCCATGTTGGGCATGTTGATGTCGGTGATGATCAGGTCAGGCTTGGATCCTTTCTGTAATTTGCCGAGCGCGATGACGCCGTCGGCCGCGGTGATCACCGTGAAGCCGGTGATCTCCAGGCTGTTCTTCAGACTCATCAGCATCGTCGCCGAATCGTCGACGACGAGAATTGTTTTTGCCATGGTGGTTCCCTGTTACTGGTGCGTGGTTCAGGCGTCCAGGGCTGCGTGCAGCCATGTCGCCAGCGGGTGATCCTGTGGCCAGGCAGTAACCGTCACGCGGGCTGCCATCAGCACTTGCAGGTTGGCTGCATGCAGATGAAGACAGTCCGACAGATCGACCTTCGCTGTCGGATTTTTCTGGCACCACTGCAGCAGGTCTTCTGCTTCTTCGACACTGACCACGTCATCAAACGTGGCCAGATTTTTTTTGTAGTGGACAGGCATCAGACCAGCTCCTTGAGGTTAAGCACCATCAGCACCGAGCCATCGCCGAGCAAGGCCGAACCTGTGTAGCCGGACAGCCCGCCGAGAATGCCGCCCATCGGCTTGAGGATGATGTCGACCACTTCGCGGAAGTCGTCGACGACGATGCCGACGTGCTCGCCATTGAGGCGCACCACCAGCGTGGCCAGTTCATCCTCGTCGTTGGCCAGTTGCTCTTCATCCGTCGCCAGCAAGGAGTTGAGCGAACGCAGCGGCACCACGCGTCCGCGCAGCACGGCGGTCTGGTGGTTCTTGATCGCGTGGATGGCAGTACGCGGCACGCGTACGGTCTCGACCACCATGTCCATCGGCACACCAAAAATCTGCCGGTTCGATTCGATGATCATCACGTTGGTTACGGCAATCGACAGCGGCAGCGACAGGCGCAAACGGGTGCCGGCACCGACCGTACTTTCCAGCGTGACGATGCCATTGACCTGTTCGACGGCGGCGCGTACGACGTCCATGCCGACCCCGCGACCGGACAAATCCGACACCACTTCAGCCGTCGAGAAGCCGGCCGCGAACACCAGGTTGATGGCGTCCTGATCGCTGATGCGTTCCAGCGTGGCTTCGTCGATCAAGCCTTTTTCGTAGGCCTTGCGTTTGATGATGAGCGGGTCGATACCCTTGCCATCGTCAATGATGTCGATGATCACGCGACCGGCTTCCTGCGTGGCGCGGATTTCGAGTTTGCCTTCGGCCGGCTTGCCGGCAGCACGGCGCACCTCGGGTGATTCGAGGCCGTGGTCGAGGCTGTTACGCACGATGTGGATCAGCGGATCAGCCAGCGCCTCGATGATGTTCTTGTCGGCCTCGGTGTCTTCGCCGATCAGCACCAGACTGACTTCCTTGCCGAGCTTGCGCGAGATGTCGCGCACCAGTCGCGGAAAGCGCTGGAACACGAAGGACACCGGCATCATCCGCACCTGCATGATGGCGCCCTGCATTTCTTCGGCAATGCGGTTGATGACCGCGTACTGGGTCTTAATTTCACGCGACAGCTCGCGCACGCCGAAGACGCTTTCGGCGCGGCCGGCCAGATAGGGAAGGCCATTTTTAGCGACCACCATTTCGCCGATCAGGTTCATCAGGCGATCGATTTTGTCCTGGTCGACGCGCAGTGTTCTGGCGCTCGCAGTGCTGCTGTCTTCAGCGCGCCGGTTGAATTTGATGTCGCCGTCGGCGAGCGCAACGGGTGGCTCGCTGCTGGCCAAGGGGGCCTCAACCGGAACGGTGTCGGCCGCTTCTGCCGGCGCTTCGGCATACGCAAGCAGCCAGGCTAGCAGCGGACCCGAAGCCGATTGCGCCATCGCGCCGGCGAGCGCGGCATCGAGCCCGGGCAGCAGATCGGACCGGCCGATGCTGGCAAAGCAGGCCGCCAGCGTCGAGGCGACCGCCTTCAATCGTCCCGGCAACCAGTTCACCTGATCCGGCATGCGCAGGATCATCAGCTGGGTGGCGATGACGGTGGCGGCGATGTCGTGGGCCGGTGAGGTCGCCGGTGCCGGCGCGGCCACCGCTTCGGTGACGATGGCAAGAGGTTGCGCCGACAGCCGGGGCGGTGCAAAGGTGCGCAGCGAGACGATCACCGCATGCAGTGCCGCGCGGTTGGCCGGTTCGGTCTCGAGGATGACCAGCAACCAGCGCAAGGCTGAGGCCAGCCACAAGCCGGCGGCCGACAGTTCCAGCATCGAGCGGGCAGCGCGCTCGAGCGTCACCAGATCGCCGCGCTCCAGATGGGCCAGCGCGGCCAGCACGAAATCCTCGTAGACCGGGCCACCGTTTTCATCGCCCTGCGGCTGGACCAGCGCGAGTGCCGTCAGCGGCGTGATCGTGATCTGTTCCGGCACATAGCGGAAATGTTCATCGAGCGCGGCGCGGCTGGCGCTGCTGACCAGATCGAGCTGCAGGTTGGCATGGTAGGCATCGAGGTCGTCGAGGGCCGGCCAGGCACTGGCGGCACCGACGCGTTGCCAGGCAATGTCGGGCACATTGCGCGCCAGGAAGAACGGATCTTCCCCCTTGAAAAAGCACTCGGCCTCCGGCGTGTAGCGGATCCACAGCAGCGCCGTGCCGGTCCGGTACCAGGCCATGCGCAGCGCTTCCGGCACCTGCTGCAGCGGCAGGCCGGCGGTGCCGTCTGTTGCTGTTGCCGCCTCGCCGCACGTGTCATCGATACCTTGCGGTGCGGCGATCAGCTGGCGCAACGCCGCTGCCATCGCTACGGCGGCCGGTGCATGGGCTGCCGCGCTGTCGTTACCGGCATCGATCTCATCGAGCAGCAGGCTGACAAAATCCATCGCATCGAGCAGCCGGTCGGCCAGCGTCTGGCTGTAGGGCAGGTCGCCATCGCGCACCACCACCATCAGGTCTTCGGCGGCATGCAGCACGCGCAACATTTCCGGATAGTCGAACAGGCCGCAATTGCCCTTGAGCGTATGCACCAGCCGGAACAGTTCGCCCATCAGCGCGCCATCGTCGGGCGTGTTTTCGAGCTGCATCAGCTTCTCGCTGATGCCTTGCAAGAATTCGCGCGCCTCGGCCAGGAACTGCTGCAGTAACGGTGTCATGTGCTGGTGTCGCCAAGCAGCAGACGCACATGGGCCACCAGCAGGTCAGGGCGGGTCGGCTTGATGATGTACAGGTTGGCACCGGCTTCGAAGGCCTTGGTCTGGTCGCTGGTCTTGGCTTCGGTCGAAATCATCACCGCCGGCGCTTGCGGAATCATCGCGTGGCCGCGCAGTTCGCGCACGAAGGAATAGCCATCGAGCTTGGGCATGTTGACGTCGACCAGGTACAGATCGTAGGTTGCGTTCAGGGCTTTTTCGAGGGCCTCGATGCCATTGATGGCTTCATCAACTTCATAGCCGGCCTCTTCGAGAATGCTGCGGTGGTACATGCGCACGGTGGCGGCGTCGTCAACGATCAGGATGCGTTTCATTTTCGATCCCCGGGTTTTTGGTACACGATTGCCTCTGGAAATTTACGGATCTTGTAGAGGGACGAAATACGGCTCATCGATTCCGAATGGCCAAGGCAAATGAAGCCGCCCGGATGCAGCGCGTCGTAGAAGGTTTCGGCCGCCTGCTTGCGCGAGATGTCATCAAAATAGATCAGCAGGTTGCGGCAAAAGATCACGTCAAAATTGCGGTAGCTGCGCACGTCGGCTGCTTCCATCAGGTTCACACGGGTGAACTCGACGGCGCTGCGCAAGTCATCGTTGAGCTGGAAGCCGGCCGGGGTTTCGCGAAAATACTTTTGCAGGTAATTGCGCGGCACATGCTTGACCGAGCGTTCCGAATACACGCCGGCGCGAGCCTGGTTCAGGATCTTGGTATCGATGTCCGACGAGATGATTTCGACATCCCAGTCGTTGATATCCGGCCAGCGTTCGACCAGGCACATCGCGATCGAATAGGCTTCTTCGCCGGACGACGACGGGATCACCCAGATGCGGATCGGCGACTTGTCTTTCTTGCGTGCGACCAGGTCCGGCAGGATCGAATTGACCAGGCAATGAAACTGATATTCCTCACGAAAAAAATACGTTTCGTTGATCGTCATCAGGTTCACCAGCGCCTGCAATTCGTTGCCCGAACTCTGGAACCGCAGCATCGTGAAATACCCGCGAAAGCTGTCGTTCTCGGTCGCTTCGATGCGCTCGACCAGCCGCTTGTCGACGAAGTAGCGCTTCGAGGTTTCGAACTGGATACCGGTCTTGCGATAGAAAAATTCCTGGAATTTCAGGAAGTCGTCGTCGCTGATGGTGATTTTTCGCATGGTGCGCTCAGGCCTCCCCGATACGTTTCAGTGCCAGGTCGGTGGCAAACCGGATGTAAGGTTCGGCGGGAAAACGCTCACGCAGTCGCAGTAGTGATGCCCGTGCCGCCGGTGATCCGACTTCACCGAGCAGGTCGACGGCGGTGCCGCAGACATTGATGACGCTGTCGTTGTCGATGACATCGATGAGCCAGTCTTCGACGTGCGGATGGCGCAGCGATTCGAGTACGTTGACGGCCATGATGCGCACGTCCGGATCGGGGTCCGACAACAGGCCGCCCATGATGGGCGCGACTTCGTCGGGCAAGGCTTTCATGGCCTCGATGGCTTCGTTGCGCATCACCGCGTCTTCGCTGCGCAGCCATTCGACCAGACCGGCCACGGCGATCTCGTCACCCAGACGGGTCAGGCTGGTCAGGATGAATTCGCGCACCGAGCGGTCGTCTTCGCGTTTCAGGCGCGCCACCAGCGCCGCCGTCGCGGCCGGAAATACCAGCAAGTCGCGCGCGGCCCAGCGTCGCGTGGCCGGATCGGCATCGTCGAGCTGGGCGATCAGTCCGGCGAAATCGCGTTCTGCTACACGGTCTGCGCCGGTGGACGCTGCATCAGTCGATTTTTTGATGAAAGCCATAACGATTCCTTGGTCAGCAGCCGAGCCAGGCATTGAGCTGGCGGGCGATTTTTTCGGCAGGCAGGGTGACGGAAGCGCCCCCTAGCCTGATCAGTTCGGCAGGCATGCCGAACACCACGGCGGACTCCCTGGATTCGGCAATCGTGCGACCGCCCTGGCGTTTGACCTCGGTAAAAGCGGCCGCACCGTCATTGCCCATGCCGGTCAGCATGACGGCCATGACTTGTTTGGCATCGAGCTGTTCGAGTGCCGAGCGCGCCATCAGATCGACCGATGGATGCCACAGGTGTTCGCTGCTTTCGGGCCGGGCAATGGCGGTGAGCTTGCCGACGCGGCGCACCACTTGCAGGTCGGCGCCGCCCTTGGCGATGTAGACCGTGCCCGCTTCCAGTGTCATCGGCCGGCTGACCTCGACGACTTGCATTGCACACAATGTATTCATGCGCTGGGCAAACGACAGCGTGAAGCTGGCCGGCATGTGCTGCGCCACCAGCACCGGATACGGAAAATGGGCCGGCAAGTGCGGCAACACCAGTTCCAGCGTGCTCGGTCCGCCGGTCGAGACACCGATCATGACAATGCCTTCGCCGACTTTGCTGACGGGCGCGACGGTGGCCTTGAGCGGTGGCGGCGCTTTCTCGATGGCTTTGCGCGGCAGCCGCATGCGCGCCCTGGCGGCAGTGCGCACCTTGTTGACCACGGCGTCACGGATGGCATCGATCGACAGCGAAATCGTACCGCCCGGCTTGACGATGTAATCGACCGCGCCGAGGTTGAGTGCCTCGAAGGTTGCCAGTGCGCCTTTCTCGGTCAGCGACGAAATCATCACGATAGGCACCGGCCGGCCGGCCATCATCAGCGACAGCGCCGTGAGGCCATCCATCTCCGGCATGTTGATGTCGAGGGTGACGACATCGGGCTCGAAGGCCAGATTCTCGGCGACTGCTTCTTTGCCGTTGCGCGCCAGCCGGATCGTAAAATCCTGTTCGGCCTCGAACAGCGACGACAGTTGTCGCCGCATCAGGGCCGAGTCATCGACGATAAGCAATTTGATCATCCGCGTACTCCGTGGTGACCTAGGCCGCAGCCAGTTGTGCCAGTGCCTGCAGCTCCTGCTTTTCGATCAGATAGGACGGATCAAGCAGCTGCACCATGCGCTTTTGCTTTTCGAGGTTGGCCATGCGCGCCAGCAGCATCGACTGTTCGCCGGACAGGTGCGGTGCCGGCTCGATGGTGGTCTTGTGGACCTTGAGGACTTCGACCACCGAATCGACGATGAAGCCGGTGCGTACGCCATCAATGAGAAACACCATGATGCGCTGGCGGTCGCTGCGCGCGATCTGTTCGAGGCCGAGGCGACGGCGCAAGTCCATCACCGGCAACACCGCACCGCGCAGGTTGATCACGCCTTCGACTGCCGGTGGCGCTTTCGGCACGCGCGTCATGGCTTCGGCGACGCGCACAATTTCCTGCACGCTGTCGATCGGCACGCCGAATTCTTCCTTGCCGAGCACGAAGACGACGACCTGTTCTTCGTCATCGCTGCGGTCGTCGTCGCTGCGCTTGGCGCTCACGGCAGTGCCTTGTTGTGCATCCTGATCTGCCATGTTGTCCACCGTAGCGAGTGCTTCCTTGATGGCGGTGTGGCGAAACATATTGCCCACCGAAAGAATCGACACCAGGCGCTTGCCGCTGTCGAGCCGGCAAATCTGCGAGATGTCCGAGAGGTTGCCTTCCTTCGACAGCATGGCCGGCATCGCATCGACATCGGTGCGCGCCACGCGCAGCACTTCATTGACGCTGTCCATCACCACGCCGACCGACGCCGTGCCTAGCGAGACCACCACGATGCGGCTGTTTTCGTCGGCTTCGCGGGTCGGCAAACCGAACATCCGGCGCAGCGATACCAGCGGCAACAGCCGGTTGCGCAAGGTCATCACACCGAGTACATGCGACTCCGAATGCGGCACGTGAACGATCAGCTCCGGCACCTGGACGATCTCCTGAACATCGTCGATGACGATCGCGTATTCCTGGTCGGCGACCTCGAAATTGACCAGATGCAGTTCGTCATTGATCTTGTCCTGCTGCGCGTCCGGACGCGCAGCTGCCTGCGTGGCGATCTCGGTGTGGTTGCCGGCCTTGACGGCAATGTCGGCAAATTCATTGGCGATCAGCTTGCCGAAATCGAGCACCATGATCATCGGATACCCGCCGACATCCTTGAGCAGGCCCGACACCAGTTCGGTGTTGACCGTCGAACTGATGGCGGCCGTGCCTTCAATGTGGCGCGGGTCGACACCGACCACGCTGACCACGCGGTCAACCACGAAGCCCAGTGGCTGGCGGCCCTGGTCGATCACGACAGCACGGCTGGCATCGTCGGCGACGCGTTCGTCAAAACCGAAGATGCGCCGCAGGCTGATGATGGGCAGGACCTTGCCGCGCAGGTTGGCCAGTCCGTCCAGCGTGCGCGGTGCCAGCGGTACCTTGACCACTTCGGGCACGCGGATGATTTCCTGTACCGGGGCCATGTCGACGGCGAACACTTCGTCGCCGACGATGAAGGTGACGAACTGACGGATATCCGTGGTGGCTTCGACTTCGGCTCTGGTCGCTTCCTGCAAAGCGACCGCGTTGGAATCGTTCTTTTCAGCGGTCATCACGGTCTCCGTCAGGCACTTTGAAGTTCGTCAGCCAGCGAGGCAATTTCCTCGACGGCCGATGAGAGCTGTTCGGCCGCTTTCGATTGCTGCTGCGCGACTGTGGAGGCTTCGCTGGCGGCCTTGTCAGCTTGCTGGGCCGCGGCAGAAATCTGGTCGACGCCGGTCTTGACCTGCGCGATCGCATTCGCGATTTCATTGGCGGCGGTAAGGATTTCGCGGGTGCCGGTGTCGACTGCGAGGATGTCCGATTCGATCGAGACCAGGCTCGAGGTAATGGTTTTGGCCTTGTCGGCGGCACCGGAGGCGGTGGCCATGATTTCATCGAGGTCACGACCGACGATGCCGATCTGGTCCTGCACGGCGCGTACCAGATCCTTGATGCGGTCGGCGTTTTCGGCCGAGTCATGCGCCAGATTGCGGATGTCGGTGGCGACGACGACAAAGCCCTTGCCGAATTCGCCGGCACGGGCGGCTTCGATCGAGCCATTGACCGCCAGCATGTTGGTCTGGATCGAGACGGTGGTGATGGCATCGACGATCTTGTCGATCCGGCGCGACACCAGTTCGAGTTCCTTGATCTGCTTGAGGCTGCCACGCGAGGCATCGACCGACGACGAGATCCCCGTGATCAGGCCATCGATGCTGGTCTTGTTGACGTCGAGCAGGCTCTTGATGGCGATGACTTTTTCGCCGCTGGCCTTGCCGCGCACCTGCGCGACTTCGACGCCTTTTTCGATTTGCGAAATCGCGGCAGCGACTTCTTCGGTACCGGCTGATTGCACTTGCGCGCCTTTCAGGATCTGCTCGAGCGCGGCCATGATCTGGGTGCCGGACTGGCTGATTTCCTGCACGGCGGACGACAGCTGTTCGGCAGCGGCCGCGACTTCTTCGGCGCTCTTGGCGACATCGGTCGAGTTCTTCAGGTCTTCGGCCAGCTCGGCCAGGGTTTGCGAGGTCTGTTCGCATTCGGTCAGCGCCTGGCTTTGCTGTGCCACGGTCTTGGCACCTTCTTCGGCAGCGGCAGATTGCTCTTCGGCGGCGGCGGCGATGTCTTCGGAACCCTTCAGCGATTGCTTGGCGGCGTTGGTTGATTGCAGCGCGCCGGTGGCGATTTCACGGATGCCGCTGGAGATTTCTATCGAGTCAATGCGGATCTGCTCGAGCTGTTCGGTAATGCGCTTGCCGTTCTCGACTTCCTTGAGTACGCGTTCGACCGACGAGCCCATGCCATCGGCGATGACCTTGACCTCCTGCTGGATCTGGCCGACCAGATCCTGGATTTGCTTGGCACTTTTTTCGGAGGTTTCTGCCAACGTACGCACTTCGTCGGCCACTACCGCAAAGCCCTTGCCATGTTGGCCGGCGCGGGCCGCTTCGATGGCGGCGTTTAGCGCCAGCAAGTTGGTCTGGTCGGCGATGCGGGCGACTGCCTTGACGATGTCGCCAATGTTGGCTGCCTGTTTTTCGAGTTCGACGACCATCGTGACCGACGCACCCTGGCGATCGGCGGCGACGCTGATGTTGGCAATCAGGGTCGTGACTTCGCCATTAATCTGCGAGATCAGTGTTTGTACGGCCTCGGCCTTGGTCTGGCTGATGTCCGCATTTTGTAACTGGCGGGAGATCGCGCCTTCGACTTGCTGCAGCGCCGCCAGCGATTCCTGCGCTGCGCCGGAGGCTTCCTCGGCACCGGTGGCGATCTGGTCTGCAGCGCGTTTTAATAACTCTGCGGCGGAAGAGGCTTCGTTGATGCCGGATGACAGTTGCGCGGTGGCGGCAGCAATCCGCTCAGCGGCTTGCTGCTGCTTGGCCAGTGTGCGGGCTTTCTTGCGCTGGGCTTCGGCGTCGCGGTTGGAAGCGGTGGAACCCTTGCTGCTCTCGGCTCCGGGCGCAGCGGCTGCGGAGGAAAACTTTTTGACAAGCGCCATCGTGCGCTCCTTTTAAGTGGATTAACCAACCAGACCCGACAGCCGTGACTGGCTGACAGAGCACAACCTTCGGAAGGACACGCAATAGGCGTTTTTCTTCCATCAATTTCACATAAATCATTAGGTAAAATTGTTGAAAACAAGCTTATCAGCAATTACGACAAATAATATGAATTTGTTTTTAAAAGTAATTAAAACCTTTTTTATAGTTTAAATATATGACTTCAGGTTGTTTCAGTTGTGAGGGCTTTTGGGTTGGCTGTTGCAGATGCCGCCTGATTGCTGTCAGAGGGTCACGTTGACATTGATGTTGATGGCGATGGCCAACACAGCCGCCACCGGTTCATCCTGAGCTTGTCGAAGGCGCACAAGCCGCTGCGCCTTCGACAAGCTCAGGATGAATGATGTGCGGGTAGCCGCAATCTCGCGGTCGCTTCTTACTGGTGCCATTCTTGTTGGCGAGGCAAAAAAAAGTGACCGGCCCCCGGCTGGATCAGGGCGGAGCACAGACAACACAAGCTACCGGCGACCGCAAGCCGCATGAATGTGACACTTAGCAACCGCCCCGGCGTGCCGTGCTGACAAGAAAAGTTAGCGCTTATCCGGAGGTAATCCGCACGACCGCCGATAATTGAATTTATTTTCAATAATTTTGTTTATAACGAATAAAACAAATTGGTCGGGGTGGCCAGATGTTGTTAAACTCATGCCCGCAGGCATGTTCTGGTGAAAACTAGCGCTTGCAACAACGCCAGGAACCGTGCCGGCGATAACGGTGATTTCTGGCGGGGCGCTACGGTATTGGAGGCAGTTGACACAACTGCCGCAGCGCGCTTTTTCCTTATTCGAGATGACGATGGCTAACGAACTCAATTTTCTTGTTGTTGATGATTTTTCCACGATGCGCCGCATTATTTCCGGCCTGCTCAAGGAGATCGGTCATTCAAAAATTCACGAAGCCGAAGATGGCGCGGCGGCACTGCGCCTGTTGCAGTCCGCCCAGACCCACGGCGTGCCGATCGATTTCGTCATTACCGACTGGAATATGCCGGTCATGGACGGGCTGGAATTACTCAAGCAGATCCGGCTGGATCCGGCGCTGAACCATTTGCCGGTGCTGATGGTGACCGCCGAATCAAAGAAAGAAAACATCATCGCAGCAGCCCACGCCGGTGCCGACGGCTACATCGTCAAGCCCTTCACCGCGGCGACACTGAAGGAGAAACTCGACAAAATCATGCTCAAAAAAGGTGTGCCGGCATGACGACCTTTATCGAGCCCTTACCGGCTGCGCTGGTGCTGCCGGAGACCGGTAGCCCTTTGCCCGTGTTCGAACGGCTGGGCATGATCGTGCGGGCACTGCACGATACCCTGTGCGAGCTGGGTGCCGACGGCGTGCTGGAAAACGCCGCCAGTGAATTTCCATCGGCGCGCGAGCGCTTGCTGCATATCGCCGACCTGACCGAGAACGCCGCCAATATCGTGTTGCTCAAGGTCGAGGAAAACATCCCGGTGCAAGAGCAACTGGTGCGTGGCGCGACGACGCTGGAGCAGTCCTGGAGCGAGGCGGCCAACGATGGCAGCAGCGCCAATCCGGATGAACTGGTTGCCGGCACGCGGGCATTTCTGGCACAGGTACAAAGCGGTTGCGGTGGTACGCGGACCGCGCTGTCAGACATCATGATGGCGCAGGATTTCCAGGACCTGACCGGACAGCTGATCAAGAAAGTCGTCACGCTGATGGAGCACACCGAAAATGATTTGCTCAAGCTGCTCATCGACGCCGCGCCACCGGGCACCATGGTCCAGGTGCAGCGCATTGAAGTCACCGCCGGTCCGGGTGGGCCGGGCAGCGGCACGCTGGATCAGTCCAGCGTCGATGACTTGCTGGCTGATCTGGGGTTCTGACATGATTTCTTTGCGCTCCTTCCTGTTTGCCGCTGCGGTCGCCTTGTCGCTTGGTCCGTGCGCGGTGGCTGCTGCGCCCGATCGCCTGCAACGCGTGCTCGATGCCGGCGAATTGCGCGTCTGTATCTGGCCCGAGTACTACGGCATTACCTACCGCAATTCAAAAACCGGCCAGCTGGTCGGTATCGATATCGATATCGCCAATGCACTGGGCAAGGAACTGGGCGTGCGGGTGCGCTATATCGACAGTTCGTTCGGCCTGCTGGTCGACAAGCTGCTCACTGACCAGTGCGATATTGCGATGCATGCGGTCGGTATTACGCCGGCGCGCAGTGCGCAACTGGCATTCACGCAGCCGTATTTGCGCAGCGATATCTATGCGGTTACTGCCGCCAACAACCCGTCGATCAAGAACTGGGCCGACCTTGATCAGCCCGGTCGCGTGATCGCGGTACAAGCCGGCACGGTGATGGAGCCCATCATGCAGCGCGCCTTGCGCCAGGCCACGCTGCTGGTGGTCAAGCCGCCGGTGTCGCGTGAAAACGAAGTCGAATCCGGTCGCGTCGATGCCTTCATGACCGACTTTCCGTACAGCCAGCGCATGCTGGACCTGACCACCTGGGCCCGCGTGATTGCCTCGCCGCAGCCGTTCCATCAAACCGATTATGCGTATGCGCTGGCGCCCGGTGATGCCTCGCTGCTGACGCGGGTCGATCGTTTCATGCAGGTGATCCGGGCCGACAAGCGCTTGTTGCAGTTCGCGCAAAAATACCGGCTCGATGCCATCCTGCTGGCTGACGGCGAGCGTCGCAAGCCGGTCGTGTCCGGGAACTGAGTGTCGATGCGCGCCTCTTTTCAGCAATCTCCCTGGCTGAAAAAAATCCTGCCCGGCTGGAATGCCAGCTATTTTTTCATGGGGTCGGGTGTCCTGTTTGCCTGCATCATTTTGCTCGGCATGGCCCTGTTCGGGCGGCACACGCGCACCCTCGCACTAGCGGCAGAAGCCGAGCATGGCAGGCTGTATGTCAGTGCGCTCGAGAGTCATGTTTCCGAAGCGCTGGCGGCTATCGACAGTGCGCTGCAGGTGCTCATGCTTGCCATCGACCAGCAGAGTCCGGACGACGGCGCAATGCGTACCACCTCACTGATCGAAGCCGCACTGCACAGTTCAACCCGGCTGCGCTCGATCTCGGTGCTGGACGCCGGCGGCAAGGTACTGTTCAGTTCCAACCGGAGTCTGGCGGGACGCCAGCTTGATCTTGCCCAACTCGGATTGACGGGGCCGCAGGGTGACACGATGACGCCGGGACGGCCGCAATTCGTGCGTGACTTTGATGAAATCGATGGCACACAGCCGGCCCCCGGAGCGGGCCTGGCGCAGGCTTACGTGATTCCGTTCGTGCGCAACGCGACATTGCGCGGTATGCCGGTGAGGATGCTGTTGGCGGTCAATCCGGGTTCACTGTTCCCGCACTATCGTGCCGTTCTCGGTGCCGAAGTGACCAATGCGACGCTGCTCGATTACCAGGGCAACGTGCTGGCAGGAACGGCCGCGGTCGGGTTCGCGGTCAACCAGAACCATATCCGCCTGCCGCTGTTCGCCGATCTGGCCCGCCATATCGAGCATGGCCAGTTCCGTTACACGATGGGCGAGGAGGATGCTTACATCGTTAACTTCCAGGCGGCCCGCAAATTTCCGCTGGTGGCCATGGTCGGCATGTCCGAGGCGCATGCCGTGCAGCGCTGGTCGGCCGGTGCCGGCAATCTGAACTGGCTGGGTGCGCTGCTTACTGTCGTGGTGCTGGTGTATACGGCGGTGCTGTGGCGCGTGATGCGTCACCGTGAGGTCGTCGAAGTGGCGCTCAAGAGCGCAAAAATCGTCGCCGAGCAAGCCAACGCTGCACGCGGTGAGTTCCTCTCGACGGTCAGTCACGAGATCCGTACGCCGATGAATGCCGTGATCGGGATGTCCGGATTGCTGCGCGAAACGGCGCTCGATGCGCAGCAGGAAGAATTCACCGTGGCGATCGAGGATTCAGCCAATGCGCTGATGGTCATCATCGACGAGATCCTGGATTTTTCACGTATCGATGCCGGCAAGTTGACCATCGAGGCGACCGATTGTCATTTGCTGTCATTGGTCGAAGGCAGTGTCGACGCACTCGCGGTAAAAGCGCGCAAACAGGGTTTGCGCCTGCTGTGCTTTGTCGAACCGGACCTGCCGGTGACCGTGTCGGTCGATGCCGGCCGCTTGCGCCAGGTCCTGCTCAACCTGATCGGCAATGCGGTCAAGTTCACGCCCGCCGGCGAAGTCCGGATCCTGGTCCGGCAGGTCGACCGTCAGCATGATCTGTGCACGGTGCGCTTCGAGGTCGCCGATACCGGCATCGGTATCACCGCACCGGTGATCGCCATGCTGTTCAATCCGTTTGTCCAGGCCGATGGATCGGTGACGCGTAAATACGGCGGCACAGGACTGGGGCTGTCGATCTGCAAGCGGCTGGTGGAATTGATGGGCGGGCATATCGGGGTCGACAGCAAGCCCGGTGTCGGTTCGACCTTCTGGTTCGAGTTGCCGGTGACAGTGGTTGCCGGCAGCGCCGCGAAAGTGGTGTTGACGGAACATGCCCGCACTGCAGTACTGGTGGTGCAGCCCCACCGTATTCAGGCCCACATCCTGAGCGCTTATATGAAGTCGTGGGGCATGCCCGTACTGGTGGTCGATTCTGCGGCGCAGGCGCTGGCGCAGCAAAAACGTCATCTGGCGGGCAGTCTCAAGCAAGTGGTGCTGATTGATTCGGCGCTACCGGACATGACGGCCGGGGTATTGCGCTCGGCGCTGGCCGACAGTGCGCCGGAGAGCCGCTTCATTTTGCTGGCCGACAGCGATGCGGCGCGCGAACGGGCCCCCGCGCAGGGCTTCCATGCCAGCCTGCAGCAACCGCTGCGCCAGTCGACCCTCTTCGATGCGCTCAGCGATGCGCTGGAGCGGCGTCAGGCCGTCGTGCCGGTCGTTGTCGACAGGCGCGAAGCACCGGTACCGGTCAGGACGGAACATGATCGGGGCGATCATCGGCTGCTCCTGCTGGTCGAAGACAACCTGATCAATCAAAAGCTCGCCGTGCATCAGCTAAGCCAGATGGGCTATGCCGTTGATGTCGCGTCGAACGGGCAGGAGGCCCTCGATGCGCTGGCCACCGTGCCGTATGCGCTGGTGCTGATGGATTGCCAGATGCCGGTCATGGACGGCTTCGAGGCAACGCGCCGGATCCGGCAGTCCGAGCAAGCCGGTGGCGGCCACATCCAGATTGTCGCGATGACGGCCAACGCGATGCAGGGCGATCGCGAACGCTGCCTGGAAGCCGGCATGGATGATTACCTGTCCAAGCCGATCCGGCGCGAGCTGCTGGCTGACATGCTGGCGCAGCGTTTGCCGGTTGCCGCGGCAGGTGCAGCGACCCCGGTGCTGGAAGCCGCGGCGGTCAGTGTCAGTGCGCCCTTGCTGCTCGATATGCGCCGCTTGCACGATATGTTCGAGGACGATGTCGACGCGCAGCACGGCATGCTCGACCTTTTTCTGTCGACCACGCCGCCGATTTTTAGCCAGCTCGGCAGCGCCATTGCGAGCGCGGATTTCCGGCAGGCGGGTGCGCTGTGCCATCGGCTGGTCGGATCGAGCGCGACGCTGGGCATGGATGAGCTGGCCGGTCTGGCGCGCAGTGCCGACCGCGCCAGCCACGCGGGCGACCTGCCCAGACTCAAACAACTCCATGAGGCGATGCAGCCCGCCTTTATCCGCCTGGTTGACCTGGTCCAACGAATGAAAGAAACGCCATGATTGTCCTGATCGTCGACGATGACCTCACCAACCTAGCCCTGTTTTCTCACATGCTGCAGGCGATCCCCGAGGTGACGCCGGTCAGGATGGACGAACCGCTCAAGGCGCTGGCATGGTGCCGGGATAACGCGCCGGATTTGCTGCTGGTCGACTACATGATGCCGGAGATGGATGGTCTGGAATTTTTGCAGGTATTCCGGCAATTGCCTGGCAGGGGCGATGTGCCTATCGTCATGGTGACGGCCGATATCCAGACCGAAGTGCGGCACAAGGCATTGCAACTGGGGGCCAATGATTTTTTGACCAAGCCGATCAACAAGACTGAATTGCGCGCGCGTGTCTCGAACCTGCTGGCCTTGCGCGTCGCGCAGCAACAGCTGGCTAGTCGCGCCGAGTGGCTGGCCGGAGAGGTCGCCAAGGCGACCCGCGAAATCGTTGCGCGCGAACGCGAAGCGATCCTGCGCCTGTCGCGCGCCGCCGAATACCGCGATCCGGAAACCGGTGCGCATCTGGTACGCCTGAGTAAATATGCCCGACTGCTGGCGGCCAACATGGGACTCGGCCCGGCCGAACAGGATCTGCTGGGCGACGCGGCACCGATGCACGATATCGGCAAGGTCGGGATTCCGGACAACATCCTGCTTAAACCGGGCCGGCTCGATGCGGCCGAGATGGAGATCATGCGTACCCACGCCCAGATCGGTGCCGACATCCTGCGCGGCAGCGCGTCGCCGCTGCTGCAGGTCGCTGCCGCGATCGCCCTGACGCACCATGAAAAATTCGATGGCAGCGGCTACCCGAACGGCCTCGCCGGCGAACAGATTCCGCTGTACGGCCGCATCATCGCGGTGGCTGACGTGTTCGATGCGCTGACTTCTGCGCGGCCGTACAAGCCGGCATGGGAACTCGATCGTGCCGTCGCGCTGATTCTCGAAGGGTCGGGCAGTCATTTTGATCCGGTCTGCGTCGATGCTTTTTTTGAGGACTGGGATGCGGTGCTGGAGATTTATCATGCTTTCCGCGATGGGGATTGAGTTAGGCCAAGGGTGAATGTGCAGCGCATTCGTTCGCTGCCTAAATAAAAGGCGCTCGCGTCAAGCCAGGCAGCTACTGGCTCGGGAGCGTGTCCAGTACGGTTATGCACAAAGTTATTCACAAAATACGGGCATAAGTGCCTGACGTGCGTTCGACAAGCTCAGGACGAACGGTTTGTGGGCCGCCATCAAAACCCAAAACCCAAAACCCAAAACCCAAAACCCAAAACCAGACCACCGCCGTCTTCCAGCCATCACGCTCGCGCAAAGCGAGCCCGACCATCATCCAAATATCAAGGCTGTGTTTGGTGTTGAATTCCGCATAAAAGACTGCTGCCAACAAGGTGAGTCAGGCAGGGGATCAGAAGGCCGCACTGTCTGAGCGTAGCGAGTTTGCGGCCTTCCCCCTGACTGGCTCCGGCTTTTGGCAGCTATCTCAATGCGGAACAGGTCAACGTCAACGACCACTTCAACAGCAACGGCAACGGCAACGGCAACGGCAACGGCAACGGCAACGGCAACCCCGTGTCGTTGAAGTTGAAGTTGAAGTTGAAGTTGTTTTTGAAGTTGCTTTGGAAGTTGCGGTTGCTTTTGCCGTGGTTGTTGACCTTGACTTGTTCCGCATTGAGGCAGCTGCCAAAAACGGTAGTCAGGCAAGGGATAAGAGGGCCGCACTGTCTGAGCGCAGCGAGTTTGCGGCACTCCCCTTGCCTGACTACCGTTTTTGGGAACCCGCAGGGCAGCCGCATCGCGGTCGCCTTTTTCTTGGTTACTTACTTTTTGGCGAAGCAAAAAGAAGTGACCGGCTGCCGGGCCGCTCCCGGCTTGGTCGTGGCGAAGCACAAAAAAACCAAGCTACCGGCGACCGTAACCCGCATGAATGCTGAGCTTCGCAACCCAACCCAACTTGCGAAGCGTGCTGTCCAGGAACGTTAGCGCTTATGCGGGCCGCTCCCGGCTAGGCCGTGGCGGAGCGCTGGTAGTTTTAGCACCCCCGCAGCCATACTAGACAGTCCGGCGAGCCTTCGACAAGCTCAGGCCGAACGGTTCGTGGGGGGCGACCAAACCCCAAACCCCAAACCCCAAACCCCAAACCCCAAACCCGACCCACTGTCGTGCACCAATCATCCTCCACCCGCAACGAAGAACCCGATCAATCCTCACCCATCTTCCCGTTACATCAGCCTGCCCAAATAAAAGGCAGCTGTGCGAGGCCAGGCCAGGTCTGGCCTGCGAGCGTGTCCAGCACGGTTATGCACAAAGTTATTCACAAAATACGGGCATAAGTGCGCGGCCCGCCACGGCAGGCCGTCACACACCGCACCCGCCATTGCCTCCGCGGAGCGCGTGCCGGCACGGTATAATCCGGCCTTTCCGATCCAACCCGTGGCCCCGTCGTCGGCGTCACACCAACCTTCCTCTCGCCATGTTGATTTTGCCGGGCTCCAACGCGCTCTCCGCTTTCCGTTCCCAACGCCTGTTAGCGCAACTGCAGAAGGTCGATCACGCGATCATTTCTGTCACGGGTCGCTACCTGCATTTTGTCGATACCAGCACCACGCTGACCCAGCCCGAGCTGGATCGGCTGGAGGGTTTGCTGACCTACGGCGAGCCGTTTTCCGGTGCTGCCGATGGCGATGAATTTGTCGTCATTCCGCGTTTTGGAACGATCTCGCCGTGGGCCAGCAAGGCCACCGACATCGCCCACAATTGCGGTATGACGCCAATCCGCCGCATCGAGCGCGGCATCGTTTATCACGTGCGCGTCAAGGCGGGCCTGCTGCGCGGCGTCAAGCACCTGGCCGATGCCAGCGTGCACGGCGTCGCCGATGCGCTGCACGACCGCATGACCGAGATGGTGTTGCGCCAGGCCAGCGATGCGGCAGCGCTGTTCCGCGAACTCGATGCCAAGCCGCTGGCGGCGATCGACCTGATCGGTGGCGGCAAGGCCGCGCTGGTGATGGCTAATACCGAACTCGGACTGGCGCTGTCGCCCGATGAGATTACGTACCTGGCCGATGCCTTCACTCAAGCCGGACGCAATCCGACCGATGTCGAACTGATGATGTTCGCGCAAGCCAATTCCGAACACTGCCGCCACAAGATCTTCAATGCCGACTGGACCATCGATGGCGTCGCACAGGACAAGACCCTGTTCGGCATGATCCGCAATACCCATGAGCTGCACCCGCAAGGCACCATCGTGGCCTACAGCGACAATTCGTCGATCATCGAAGGCGCCAGCGTGATGCGCTTTTATCCGCGTGGCGGTGCCGCCGGCAACGAGTACGCGCCGTCGCAGGAACTGACCCATATCCTGATGAAGGTCGAGACGCACAACCATCCGACCGCGATTGCGCCATTTCCGGGTGCTGCCACCGGTGCCGGCGGCGAGATCCGCGATGAAGGTGCGACCGGTCGCGGTGCCAAGCCGAAGGCCGGCCTGTGCGGCTTCACGGTATCGAACCTGATGTTGCCCGGTGCCGTGCACGGCTGGGAAAACGCCCACGACGTGACGACTCCGGTCGCCAGCGCAAAAGTCCCGGGACTGGTCTACGGCAAACCGGACCGGATTGCCTCGGCATTGCACATCATGATCGATGGTCCGATCGGTGCCGCCGCGTTCAACAATGAATTCGGCCGGCCTATTCTGAGCGGCTATTTCCGCACCTACGAACAGCATGTCAGCGGTACCGTGTTCGGCTATCACAAGCCGATCATGATCGCCGGCGGTATCGGTAGCATCGCCGACCAGCACACCAAAAAGAATGACCTGCCGGTAGGAAGCCTGCTGATCCAGTTGGGTGGTCCGGGCATGCGCATCGGCATGGGCGGCAGCGCCGCCTCGTCAATGGCGACCGGGTCCAATACCGCCGACCTTGATTTTGATTCGGTCCAGCGCGGCAATCCGGAGATGGAGCGACGTGCGCAGGAAGTCATCAATTGCTGCTGGCAGATGGGTGAAGACAATCCTGTGCTGTCGATTCATGACGTCGGTGCCGGCGGCTTGTCGAATGCCTTCCCGGAAATCACCAACGATGCAAAACGCGGGGCGATCTTCGACCTGCGCAAGGTGCCGCTGGAAGAGAGCGGCATGGCACCAAAAGAAATCTGGAGTAATGAATCGCAAGAGCGTTACGTGCTGGCGATTGATCCCGACAGCCTGCCGCTGTTCACGTATTTTTGCCAGCGCGAGCGCTGCCTGTTTGCCGTCGTCGGTACCGCAACCGAAGAGCGCCAGCTGAAGGTGGTCGATCCGGCCCACGGCAACACGCCGGTCGACATGCCGATGAATGTCCTGCTCGGCAAACCGCCGAAAATGCACCGCGAAGCCAGTCACCTGATCCAGCAATTCCCGCCGATCGACCTGACCGGCATCGACCTGGCCGATGCCGGTCAGCGCGTGCTGCGTCTGCCGACGGTCGGCGACAAATCCTTCCTGATCACGATCGGGGACCGTACCGTCGGTGCCACCAGCGTGCGCGACCAGATGGTCGGACCGTGGCAAGTGCCGGTAGCCGATTGCGCCGTTACTGCCATGAGTTTCGAGGGGTATCTGGGCGAAGCGATGGCGATGGGCGAGCGCACGCCGCTGGCCGTCATCAATGCCGCCGCCTCGGGCCGGATGGCGGTCGGCGAAGCGATCACCAACATCGCTGCCGCGGCGATTGCCGACATCTCGGACATCAAGCTGTCGGCCAACTGGATGGCGGCCTGCGGTCAGCCGGGGCAGGACGCTGCACTGTTCGATACCGTCAAGGCGATCGGCATGGAGCTGTGTCCGGCGCTGGGCATCAGCATCCCGGTCGGCAAGGATTCGCTGTCGATGCGCACTACCTGGAAAGAAGATGCCGCCGACAAATCGGTGATGTCGCCGGTCTCGCTGATCGTCTCTGCGTTCGCGCCGGTGACGGATATCCGCCGCTCGCTGACGCCGCAATTGCGGTCCGACATGGGCGAGACGGCACTGATCCTGATCGACCTGGGCCGTGGCAAAAACCGTATCGGCGCATCAGCGCTGGCGCAGGTGTTCCAGCAGATTGGCGACACCGCACCGGACCTCGATAGTGCCGATGACCTCAAGGCATTTTTTGCGGCAATCCAGCAACTCAATACCGAACAACGCTTGCTCGCGTACCACGACCGTTCCGACGGCGGCCTGTTTGCAACCCTGTGCGAAATGGCCTTTGCCGGTCGTGCCGGCGTGACCGTCAACCTCGACATCATTGCAATGGAAAGCGAGCACGCGGCCGACTGGGGCGATTCCAAAAACTGGGCTTCGCAAGTCAGCGAGCGACGCAACGAACTGACCTTGCGCGCCTTGTTCTGCGAAGAACTCGGTGCCGTGATCCAGGTTCGGGCCGACGAAAAATCCGACGTCATGAACGTGCTGCGCAGCTTCAATCTGGGTGCCTGCAGTCATATCATCGGCAAGCTCAACGAGCGCGGCACGATCGAATTTACGCGCGACGCCAAGGTAATTTATCAGCCGCCACGCATTGACCTGCATCACTTCTGGAGCGAGACCAGCTGGCGCATCGCGCGTCTGCGCGACAATCCGGAATGCGCCGATGCCGAATATGCCCGCATCCTCGACAAGGCTGATCCGGGCATCTCGCCGGTGCTGACTTTCGACCCGCAGGAAGACATCGCCGCACCCTTCATTGCCACCGGCGTGCGGCCCAAGGTCGCGATCCTGCGCGAGCAGGGCGTCAATTCGCATATCGAAACCGCCTACGTTATGCACAAGGCCGGCTTCACGGCGATCGACGTGCACATGAGCGACCTGATTGCTGGTCGCGCGCGGCTGGCGGATTTCAAGGGCGTGATTGCGGTCGGCGGCTTCTCGTATGGCGATGTGCTCGGTGCCGGCGAAGGCTGGGCCAAGACCATCCTGTTCAACCCGGCACTGGCCGAACAGTTTGCGGCGTTTTTCCAGCGCACCGATACCTTCGGCCTGGGTATCTGCAACGGTTGCCAGATGATGAGCAATCTGAAATCCATCATCCCCGGCGCACAAGCCTGGCCGAAATTCACCCGCAACAAGTCGGAACAATTCGAGGCGCGTTTCGGCATGGTCGAGATCGCTGCTTCGCCGTCAATCTTCTTTGATGGCATGGCCGGCACCCGCACCCCGATCGCGGTGGCGCATGGCGAAGGCTATGCCGACTTCGCGCTGACCGGTGATATCGATGCCGCGCTGGTGGCACTGCGCTATGTCGATAATCAGGGCAATGTCACCGAAAATTATCCGTATAACCCGAACGGATCGCCTGATGGCATCAGTTCGGTAACCACGCCGGATGGTCGCTTCACGGTGCTGATGCCGCATGCCGAGCGGGTCTTCCGCAGCACGCTGCATTCGTGGCATCCGGAGCAATGGGGCGAGGACGCGCCGTGGATGCGGATGTTCCGCAATGCGCGCAAGTGGGTGGGCTAGCCCGGCAGTGATCCCGTTTTCTACGTGCCGGGGCGCAGTCGGTTTGCGTACCCGGTAGTAGTAACAGGGGTCGACGGGTAGCCGCTTCGCGACTCCTGGTTACTGTTAACTTCGGGTAAACCATCTTGCGCGACTGTGGCGGGGAGGATGCAGTTGCTCCGGAAATCGCTTCAACACTGCGGAAATACAGCACAATAAATTTTTTTTCGACGATTCAATGTCCTCGATGAATTACTCAAGTGCTGTTCTGGTCATGCTCATCATCACCTTGCCGTCGGGCGCACACCGCGCCGCTCAGGCCATGCCGGCCGACGACACACCCCTCTCGACAAGCAGTACCGATGCCTCCTGGTGGAGCCGGGACGACGACAAGCTGCGACATATTGTCGATGACGGTGTCGCGTCCATCGTTCTGTCCGGCTACGCCCGCCATGGCCGCCATACCTATACGGCCGAACGGATCCGCGAACTCAATGAAAAAGCATGGGGACTTGGCTATAGCAAGATAGTCCGGACCACCAGCGACAATGAAGAGTCGCTGTACGGACTGGCCATCTCCGACTCTCACTACAAGCCGCAGCTGATGGCCGGCTATCTGCATCAATGGATGCAGCCTCTCGGTCATGGCTACGAAGCCGGTGTCGGGTTGACCGGTCTGCTCATTAGCAGAGCCGATTATTTTTCCGGCAAACCTTTCCCGTGCATCTTGCCCGTGGTATCGGCCGGCACCCGCAAGACCAAGCTGATGGCCGCGTATGTTCCCCGTCTGTCGCGCAGCAAAGGCAATGGCGACGTCTTGCTCATGTTCCTGCGCGCTGAGCTCGATTGAATGCAGCCTGGCCGGCCCCGGTGATCAGAGCTTGCTTAACTCCAGTTCCACCGCTTCATGCCTGCTCAGCATCGTCGTTGATGGTGTGCCCAACCGGCTCACGACCATCGTGGCAATCCAGGCAAACAGGAAGCCGGGGACGATTTCGTACAGGCCCAGCCAGCCAAACTGCTTCCAGACCAGCACCGTCACTGCACCGACCAGAATACCGGCCAGCGCACCGTTACGCGTCATGTGCGACCAGAACAGCGAGAGGATGATGGCCGGTCCGAACGCCGCGCCAAAACCGGCCCAGGCGTAGCTGACCATACCGAGGACTTTCGACTCGGGATCGCCGGCGATGACAATGGCCACCAGCGCAATGGCCATGACCATGCCGCGACCCACCCAGACCAGTTCGCTATGACCGGCTTCCTTGCGGATGAAGGTGTGATAAATGTCTTCGGTCAGCGCGCTCGAACAGACCAGCAACTGGCACGACAAGGTGCTCATCACGGCGGCCAGGATCGCGGCCAGCAGCACGCCGCCTATCCACGGATTGAACAATTGCTTGGTCAGTTCGATGAACACGGTTTCCGAGTTGGCATTGACGGCCATCGCACCTTCCGGATGCATCAGGAAATACGGGATACCGATATAGCCCACGGCGACTGCGCCGCCCAGACACAGAATCATCCAGGTCATGCTGATGCGGCGCGCGGCGGGGATGGTCTTGGCCGATTCGGCTGCCATGAAGCGCACCAGAATATGGGGCTGGCCGAAGTAGCCCAGGCCCCATGCCAGCAGCGAGACGATGCCGACGAAGGACGCGCCTTGCAGGACGTCGGACTTGGCAGGCGTCATCAGATCGGCCATCGATTGCGCCGGTGCCAGACCGGTCGTGACGGCGAAATACGCCACCACGGGTGCCACGATGAGTGCCGTGAAAATCAGCGAAGCCTGGATGGTGTCGGTCCAGCTGACCGCCAGAAAACCACCGATGAATACATAGGCAATCGTGCAGGCGGCGCCGACCCACAATGCGGTCTGGTAGGGCAGGCCGAACATGTTCTCGAACAGGCGCGCGCCCGCCACCACGCCGGAGGCGCAATAGATCGTGAAGAACACCAGGATCACCACGGTGGTCAGGATGCGCAGCAGGTTTTGCTTGTCTTCAAAGCGATTCGAAAAGTAGTCCGGCAGCGTCAGTGCATTGTTGGCCCGCTCGGTGTACAGGCGCAGCCGGGCGGCGACAAAACGCCAGTTGAGATAGGCCCCCATGGCCAGGCCCACGCCAATCCAGGCTTCGCTGACCCCCGACAGATAAATCGCTCCGGGCAAACCCATCAGCAGCCAGCCGCTCATATCCGAGGCACCGGCCGACAGCGCCGTGACAAAACTGCCCAGACTGCGTCCGCCGAGGATGTAGTCGTCCAGATTATTGGTCCGGCGGTAGCCCAGCACGCCGATGAAGAGCATGGCGAACAGGTAGATGCTGAACATGATCACGGTGGGATCGGTAAAGTTCATGGGGGTCTCCTTGATGGTGGGCAGGCTGTTTTAATGTTGGATGCAGGTCAGATGCACGCGCAAGATGTGCCGGTCCGGCCGCAGGGCATTAACGTGTTTCGGGGAAGGTGGCATCGGGCAGTTTCGCTTGCAGTAATGCTGCGGATGTCGATCTGCCGCCTGCGACCGGAACGTCCGCTCCGCGATATCGGGGAGGTGTGTTCCGAATAAGTTGATCATCTTCAATTGGTGATTGAATGTAAGTAATTATTGCTTAAGTACCATCGTTATCGCTCGCGCCGCCCACCGGCTTGTTTCATGGGATGAGCCACATCAACGTCCAGGCAGGTAGCGTGAACGCTGCCCATCGGGCGGTGTACCTTTTTGTGGTTGCAGCCGCGTGCTGTTCACCTCACCCTGGCGGAACCATGTCCCTATTAACTGTTGGCAAACGTGCGCCGGATGTGGCGCGCACGATGGCGTCTGTCCTGTTGTGTCTGACCCTGTGGGGCTGCGATGCCGGCCTTGATCCGTTCGCACTTGCCGGTGCCGGGTTGCCGCCGGTAGCGATGCGGATTTCGCCGTTCGTTGCTACCGTGCCGGCATCAGCGGCACCAGCCGTTGCCGTTGCAGCCGCGACGTCCGCGAGTGCCACGCAGCCCGGGCTGTCACTGGTGGCAGGATCACCGGGTGGAGCCGGCAATCTCAATGGCGTCGGCAGTCTGGCGCGCTTCGCTTATCCGGGCAGCATGGCGGTCGATACTGCCGGGAATCGGTATATCGCCGATCAGAACAATAACCAGATCCGCAAGGTGCGGCCGGATGGCAGTGTCAGTACGCTGGCCGGAGCAAGCGCGTCGACACCGGGTGCTGCCGATGGCCGCGGTGCCGCAGCCCGTTTCTACTCGCCGGTAAGTATCGCGATTGATCGCGCCGGCATGCTGTACGTGGCCGACTCGGTCAACCATACGATCCGCAAGGTAAGCCCGCAAGGCGTCGTCACGACCTTGGCCGGCCGCGCCGGTGACCCCGGTAGTGCGGATGGCCGGGGCAGTGCGGCGCGGTTTTTTGACCCGAAGGGTGTCGCGGTCGATGTTGCCGGTAACGTGCTCGTCAGCGATAGCGCCAATCAGACGATACGCAAGATCAGTCCGGACGGGAATGTAACGACACTGGCCGGCAGCGCCAACAATGTCGGTGCCCTCGATGGCATACGCAGCGCGGCGCGTTTCTCCTATCCGGAGGCGCTGGTCACGGATGCCGCCCGCAATGTCTATGTGGTCGATCGCGGCAACGGTTTGCTGCGCAAGATCACGCCGGCCGGCATCGTGACAACCCTCGCCAGCGGGGTCAACGGTGTGAACTTCAAGGACATCACGGGGACGGTGAAGGGCTATGTCGACCTGGCCGGTCTGGCCATTGATGCCAACGGCATCTTGTACGGGGCCGACCAGTCTGCCGGCAAGATCCATCGGATTACGCGACAAGGCGTGGTGACGACGCTGCCATTCGATGCGCGACCACCGGGGCAGCCGCGGGAAATCATGCCGCTCGGGATTGCCGTCGATCCGTCCGGCACGCTGTCTGTGACCGGGCAATACAGTGTGTATGTCGTCACGAACGGCACCACCTTCAAGCGACTGGCCGGATTGCCACCGGAACTGGCGCTGGTGAATGGGGCCGGTGCACAGGCGCGCTTTAACCTGCCGTGGGCCGTGACGAGCGACGCCACCGGTAACTGGTATGTCGCCGATGCCGGCAATTCCATGATCCGCAAAATCACACCGGCCGGCGTGGTCAGTCAACTGGCCGGCAGTGGCAAGTGGGGCAACGTCGATGGCACTGGTACAGAGGCCAGTTTCAAGGCGCCCAAGGGGATTGTTGCCGATCCGCTGGGTAACGTGTTTGTTGCCGACACCACCAATTCGACGATCCGCAAAATTACGCCCGCCGGCGTGGTCACCACGATTGCCGGCGCGCCGTCATCGACCGGCAGTACCGATGGTCCCGGCAATCTCGCGCGCTTCTCGAGTCCGGAAGGCATTGCCATCGATGCGCAGCGTAACTTGTATGTCGGCGATACCGGCAACCATACGATCCGCAAGATATCGACCAGCGGCGTGGTGTCGACACTCGCAGGCAGCCCGGGCAGATACGGCAGCGAGGACGGGACCGGTGCCGCGGCACGCCTGGCTTCGCCACGCTCGATGTCGGTCGATCAGGCCGGCAATGTCTATGTGATTTCCTATCGGGCGGTGCGCAGGATCACGCCGGCGGGCGTCGTGACGACCTGGGCCGGCCAGGCGCTGGCGTTCGGCAATGTCGATGCGGTGGGTGAAGATGCGCGCTTCGGTTACCTGCTGGCGCTGACCGCAGATGCCGCCGGCAATGTCTATGTGTCGGATACCGCTGCCACTACGATCCGCAAGATTGATCCGTGGCGGCGCGTCACCACGGTTGCCGGTTTGCCGGGATCGATCGGCATACGGACCGGGGTTTTACCCGCCAGCTTCGCGTTCCCGTCAGCACTCGCGGTGACCGGACCGGCCACGCTGGCAGTCATTGACGAGAACGCGGTACTACGGCTGGTTCTGCCGAAATAACCGGCACTCAACACGGCGCCGGTGACCATGATGTTCACCACAATGAGCAAGATCAATGCGCAGGCAGATGCCATGAACGCCGCCTGCCGGGCGGTGTATTTTTGCCGCCTGCAGCCGATTGCTGTCAACTTCACCTTGGTGGAAACATGTCCCCCCTTAGTCTTGTTCGTCGTGCCCCTCTTGTGGCACGGTCGCTCCCGCCTGTCCTGTTGTGCTTGTTGCTGTTGGCGTGCAGTGCCGATTTTGATCCGCTCGCACTTCTCGCCAGTGAGACCACGCCGGTATTGAGGCAAAGCGCCATCGCGGCAACGATGCCGGCGTCGGCACCCTCTGCGCAGCCCGGACTATTCTTTGTCGCCGGTTCAACCGGTGGTGCCGGCAATTTAAGCGGCAGCGGTAGTCAGGCGCGGTTTAATTTTCCGGTCGGAATTGCCGTCGATGGCGCCGGTAACCGCTACGTCGCGGACTGGCAGAATCACGTGATCCGCAAGGTCAGTGCGGATGGTAGCGTCAGTACGCTGGCCGGGGCGATGTCGATACCAGGTGCGGCGGATGGCACTGGCGCGGCGGCGCGCTTCAACTATCCGCAAAGTATTGCGATTGATCGCGCCGGCACGCTGTACGTGGCAGATACGAATAACCAGACCATCCGCAAAGTCACTGCGCAGGGCGTCGTCACGACCATCGCCGGACGCGTCGGGGTCGATGGCAGCACGGACGGACGCGCTAACGCCGCGCGCTTTTCGTATCCGCAGGGGATCGCGATCGATGTCGCCGGGACCGTGCTGGTCAGTGACACCTACAACCACACCGTACGCACGATCAGCCCGGGCGGAATGGTGGCCACGCTGGCCGGCAGCGCGGGCAATTTTGGTGTCCTCGATGGCGTGCGCAGCGCCGCGCGCTTCAGTAATCCGCAGGGATTGGTGACGGATGCGGCGCGCAATATTTATGTGGCTGATGCCGGCAGCGGCTTGCTACGCAAGATCACGCCGGCCGGCATCGTGACGACGCTGGCCGGCTCGCTGGCCAATTTCGAGCTCAAGGATGGGACCGGTGCAGCAGCCGGTTTTGAAGGCCTCTCTAACCTGGCCATTGATAGTGCCGGCATCCTGTACGGTGCTGACCAGTACGCGCGCCGGATACGCCGGATCACGCCACAAGGCGTGGTGACCACCTTGCCGGTCAATGCGCTGGCCGCCATCCATCCGCAAGTGACGATGCCGCTAGGCATTGCGGTTGATCCATCCGGCGCGCTCTCGGTGACCGGGCAATACGGCGTGCACGTGATCACGGGTGGTACTACGCTCAAGACGTTGGCAGGCAAAGAGCTGGTGCGGGGTATCGTCAACGGCAGCGGGGCGAAGGCGCGGTTTGGCAGCCTGCAAGGCGTGACCAGCGATGCCTCCGGTAACTGGTATGTCGTCGATACGCCGCATCACATGATCCGCAAGATCACGCCGGCCGGTGTGGTCAGCCAGTTGGCCGGCAATGGCAAGCCGGGTGGGGTCGATGGCACCGGTGCCGCAGCGAGCTTCAACTATCCGCGCGGCATTGTGGCCGACGCGCTCGGTAACCTGTTCGTCGCCGATACGTTCAATTCGACGATTCGCAAAATCACGCCGGCCGGCGTGGTCACCACCATCGCCGGCGCGGGTTCGTCGCCGGGTAGCGCCGATGGACCCGGCAACGTTGCGCGTTTTTTCGAGCCGGAAGCCATTGCCATTGATGCGGCCCGTAACCTGTTCGTCGCCGATACCGGCAATCACACGGTGCGCAAGATCACGGTGGCCGGCGTGGTCTCGACGCTGGCAGGTAGCGCCGGCAAGTACGGCAGCGATGATGGCACCGGTGCGGCGGCGCGCTTCCTGAAACCGCCCGGCATTGCGGTCGATCCATCCGGTAATGTGGTTGTCAGCCAGCCGGCCTACGGCACCATCCGCAAGATCACGCCGGGCGGCGTCGTCACAACCCTGGCGGGCCGGGTGCTGGAGACGGGTGCGCTGGACGGTGCGGGCGACGCCGCGCGTTTCTTCAACCCGCAAGGTCTGGCGGCGGACAACGCCGGCAACGTCTATGTTGCCGATGCCGGGAACAATACGATCCGCAGGATAACGCCATCGGGACAAGTGAGCACTGTCGCGGGCGTGCCGGGATCAGTCGGTATCCGCACCGGTGCCTTGCCCGGCAGTCTGGCGCAACCGATGGCGCTGGCGCTGGCCGGTGCGACTACGCTGGCAGTCATCAACGAGAACGCCGTGCTGCGTCTGGTGCTGCCAAAATAGCCGGCAAGCCATCGTCGGGCGGGCTGGCCCGGCCCGCCATAAAACAGGTCCGCGCGCGGGCGGACCCACTCTGCCGTCCCCCGGTGGTGTATCCTTGCACCTCCATGATGGCAACGCCGGCGCGACGCCACTGATCGCCTCCGGCAGTGCCTGACTTTTGTCACGCAACACACATCCTCACCCATGAAAAACTACTACGCCGTGCTCGGCCTGGACAGCGATGCAACGGCTAGCGCCATCAAAAGCGCTTACCGCAAAAAAGCATCCGAATTCCATCCGGATAGAAATACGGCGGTCGATGCACCTGAACAATTTCGCGCCGTGCAGGAAGCCTACGACTTGCTTGCCGATGACGCAAAACGCCATTCCTACGATGAGAGTCGCCGTCGCAGCCTGCTGGAACGACCGCTGGAAACCGCCGAAGAAATCTGGAGAACCTACATGAACAAGGTACTGCAATGAGCCTGTCCTATTATTTCGAAGACCTGTCGAAGGCCTACAAGGCCGAACTGGAAGACCTGCAAAGCGATTCCGAAGGCAACGATATCCTGGCCAAGCGCCTCAAGGACAAGCGCTCCCAGTTCAAGCTGCTGATGCCGATGATAGAGACCGCGCCGGAGATGGTCGCCGTGGCGTTTCATGGCGACATCAACTTCGTCAACCTGCAGGCGCTATACCTGCTGTCGACCACGGACCCGGAAGATTTTCCGGCGTGGAGCGAGCTGGTCGATGCAGTGCAGTTTTCGGTCGACACGCAAAAGCTGGCCGATGACGTGCTGCTGGAAACCGGCGGTGAACGCTTCCTGATCACGACGATCTGCCTCGAATACCTGCATGGCAAGGGTGGCAACAGCCATCGCGCCGCCGCCGATGACGAAGAGCATGACGAAGGTGAAAACGGTCGCGACGATGACGACGATGAGCGCGATCTCGATGAAGCCGGCTCCGAATGGATGTCCGAGCAGGGTTTCGACCGGCGCGAATAGGCGTCGCCAGACTGCCACTTGCGATAACGCGGACCGCGTGTCCGCTCGACCTTTTTCCTGATTAGAACGCCCATGTCCAATGCACTCGTACTGAAAGCCGCCAGCCTGATCCGGGCTGGCGATATCGCCGGCGCCGAATTCGCGCTGGTCTCGCTGGCCGAAGCCGAGGGCGATTTCGCCCTGGTGGCGGTCCTCGAACAAATGCCTCCCAAGGATTTGCTGGCCGTGATCCGCGAATTCGATTCGTCGCACGAATCAGTGGTCAACCTGGTGGTGACGCCCGAACAGTTCGCCCGCGCGCTGGTCATGGAGCGGCTCTACGGTGACCATACCCACACGCATTTGCGCGGCATGATCAATGCGGTGCTGTTTCGCGAAGGCAGCGATACCGACGACTTCCTTGAGGCGATTGGCGACATCGACGGCGGTTGCGAAGCTCTGATCGATTACCTGCGCGATCACGACGAGATGATTGTTCACTTCGCCAATTACGGGACCTTCAACCATCTGCACTCCCGCAAGGCGGTCGTCGAAGACGAAGACGCCGAAGGCCTCGCACAGGATGTCCATGCCGAAGAAGACGATGTCATCGACAAGTCCGAGGCCAGCGACCGTGACTGGAAAGAAGTGACCTGGCTGCTGCGCAATCACCATCCGGACATGTTCGAGCAGATCCTGCCGCAAATCAAAACCCACCTGAAAAAACGCCTGCAGGCCGAAGCCGATCTGGAGCGGATGGAACTCGATCCGACTGCCGTGCCGGTGCGCCGTGACGCGCCCGTGGTCAGCAAGCCGGTCGCCGGACCCGACGAAGAATCAGCGTTGTAAGGCCATGACGACACCCAAGCAAGCTGTCGCCTTAGTCGACAAGCGACCCTTTTTTGAAAAGGCGCTGACCCATGGTCTGGCCAAGGGAATCATCGATGTCAGTCGTTGCAATGTGATCATCGCCGATGGCGCCAAAGGCACCGTGCAGGTTGCGACGCACTTCGCTACGCCGCATTTGCAGGCCGAACTGGATAACGCGCGCAAGCGCATCGTCACGCTGGTCAGCCTGTACCTCGAAGAGGCCAGCGGTGGTGACCTTGATGCGGCTGCCCGCTCGCTGCAGGAAAACAGTTTCCTGTCCCATTCGCGTGGTGGCAATGACATGCTCAAGCGTTTGTACGCGATGCCGGAAACCGTGATGAGTGGCGACATCAAGAGCCAGTCGCTGATCGATTTCCAGAACGAGCGCACCTTGCTCAAGCCGACTTCGCTGGCGGCTTATCGCAAGGAACTCAAGCGCCGGCAGGAAGCCGTCGACATCACCGCAGCGGCGCACTGGTTTCGTGACGACCTGCGCGTGCCGCCTGCGGCACTCGATTATCTCTCGGTCGAATCGATCATCCGCACGGCCATCCTGGCGCGCCATGCCGGTCTCGACAAAGCCCCCGATCACGCTGAGTTTGCCAAGCTGGTTACCGCGATCCGCAACCAGCCACAGCCCGGCGGCAAGCTCAAGATCGCCAGGACCTTGCTGGACGACGTGCCCGATCCGCACCATGCAATCGCCGAGACCATCCGGCGCGATATCGAAAAACTCGATGGCCCGCTGATTCTCAATACGGCCAATGCCATCGATGTCGTGCTCAATATCATCGTCGAGCGCTATTTTCTGCGTGATGCCGATCTCGACGATATCGACAGTTTTGCCGGCTTTGTGTCGGAGCAATGGCAGGCTGCGATGAAGGGCAAGGATGATCCGTATTCGCGCCTGACCCTGTTCATGTGCCTGGCCACCGGTGCCAAGCCGAAGACCATGGTTACCGATGCCGAAGCCCGCACGATGGTGCGGCAAGTGCGCAAGGCGGGCTTTAACAGCACAGCGGTGGCGGACTTTGTCAATGCCGCCGCGCCCTTCGAGATCAAGGACAATTTGCTGGCCTTGTGGAATGAAGAATTTTTGCCGGAAGCACGTGAACGGCTGATCGATGAAACCGACATCAGCCTGCAGCGGGCGATGATGTTTTTGACCGAAAACCTGAATGTCAAACCCAAACCGAAATCAGCAAAGTAACTTTTTCTTACGGCTGGAATCCTGACGGGCGATAATAGCGCCATACGGATTTAGTTCAACCGATCATGAAACCAGTAGTTGCAGGTCAGCGCATACCGTGACTTGTTCCTGCTCCTATTTTTGGAACTACGTACTTTGACTACGACAAGAAGCAAACGCTGGAACGGCAAGCTCGATACTCTCTCGACTGAATTCCTCAACGATGTGATGGCCCAGATGGCCGCTTACGGAGATCGGGTGCAATTTGCCCTGACCACACCCGGACAGCGACCGAACTACCAGGTCTGGAACAGCTCCGACAAGAAAATGGCGTTTGACAGCAATCACCACTTGCTGCATCCGAAGGCCGACGAATTCGAGGGTGTCAATGCCACTGCGGCGTTCTCGCTCGACAAGATCAAGGAGGCCAAGGCCAACGTCGGCAAGACCAGCAACGTCAAACGCAGCGTGCGCAATACGGCAGCTACCATCAAGGCGACCGACATGGTCGATGCGGCCAAGTACGCGTACTACAAGGAAAATCGCCAGTCACTGCCAGCGGCCATCGGTGATTATTCCGATGAAATCACCACGCTGATGCGCAATGGCATGTCGGCCGACGATGCCTTCGGCGAAGTGGTCAAGCGCCACTTCTGAGCTGTCCGGCCTGTGTATTTGCACGCTGCGCGTGGCCTGCGCAGGCCGGTCTCACAGCATGCCGAGCTGCCGCCAGAGCGGCAGTTTGTCTTCCATCGCAGTGCGCGCATACAACGCAATTTCGTTCTGATTTTCTTCATCCGATTCCAGCATTACGCCATCCCGGCGCAGACGCCGTCCGCGTCGCGCCAGGCTGGCCCGGGCTTGCGCAATCACGGTACTGAGGATTTCCTCCGGTCGCTGTCGTAACACGCCGACCACCAGCAACTCCACCGGATTGACGACGACGCCACTGCCCGTCAACGGCGACGCCAGGGTCCGGTAGTGATCATTGTGGTGACCCTCGTCTGCCAGAACAGCGTTGAGCCTTTGTGCCGCGTCAGGATTGACGGTTCGTGGCACGTACAGGGCTGCTTGTGAGGACCCCGTCAGCATCAGGATTACGCCGAAAGCGGCCGGGAATGGCCGGTTTTTCATGGCATCGGCGCCAAGCAGGTGTGCCAGCGTACAAGGGCCTGCAGCGAGTTTTTCCAGCGTTGGAGCGAAACCGGCTTGGTCGATGCAGACCTCCATGAGGCCTGCCGGGAGCTTGTTCAAGTTGACGTGCCGATGCGGTTTCAGCAACGCCACCGACAAGGTCTGCAGCCATTCTGCCTGCCGGGTCGGAGTCATTTTCCGGGCACCGCGGACAAACACATCGCGCCGGAATTTGCGATTCAGAAAAAAGTCCTTCGCGGTCTCGCGCAGGGCCGGATCGGTAATCTTCTCCAGTACCGCCTGCTTCTCGTCATTGAGGTAAAGCCGCGGCAGCATCTCGCACAGGTCCGATGAGCCAATGAAATCGAGCTTGGCGGCAGCAAGATCGCGTGCCACGTCGAGGTGATAGAGCGGTTCTGCGAACTGGTGCAGGTATTCATGCGCGAGGTAGGCAGCATTGCCTTTGTTTAAGGTATCCAGCAAATTTTTCAGGGCGGGTGTTTCACTGAAGCCACCGCCTTGTTCCAGATCGAACTGTTCCATGAAACGGGTTGCACTACGCAAGCGCGACGCGCTGTCGCCGCGCTCCCCGTCGGCAAACTCCCGCATGAGTCGCATCAGGGTCCTGTCGGCATTCCATCCGGGGAGCGCGTTGTAGCTGATGTAGACGATGCCGCCAGGTTTGAGGTGGCGCTTCAGGATCGTGATGAGGTGTTGCTGACTCTCCCGGCTGATCCAGGCGTAGACACCATGCAGGGTAATGAAATCGCATTGCGGCAAGGCTGGCGCGGAGCCATCGACCAGGTCGCTAAAACTGTGTTCCAGATAGTGCAGGTTTTCAAGGTGCGTCGCCCCGGCGATCCGGCGCGCGGTGCTGATGTGGGAGGGCATGAAGTCAATGCCGTAGAAGGTTCCCATCGGATGGCCGGCAGCCAGGATGGCCAGCGTATTGCCCATGCCGCAACCCAGCTCGAGATAGGTGTAAGGCCGGTCGGTACGGACCGGCTCGACTTCGTTGAGTACGCAAGCGATATTGAGATAGTCAGGTCCTTGCTCTTGATAGAAACCTGCCGGGTAATCGAGATCCGCTACATAGCCTTGTGACCATTGCATGGTGATATCCAGTCATCGTGAAGTTCGGATTGAGGAAGCCTCGCGGCGTGGCCGGCTTGGCACCGGCCATACTGTGTATGACGCTGCCTTTCACTTAGTTCATTCAATTAGTTCATTGTTCGCAGGAAATTATTCCGGCTGCCACCAGCGCGGCAGCAAGGCCCGTATTTGCGGACGCGGGTAGCGGTCGTCGATCAGCACCACGATGCCGCGATCCGACGGCGTGCGTATGACGCGGCCGGCCGCCTGTACGACTTTCTGCAGACCGGGGAACAGGTAGGTGTAGTCGTAGCCGTAGCCGCTGCCGAAGCGCTGTTGCATGCGCTGCATGATTTGCTCGTTGACCGGATTCATTTGCGGCAAGCCCAGCGTCGCAATGAAAGCCCCGATCAGGCGGTCGCCCGGCAAGTCGATGCCTTCGCCGAACGAGCCGCCGAGTACCGCAAAACCGATGCCGCGTCCGCCGGGGGCGAAGCGCGCCAGGAAGTCTTCGCGGCCGGCGTCATCCATACGCCGCGCTTGCTGCCAGATTGGCAACTCCGGATGCAGCGTAATCAGCCGGGCGGTGACCGCCTGCAGGTAATCAAAGCTACTGAAAAAAGTCAGGTAGTTACCCGGCCGTTCGCGGTACTGCCGGACCATCAGGTCGATGATCGGATCGATCGATCCGGCACGCTGACGAAAGCGCGTCGAAATCGTGCTCACCAGACGTACCGTCAATTGCGCCGCCGTGAATGGCGACGCCACATCGATCCACGCCGTCGTCGCCGGCAAGCCCAGCGTATCGCTATAAAAATGCCAGGGACTGAGCGTGGCCGAAAACAGCGTGGTCGAGCGCGTTGCGGCAAACCGGGGCGCGAGGAACGGTGCCGGAATCACATTGCGCAGGCACAGCACGGCATCGCGGCCGTCTTGCCGGCTGATGTCGCACAGCGAGTGGTCACCGAAGGCCTCGGCCATCCGTGCAAAATGGATCGCATCAAAATAAAAGCGCTGCAAGTCGGCGTCGATGCGGGTCGGATGCTCACTGAAAAATTCACCGATACCGGTGATGCAGAGCTGCAGCGCGGTCACGAATTTGTCGGGCAGGGCGGGCAGCACCTGGTACGGCTCGGCGTTTTCCTTGAGCAGCGCAGTCCAGCAGCGACTGAGCTTGTCGATATTTTTGCGCACGCTGGCCGGTGCCAGCAGGCGCATCCGCATGAAACTGCCGTGATCCAGTTCGGCGCTGTACATCTTTCGGCCGCGTTCGATCAGGTTGTGGGCTTCATCGACCAGCACCGCGACGCGCCACTGGTTTGCCAGCGTCATGCTGTAGAGCATCGCGCTGCTGTCGAAATAATAGTTGTAGTCGCCGATGACCAGATCGCTCCAGCGCACCAGATCTTGCGCGAGGTAATACGGACAGACGGCGTGCTCCAGCGCCACCGTGCGCAGCGCGGCGCTGCCGCTGGCACCGTCGAGTACGGCAGCGGCGCGCGCTTGCGGCAGGCGATCATAAAAGCCCTTGGCGAGCGGGCAGGAATCGCCATGGCAGGCTTTGTCCGGATGTTCGCAGGCCTTGTCGCGCGCCACCAGTTCAAGCACGCGCAAGGGCAGCGTCGGCGTGGCCTGTTTTAGCAGCGCGACGGCACCCAGCGCAAGGCTGCGGCCGGAGGTTTTCGCGGTCAGGAAAAACAGCTTGTCGAGCTGCTGCGCCGGTGCCGCCTTGAGCAGCGGAAACAGCGTGCCGATGGTCTTGCCGATGCCGGTCGGTGCTTGTGCCAGTACGCAGCGTGCGCTGGTCACACCCTGATACACCGCTTGCGCCAGCTCGCGTTGGCCGGTCCGGAAGGCCGGATGCGGGAATGCCAGCGCGCTCCATGCCGCGTCGCGGGCTTGCCGGTGCGCCAGTTCCTGTTCGGCCCATGCCAGGAAACGCGCGCACTGCTGCACAAAAAACTGTTCCAGTTCGTCTGCCGTCATGACCTCGGTGAACACGGTTTCCTGCTGACTGGCGATGTCGAAATACACCAGCGCCAGCGTCAGTTCCGCCCAGCCGCGCTCGCGGCACATCAGCCAACCGTAGATGCGTGCTTGCGCCCAATGCAGCGCGCGGTGGTTTTCCGGCATGCGGCCCAGGTCACCGCGGAAAGTCTTGATCTCTTCCAGCCGATGCAGCGTCGGGTCATAGCCATCGGCGCGACCGCGCACGCGCAGCAGGCCGTGCTCGCCGTTCAGGCTGATTTCAGATTCGTAATTGTCGGAACGTCGCGCCGCCACCAGCACATGGCCGGCGATGCCTTCCTGCGCCGTCGGCGACGGCGTGAAGCGCAGGTCGAGGTCGCCCTGTTTGGCCGTGAATTCGCACAGCGCGCGCACCGCCACCACATAGCGCGGCGTGTCAGCGGTGCTCATGCTTACTGGTTCGGTTTGCGGAAGTCGTTGGCTATCCATGTACTGGCGGTGGCTCGCGTGAGCTTGAAGTTCGGTGCCACGCGCACTTGCGCGAGTTGTTCGCCATAGCCATCACGGGCGGTCAGCATCGCGTACGGATCGTCTTCGTCGGGAACGATATCGAGTAGGACCTCGAACTCGGCGGTATCAGTGCTGACCATCACGCTCTTGTGCAATTGCGCGTGCAGTTGCTGCTCGTGCCGGCGCAAGACTTCGGAGGCGGTCTTGACCAGCGTGTTGAAGGCGTTCGTATCGAGCGGTTTCGGGTCTTTCTTGTTGCGGCCCATCGTCCACGGACCGATCAGCGCCGGTTCGGCTTCGCCATCCTTGATCATCGCGACGGCCCAGCCTTCATCGTCATCGTTCTTGATCACGCGCGCGGTCCAGCCGACGCTGCGCCACAGGCGCGGTTCATTGATATCGGCATCGGGATCGATGTCGGGGAGGTCTTGCTGGTCGGGAGTGTCGGACATTGCCATCAGGGTGGGGTGGGATCGCGTGCACGATCGGGCCCACATTTTACCCTGCAGCGCGAAGGACGGGACGCAGGGCGGAAGCGGTCCGCCGTCCGTCGGTTCACTATTACTTAAGCCTCCAGCCGCGCATCCATCGTAATCGTCGCCGTCAACAATTTCGAGACAGGACAACCCGCCTTGGCCTTGGCGGCGATCTCCGCAAATTTTGCAGCATCTGCACCCGGCATCTTCACAACCACCGTCAGGTGACTGGCGGTGATCTCGAAGCCGTCGTCTTTCTTTTCGAGTGTGACGGCAGCCTTGGTATCGATACGCTCGGCCACCATGCCGGCGTCGCCCAGCATCAACGACAGCGCCATCGAAAAGCAGCCCGCATGCGCTGCACCGATCAGCTCTTCGGGGTTGGTTCCCTTGCCGCCTTCGAAGCGCGCATTGAATCCGTACGGGGCTTCCTTGAGCACGCCGCTTTCGGTTGAAATCGTGCCGCCACCGTCCTTGATACCGCCTTGCCAGACTGCCGATGCATTCTTGATCATGGTGTTTCCTTTCAAAATGGGGAGCGGTCACTGTGCGCGCCGGGGCTGGCAAGGTCTGTGCGCAGCCGCACAAAGTCCACCCGTTAGCCGAGGTCCAGGCGTAGCGACATGATGTGTTCTTCGGGCACCGGTTTTGCAACGAAGCCGAGTTTTTGCGTCAGTGTCAGCAAGCCCTTGTTGTCGGACATGGTCTCGCCAATGATGAAATGGGTGCCGCGGCTGCGGCAGTAATCGATCAGGCGCTGCATCAGCAGGCGACCGAGGCCGCGACCTTTCATGTCGGAGCGCACGATGATGGCGAATTCGGCTTCATGGTTGTCGGCATCGGCCACGGCGCGCGCCACGCCGAGCGTTTCGCGCTGGCCATCGGCGCCGACGCGCGTGGCGATGAAGGCCATCTCGCGGTCATAGTCGATCTGCGTCAGCCGTGCCACCTGCGGCTCCTGCAACTGGCGGATGCTCGAGAAGGCGCGATAGCGCACATCGCCGGCACTGAGCTGATTGAAAAAAATCACATGGGCCTCGCCATCCTCGGGCTTGATTGGACGGATGGTCAGCGCTTCGCCATGCCAGTCGGTTACCTGTTCGAGCGATTGCGGATAGGGCCGGATGGCCAGGCGCGAGCTGCGCTGCGGCCTGGCCACCCGCATGCGGGCATCGAGGGCGATGACGCCGTGACGATCGGCCAGTAGCGGATTGATGTCGAGTTCGACCAGTTCCGGTAAGTCTTCGACCAGGCTCGAGATCTGGATCAGCGTACGGTTGATGGCTTCGAGGTCAGCCGCCGGACGGTTGCGGTAACCGGCCAGCAGCCGGGCCACGCGGGTGCGCGCAATCATGTCGCCGGCCAGCACCGAGTTCAGCGGCGGCAGGCCGACCGCATGGTCATCGAGCACTTCGACGGCGATGCCGCCCTGGCCGAACAGGATCACCGGACCGAAGACCGGATCGGTGCTCACGCCCACAATCAGTTCATGCGCCTGTGGCCGGCGTGCCATCGCCTGCACTGCAAAGCCTTGTAGTTCGGCGTCCGGCTGCAGTTCGCACAGGCGCTTGTGCATCGCACGGGCCGCGTGGCGCACCGCATCGGCGTCCTCAAGGTCGAGCGCGACACCGCCGACATCGGACTTGTGCCAGATCTGCGGCGACAGAATCTTGATGGCGACCGGAAAGCCGATCCGCAGCGCCTGCAGGACGGCTTCATCGACAGTTGCAGCGGTGCTGGTGTCGACCACCGGGATGCCATACGCGGCCAGGATGATTTTGGTCTCCGGCTCCGAAAGCAGCGTGCGGCCATCGGCCAGCGCCGCGCGCACCAGTGCCTGCGCGCGCAGGCGTCCGCTGGTGCCGTGTTCGGGCAGCGCCGGCGGCACCTGCATCAGCAATTGCTGGTTATGCCGGAAATCGATGATCTGCATGAAGCCGCGCACGGCTTCTTCGGGCGTGTCATAGGTCGCGATGCCGGCGGCTGAACAGAGCTGGCGCGCTTCGGACACGGCTGCGCCACCCAGCCAGCAGGTCAGCACATTGCGCGATGATTGCTTCATGAGCGGCACCAGCGCACGCGCAATGTCGGTGCTGGCGACGAGTGCGCCGGGGGCATGGATAAACACAATCGCGTCCGAGTTGGCATCGTTGAGCAGGACCGCCAGCGCGTCGCGGTAGCGTTCGACCGGTGCATCGCCGCCGAGGTCGACCGGATTGGCCTGCGACCAGGACGCCGGCAACACCTGCGCCAGTGCGGTGACGGTCTTTGGTGTCAGCGTCGCCAGCCTGCCGTTCAAGCCGAGCAATGCGTCGTTGGCCATGATGCCGGGACCGCCGCCGTTGGTCAGGATGGTCAGGCATTCGCCATGCATCGGCTTGGCCCGTGCGAGGGTTTCGACTGCACCGAAGAGCGCTTCGGTCGAATTCACCCGCAGCATGCCGGCGCGGCGGATCGCCGCATCGTAAATACTGTCCGGACTGGCCAGCATGCCAGTGTGCGACGCGCCGGCGCGCAGGCCTTCGCCGGAGCGGCCGGCCCGGATCACGAGTATCGGTTTGCCGCGGGCCGCACTGCGGGCGGCCGACATGAACTTGCGCGCCAGCCGGATATCTTCCAGGAACAGCAGGATCGCGTGCGTGGCCGGATCGCCGGCCAGAAAATCGAGCAGGTCGCCAAAATCGATATCGGCACCATCGCCCAGCGAAATGAACTTCGAAAAGCCAAGGCCGCGCGTGGTGGCCCAGTCCAGCACGCCATTCATCAGTCCACCGGATTGCGACACGAAAGCCAGCTTGCCGGGCAGGGCGGGGCCGGACGAAAAACTGGCATTGAGGCCGATGGCGGGCACCAGCAAACCGGCGCTGATATCGCCGAGTATGCGCAGCAGATGCGGCTTGGCTGCCAGCAGCATCGCCTCGCGCTGATCGCTGTTCACGGCGCTCATCACGATGACCGCCTTGCAGCCGCGCTCGCCGAGTGCCGCGATCAGTCCGGGCACCGACGCCGGCGGCGTGCAGATGATGGCCAGGTCGGGGATGACAGGCAGGCTGGCGACATCGTCCCGGACGATCAGACCGGCCAGCACCTGATGTTTCGGATTGACCGGCATGATGCGACCGGCAAATCCACCGGCCACCAGATTGTGCAGGACCGCGTTACCGATGCTGCCGGGACGGTTGGTGGCACCGATCAGGGCCACCGAGGCTGGATTGAACAGGGCTTGCAGGTGTCGGATACTCATCGGTCGCTTTCGGCGCGGAAAATCAATTGTCGGATGATTGCATGGATGTCCGCGCCAAATCTTATTACACTGCGCAGTCTCGCCGGAACCTTCGGCACTTCTTGTCGCGTTACCTCATCCGTCGCGTTACCTTATCCGGAATCACCTCATGCTCATCATCACCATCAAACAAGGCAAGGAAAAAAGCCTGCTCGAAGAACGCCAGCCGTGGATTTACGCGTCGGCGGTCGAACGGGTCGACGGCCGTCCGCAAGAAAAAATGACCGCCGGCATCACGGCGCTGGTGCATACCTCGTCAGGTCAGTTCATCGCCCGCGCGGCCTACAATTCCAAGTCGCAAATCCGCGCGCGGATCTGGAGCTACGACGCCGACGAACCGGTCGATCACGCGTTGATCAAGCGCCGCGTCAAGGCCGCCGTGGCCAAGCGCAGTGGCGCCACCACCAAGCCGGTGGTGCTGGTCAGTGGTGACGAGGATGGCTTGTCGGGCTTGCTGGTCGAATGGTACGGCGGGCTCAAAGGCTACCTGGTGTGCGAATTCCAGGCCGCCGGCGTCGAGGCCTGGAAGGTGCCGATTGTCCAAAGCCTGATGGCCGAGACCGGCTGCAAGAATGTCTATGAGCGGGCCGACGCGCTGCTGCGCAAGGGCGAGGGCTTGCCGGTATTGTCCGGCGTGCTGGCCGGCGACGAACCGCCTGAGGCGATCGAACTGACCGAAAAAGGCGTGAAGTTTTCGATCGACATCAGGACCGGCCGCAGGGACAAGTTCCGGTAAGTCCGTTAATGCTTGCTGGCCGCATCAATATCGGCCAGTGATTCACTGCCGCGCTGCGTGATCGCAAAGGTGCCGTCATCGGCGCGGGTGATGTGACCCTTCTTGCCGAGGAACAGCGCAACATCAGCCGACAGATGGGCCAGCGCGTCGGTCGATACGGCGCGCAAGCCTTCGATGCATTGTTTCAGGAACAGGGTTTGCTGACCTTTTTCGGTCAGCGTCAATTGGCCGTCGCGGGCGTGGCTGATGAATTTCAAGCCATTGAGTTTTTTTGAGTTGCGGGCAACGCAGGCGCTCTGTCGCTCACCGCGGGCGGCATTGCCGATCTGGGTCAGCGCATCGTATTCGTCGGTAGTCAAGCGGTCGTCCATGGTGTTTCCTGTTAAGTATTGTCGTGTGCGCGCATGGTACGCGCCGCGTCGTCCGGCAGCAAGGTCGCGCTGCGCCATTCGAGCCAGCGATCGTCGACCACACTGATACGATTTTGGCAGGCACCGGCGGGTCAGGAAAAAGGAGGGCGTCCATGCGGCGCAGACTATTGCAGAAGACATCAGGCGACGATCAGTTTGCGTATGTCTGCCAGCGAACAGACTGGCCCGGACGGGCGGATTAGCTTAAGGTTTTTGATCGGGAGAAATGATGTCCAGGATGCCCATTTGTCTGACCGCCGTCGTGCTGGCGGCAAGTTTGAGCGGCACTGCCAGCGCTGCCGAATCATCGGCTACCAGCGCCGGAGACCGCTACCAAGCCGAACGTGCGGTCTGCCTGTCCGGCCAGTCTAACCAGAGCGAGGCGACTTGCCTCAAGGAAGCCGGTGCTGCCCGCGATGAAGCCCTTCGTCATCAGCTTGGTGATGGCAACGCCTCCTACGACGCCAACGCCATGCGCCGTTGCGCCGCGCTGCCGCCGGCTGACAAGCGCGATTGCGAGAGCCGGATACGCGGCGAAGGCAGCGTCAGCGGCAGCGTGCGGGACGGCGGGCTGATCCGCGAAACCACCACCATCGTGCCGGCCGATTCGGCCAGATAACTTCAAGGAATCACCGATGCGCGATAACCCCGATGCAGGCAAGCCACGGCATTTTTCGATGCTGCGCGAATTCCATCTGGCCGACTTTTTTACGTTGGGCAATGCCGCCTGTGGGGTCGGTGCGGTTTTTTTATCGATGCTCTACATGGCCAGCGGCTCGATCGTCCAGTTCATGTGGGCAGCAGCAATGGCACCGGCCGCCTTCCTGTTCGATGTCCTCGATGGCCGCATTGCGCGCTGGCGCCAGCAGCATTCGGCGCTGGGACGCGAACTCGATTCGCTGGCCGATATCATTTCGTTCGGCCTGGCACCCGCCGCGCTGGCCTTTGCTGCCGGCCTGCGCGGCGGGCTTGACGTGATCGCACTGGTGTTTTTCGTCTGTTGCGGCGTGAGCCGTCTCGCGCGCTACAACGTCACTGCCGAAGACCTGTCCGACGGTGCCGACAAGGTCGCGTACTTCGAGGGCACACCGATCCCGACCAGTGTGCTGATCACGGCCGTACTGGCCTGGATGGGATGGAGCGGGCAGATCGGTAGCAACATGCTGGGTGGTGTCTGGAACGCCGGCAACTGGGCGCTGCATCCACTGGCATTGCTGTTTGTGCTGTCGGGGTCGCTGATGATCAGCAAGACGGTGCGGATACCCAAGTTGTAGTGCGGTCGGTGCAAGCGCGCATCAAGGCACGACCACAGTTACTAAAGTGCTAGCCGACGTTGAATCCGCCCTGGAAAGCGGCATGCAATTGCCGCAGTGCAGAGCCTCCTAGCGGATCAGCGTATTCCGTTATTCCGCGCATTCTGCTCCCGCTCCAGACGGGTGATATAGCGCTGGATGACCGCCAGCATCGCCTTCGGCAAGTCATGAAACAGACAGCCTAGCCGGCGCGTGTGCTTGCCATTTTCAAGGCGCACATCGACCGAGTTACGGATTTCAAGTGAGGTGACGACGACGGTGCTGCCAGGCAGATAGATCTGGCAACCTTGATAAATACGGCCGACCGTGTGATCCAGTTGATGCTGGTCATCGATGATCGTGATGCCGCCGCCGCTGACATTGAGCAGCGAGAGCGTCACCGGTTGCACGGTTTCGCCATCGACGATCTGTATTGTGCAGCGCAGGGGTGTCGACAGCGGCGTGGCGACACGATAAAACTCGCGTCGCTGCAGCCGGATCATGCTGGCGGGCAGCGCAATGCGCAGGGCTGGCAGGCCGCCGTATTCGCATTCCTCGATCCGGGTGGCGAAGAACAGGATGCGGATGCGTTCGAGGACCGTCTCGAACGATATGTTTTCACTGTCGAGCAAGCGTCTGGTGACGCTGGTATCGGCCGGTACGTCGAGGATCACGTTGCCGTTGACTTCATCGATATGCAGCACCGAGGTTACGGCGGCGTCGCCCGAGTCTTCGACCAGCAGGCGGATCAGCTGGCGCTGGTCGCACAGTGCGCGCATCAGCGCCGTGATTTCGCGGCGGGAACTGACTTTAAATGGACTGAGGTCAAGGTCGGCGTCTCCGCGATCTTCTTGGGATGTGGGCATCGGTTGCTCGTGTGTTGGGAGGCGGAAAGTCACGATGATACCTCGCCACCTGCCGCTTTTGCCGCTTCGATGTGATAAAGCCATGCCAGCAGTTCGGCAATCGCGCGGTACAACGCCGGCGGAATCTGGCCATCGAGGTCGACCTGCATCAGTAGCGCCACCAGTTCCTTCGATTCATGCACAAAGACGCCGTGTTCTTTCGCACGCTCGATGATCTGCGCCGCGATCAGCCCGCGCCCCTTGGCAACAATTTTCGGCGCGGCATCGCCGCTCTGGTAGGCCAGGGCGACGGCGTTCTTGAGCGGCGAATCCGGCTTATCCATCAGGTTTGTTCATCCTGCCGCACCGTCAGCAAGTCGAGCATCGAGCCGGCGGCGGCGAGTGCCTCCGACAACTGCGCGCCGTGCAGTCGCAGCGTCTGCGCGCTGGCCGGATCGGCCGTACGCACCTGCACTTGCACATGGTCGCCGACCAGCGTGATCGTCGCGGCGACCCGACCCAGTGTCGGCAAGTCAAACCGCACCACGCTCTGCCAGCTGCGCTCGGGCGCTTCGTCGTCCGGCGTTTGCTGTTGCTGTGGCTGTTCGCTGACTTCCCACTGCATCGTCTGGCCGGGCCAGACTTCGCCTTGCCATTGCACGCGGGGGATGTCGAGCGTGTTGAGCTGGAGGTTGACGATGCGTGCCGTATCGGGATTGAGCACCGCATCGGGACTGGCCGTGCGGGCGTTGATGTTTTGCGGTTCGCGCAGCACGTCGGCCAGCGGCCGTTCACCATTGGCCCACTGCTGGACATGCGATTCGTAAAAAATGCCGCTGTTGCCAAGCGCGCCCTGCAAGGCGGCGGCGATCTGTGCCGGCGGTGCTGCACCGGTGCTGACCAGTGGTGTCTTGCCGAGCAGGGCGGTGGCGGTGGAGTGTTGCTGCAGGCTGTCGATCAGGCGCGCGGTCGGGCTGAAGGTGGCCGGTGCGGCACCTGCTTCGCCGTCCAGCAAAAAGGTCGCACGCGGTTCGGTCCCCATCAGCGTCATTTGCAACTGGTCACCGACCTTGCTGCCCTGCGGCAGGTTGGCGCGCACGGCAGTATCGGCCAGCTTGACGATGAACGATCCATCATCGAGCAGCGACGCCACCGTGCCCTGGACTTTCTGACCCAGCGCCAGTTGGGACAAGCGGGCGTTGGCGTCTTCGCGTGCATCGCCGATACGCGCGGTCGGATACAGCGACTCGAGCGGAACCAGCGAACGGGTTCCCTGGATATCGATCGGGGCGACCATGCCTAGCCGGCTTGCTTCCCGCCGTAAGCCTGCGACAGCTTGCGCTCGGTGCCGGCGCTATTCATCAGAATCGCCAGTTCGGCCATCCATGGCTGGGTGATGTCGCGGATCAGCCGGTCGTGGGCCAGGATTTTCTGGATGATCTGGACCTTGCGCAGTCGTGTCGCGCCGGTCAGCGCGGTCGGCTCTTCACCGGTTTTCAGCGAACTGACATGCCCGGCCACGCGTGACTCCAGCACCACCAGTTGTTCCCAGTCGCGCTTTTGCGCAGCGACCAGCATCTCGCCTGTGATGTCGGAAACCGTTTCGTACAGCGACAGAACTTCTTGGCTATTCATCGTCAGTCAGGCTTTCATCATGGTAGGTGCATAGGTGGACATGTCGGGTGCTGCCTTGACCGGTGCGGCGGTTGCCGCTGGTAGCGCTTCAGCCTGCTGTCCGATCGCATCCCAGGCCGACTTCAGGTCCATCAGCAAGGTATGCACTTCCTGCAAAATCTCCGGCTGGTTTTTCAGGTTCGCTACCAGCAGGCGATTGCTCATGTAGGCATACAGCGCATCAAGGCTCTCGGCAATCTGGCCACCGACTTTTTTATCGAGGCTGGCACGCAGTCCGTTGTCGATGATCGAGATGGCTTTCGAAATGGACTTGCCTTTGGCCTGAATGTTCCCGTCTTTCATTTGTTGTTCAGCAATCGCGACGGCAACCAGCGCGCCGTCGAACAGCATCACGATCAGCTTGTGCGGTGACGCGGAAGTGACGCCGGTTTCCATGCTGACGGTGGCGTAGGCATTCGCGCCTTTTGAAGATTTTCCGAACATGGCAGTTCTCCGTTAAGAATTCTTGGCGATCGCAGCCAGTTGCTGTGTCAGGTAGGTGCTTGTTGTGTTGAGTTTGCTGATGACGCTGTCGAGCGCGGTGTACTGGGCGCGATAGCGTTTTTCGTTGGCGGCGATGGTTGCGCTAAGTGCGACCTGGCTCTTGTTATTCGATTTTATCGATTCGGCGAGGCCATCGGTGCGCGACGTGACCGGCCCGTTTGCGCCCAGCAATCCGGTCAATAATTTGTTGAGCTGGAAGGCATAGCCTTGTGAATAATTGATCGTGCCGCGCGCACCTAGTGCCACGCCTTCGGCGACCAGGGTCAGACCTTCCGAGGCGTCACCGGTGGCGCCTGTAAGCAATTGGCCGACGCCGACCGCCGCCGCACCATTGATGGTGCCGATCACATCGCGTCCGGCAGTGGGTGTTGGCGTGCCGCCGAACAGGGCGGCCAATGCCGTGCCGCTGGTCACCGTCGCACTGGATTTGGCACCGTAGCTATTCGACAGGATCGACAGCACGCCGGCATTCTGGGTCACCTTGACCGCACTGCCGACCGACGAGAACTCGGTCGCGCCGTTGATCTTGCCCTGCAATTCAGCGGCCAGCGACGTGAAGCTGTAATTGCCTGCGGCCAGCGTGATGGTCTTGGTCACGCCATCGAGCTGCACGCTCAGCGTGTCGTTCGAACCGGTCGTGATCGCTGTGTCGTAGCCGGCCGTGACCGTCGGTGCCGATCCCAGCAGACCGGTTTTGCCATTGCCGCCAGTGACGCTGGCAGCCGATGCCGAGCCGGTCTTGTTCGACGTGATCGTCAGCACGCCGGCGTTGTTGGTCACCGTCGCGCTGGATCCGGCCGTTGTGAAGGCGGACGCCGCGTTGATGCGGGTCTGGACTTCGGTGGCCAGGTCGGCGGCGGTGGCATAGGTTTGCTGCGTCAGCGAAATACTGGTGCTGACGCCATCAAGCAAGACGGTCAGTGAATCATTGCTGCCATCGACAACAAGGTTGGCGGCGGCCGAGCCGGTCGTTTTTGCGCTGCCGGCACCGGTGACGGCGCTCAATCCGACGGCGCTGCCCTGGCGGGCCAGCTGCGATATGTTCACTGCATACGCGCCCGGCTTGGTGTTGGCGGTTGCCGCCGTGTAGGTCACCTGGCTATCGGTGCTCTTGCCGACTGCAGCGAACAGGCCGGCGATATCGGCATAGTGGTCCTTGACAGCCGCCTGCAGCTTGGTGTTGTCAAGCGTCAGCCCACCGGTTTTTTGTAGCGAGACACCGATCTCGGACAGGATCGAATACGCGCTGTTGCCGCCGGCGACAGGCGCATTGAGCACATTGCGGATCTGGGACTGGATCGAACGGATCGACGAATCGCCGTTCAGCACGGCCGCCGTGTTGGTGGTCGCATCGAAGGCCGAAACATTGTTCAGCGTTTGCGTAATCTGGTTGAAGGCATTGACAAACTGCGTGACTGAATTGGTGATGGCGGCGGTATCGCGCGCCACGGTCAGGTTCACGTTGGCGCCCGCTGCGGTCTTGGCGAGCAAATTGAGCGTCACGCCCGGCAGCACGTCGGTAACGGTATTCGAGGTCTTCGACACGGCGATGCCGTCAATCGAGAACAAGGCATTGGCAGCGGTCTGGTTTTCGGTCATCGCTTGCGTGCCGGCAGGATCCTGGCCGAGCAACGCCGACAGGGCGGCATCGCCACCGACCGAAATCTTCATGCTGTTGCTCACCCCGGTGCTGCCCTGGGTCAGCACCAACCGGTAAGGCGACGTGCCACCATCATTGAGAATGGTCGCCGTCACGCCGATGCTGGCACCGTTGATGGCATCGCGGATGCCGGTCAGCGTATTGTTACCCGCATCGATGGTGACGGTTTTGACCCCGGCGGCATTGCTTGTGAAACTCGACCCGGTATATTTACCGCTAGCTGAAGTACCACCGCTGATGGTGCCGAAATCAAACGTCAGCGTGCCGCTGCCGATGGCGGTATTGCTAGTGAGCTGACCCGGCGCGACCAGTTTTTGTGCCTGCGCCAGACTAGTCACTTGCAATGAATAAGTGCCCGGCACGGCAATCGAACTGCCGCTGGCCGAGGCTACGGTCGCATCTGACGAACTGACGGTAGCAGCCTGAAACTTGGTGATGTCCGATAGCCCGTTGACCGCACTCTGGAAAGACGAAAGGGAACTCTTGACACTGCCCATGGCTGACAGCTTGGCCTGGAAACTTGCCTGTTTTTTCGCCAGTGTCGTCAGCGGCTGGCGGTCGATCGCTACAAGCTGACTGACGATCGAATTGACGTCGAGACTTGATCCAATACCGGGTGCGGAAATAGCCATGGTGTGTGCCCTCGTCCGAGGTTATGCCTTGTCTTTGATCAGCAGGCCTTGCAGCTTGCCGATGTCTTTGGATATCTCGACGGCTTGCGCTGTCGGGATTTGCCGGATCACCTTGCCGCTGGTGGTATCGACGATTTTGACCAGTGTCTGGCCGGTGTCTTTGTCCTGGCTGAATTCGATGCCGTTCAGCGTCTCTTTCAGGTATTTATTGACTTCCTTGATCGATTGTTCGACCTCAATGTCGCTAGGCGGCACCGGTTTGACAGTGGTAGTTGCCGTCACATTGATGCCATTGTCTGCCACAACGGGGGCAGATACGGCGGGTGATCTCGGCGCTGCCAGACGGGTTTGATCAACACTGACTGGCGCTGCTGGTCGTGCGCTCGATAGTCCGGTGATGTCCATTTTTTTCCCCTTCTCAGTTAGAAGACGGAAAGCGGTTTCCCGGTTTCCGTCCTGATAGTGCGGTCCCTAAGGACCGCTACTTTTACCGTCTCTCAGTGGCTTAACGCAGCAACGAGAGTACACCGTTCGGCAGCGAATTGGCCTGGGCCAGCATGGCCGTACCAGCTTGTTGCAGAATCTGGCCGCGGGTCAGCTTGGCGGTTTCCGAAGCGAAGTCGGTATCCTGAATCCGGCTACGGGAAGCTGACAAGTTTTCCGACGTGGTTTGCAGGCTCGAAACAACCGAAGCAAACCGGTTTTGCACAGCACCGAGTGAAGCGCGTGATGAGCTGATTGATGCAAGGGCCGAATCGATGGTCGCCAGTGCCGATTGCGCGCCCGCTGCTGTATCGAGGTTCAGGGACGAAATGCCGGCACCTGCTGTTGCGGTTGCAGCTGTAAAGCCAATCGTTTGACCAGCCTTTGCTGCGGCGGTTGCGGAAAGTGCCGACACAGTAATACCTGCAGAACTCGATGAGCTTAGCGAAACTGTTGAGCCCGTGGTTACAGTAGTCGCTCCCCCGCTGCCCAAACCTGTTGCTACTGCAGCTGCATTAGCGGTTGTTGTAAGAGTAACGTTTCGTCCGTCGGTTGCCTTTAGTGCAACTGCGCCAGTCGCTGTATCGAATGTTGCTGTTACTCCGGTCTGCGATGATTTCGAATTCACTGCCGCAGCAACTTGACCACCACGCTCTGCGATCGACCCTGCAGCTGCGATCGGCCCCAGATTAACTCCGTTAAGCGTAATGTCATTATCGGCAATAGCTGTGGCAAAGCCTGCAGCTGTGACTGTAGTGCCGGTAGTCGTCGTTGCGCCGACCGATGCGGTAACACCACTTGCGCCACTGATCGCATTGATTGCCGCTGCGATTGCTATGCCACTCGAAGTACCGGAAGTGAATGAAACACCATCGGTCGCTGAAGCGCCTACCGAGAAACCGTTCAACGCCAGTTCACCTTGCGTAAGCGCCGCGCTGTTTGACACTGCGCCGGATGCGGTGGGTGTTGTCGAGTAGCTTGAGCTTGAGCCGACACCCAGGCTGCTAGCTTTTGCGCTGGAAATTGATGCAATTGAAATACGGTCGTTGGCGGTACCGTTCGCGCCGATTTGAAACGATTGGGACGTGAACGAACCATCGAGCAGTTTGTTGCCGTTGAACGAGGAGTTGGACGCGACCCGGTCGATTTCAGCAATCAGTGACTTGGATTCGTTATTGATCGAAGCACGATCCGATGCCGAGTTCGAACCGTTGGCTGACTGGACAGCCAGTTCACGAATACGCTGCAAGTTGTTACCGATCTGTGCCAGGTCGCCCTCAGCGGTTTGCGCCAGCGAGATGCCATCGTTCGCGTTGCGGCCAGCTTGATCGGAACCATTGATCTGCGAAGTCAGACGCTCGGAAATTGCCAGGCCGGCGGCGTCGTCTTTTGCGGAGTTGATCCGCAGACCGGACGACAAGCGTTGCAGCGAAGTAGCCAGACCGGATTGCGAGGTGGTCAGGTTACGTTGAGCGTTCAATGATGCAAGGTTGGTATTGATGAATGAGGCCATGGTAGTGCTCCTGAGTTAAGGGGTCGATGACTGCTGGCTATTTGAAGGCCCGGTCAACTTTGGTTTCCCCTCTGTGGGAGGGATGCAAACCGCTGTTGTAATCTTTATCGGTAGGTGCTCCAAAAAGTTTAATGTAGGCAACGATAAAAATGCTGCTCGCCCGGTAACGCCCTTTTTTTCTGTTCGCCCCTTCGGCTGGATTCGTCAAAACTTTAATATAATTTTTACCACTGGCACGGCGCACATTTTTTTAAAAAAAACTGTATCAAATCAATTGCTTGAAAGTTGTTCTGTGGTTCTTTGCAGATTTATCGAAAATTATTTCGTTTTTTTCGATGGGCGTAGTTTATTTGACCTGCAGGGCGTTTAAAACGAGGTTGAAGGGGGTTTCGGTCGCTCTGCTCTGGTCTTTGAGGCGTTGGGGCAGGCTATTTTGTCGAGTCGCGTAGGGTGCAATAACCGAAGGGCATTGCACCGAATGGACTGGTTGCTATCGCCAAGGCTAGCTAGCACATGCCCTACTCCGTGGAGCCTTCCGGTGCAATGCCCTGCGGTTATTGCACCCTACGGGCTGCTTCCTCGATGTGTTCTGCGGCTTCGATACCCGGTAATCGGGAGGCATCAACCACCGATATTTACTTCCCCAGCAACCCCAACGTCCGCTTCCAATCCTCGTCCCACTCCCGCAAAAAATCATGCGTCCCGAACGCCCGCTTCAGCTGGGCCATCGGCACCCGGTACACATCGTTCAAGCCCAGCGCCAGCGTGACCGGATTCCACACTGCGTTCTTCTTTGATTTTTTCGTGCTGGCCTTGACCCGCGCGCCCTCGTCGCCAAATATCCCGCCGGCGCCATCCAGCGCCTGCTCCAGATTGATCTTCAGCAGACTGGCAAACGCAATCAGCACTTGATCCTTGCAGATGCCGGCTTGCGATTCCTGTGCGCCAGCGGAGGCGACCGGTTCCGGTGGCGGCAGCAGCGCGGCAGCGGCGGCGCGTTCGAGCTTGCCGGCCAGTCGCTCCAGGTCCTTCTTCAGAAAGCGCAGTTCATGCAGTTCACGCCGCAGTCCCGGTGGCGGCAACTGCGCGACGATGCGGTAGACGTCTTTGGTGATGGTGATCAGCACATCGTCGCTGCCGGCGGCGAGGCGGCGGGTGTCGTCTTCAAAAAAGATCGGTGCCGGGTAGCCGCCGTTGGCGTCGCCGAACAGCGCCGGCAGGCTGGCGTCGTAGTCGAGCCAGACGTACGGAATCAGGCCATTTTCAAGCAGGCGCGGCAAGTCCCAGGGAGTGCCGGTTTGCTGTGCCATCCAGTGACTGGCCTGCGTGGTGCTTGCCCGGAACGGGAGTTCGGTGATGGTCATTCATGTCCTTTGTTGCGAGAGCTCGCTTGCAGGTGGTCCACATGCCGGTCCGCAAGACTTCATCGGGAGCCGATTATCGTGCAGGCTTGCGCATGGGGGCAAGGAGTGTCACGGACCGGCTCTGCGCTTATCCGGTTTTTCCTGGTCAATCTGCGGTGTGGTCTGGCGGCCCGTGACGCTCCGTTCCGTTCGCCTTACCCGGATTTTTTGATCGTATTGTCTCCGTTGCTTTTGCTCATGTTCGCCGTCGTGTTCGGCAAGGTTATTGGGCTGTCGGGTTTTTCAACATCCATTGTCACCGCCGTCATTGCTCTGGTCGGCCGTCAGCGCACCATCCTGTCGATCGTGATGGTTTGCGCGTTGCTGGCTTATGGCGACGTGTCATTGTTCGTCGTCGTGGTAGCCGTCTATTCGTTTGCTGCCGGGATGGTCCGTCAGGGCGATATCCCGAAACGGCTGATACCGGCCACCATCATCGCACTGAGGGCGTTCACGTTCACGATGGCCACGCCGCCCGGTACGCCGCAAATCCAGAACATCATTCCAACCACCTTCTTCAAGACGACCACGCGGGCTGCGCCATGACTGGGGCTGATCGGGATGGTGTTCATGGTCACGGTGGTGATTACCACTTCGGCAGTCTTCGTGGTGATCGGCGCGTATTACCTGTTCGGAATCGTCTGATATTGCAGGTGCTGGACAGCGACTGAGCGGCTTGCTCCCGCAATGGCTGGAGTTGTGATTGCCAGGGCAGGGTTGTCGTCCGGGAAACGCCTTGATAAGTCGCGCGTTGCGGTGCCCGCAGTCGATAAAAAATGCTACAAAAAGTGGCAGCAAGCTTGCTGCTACTGTTCGGAATGCTCATGGTGTGCGCGTCACCGCATGCCTGATTTTCCGATGATGCTATTTCGTCCCTGCGTTGAACGATGATCTTGCGTGCCATCCCTTGTTGTCACCTTTTTCGGTTGCGCCGGATCGGGAATCACTGTCGTTTCCGTCATCGCGTGACGCTGCCATGAACTTCCTGTCCTTCTTCACGATCGACGTGACCGACCTGCCGCTGTTGCTGTACGGCGTCTACGATCCCTGGCGCATCGGGCTGTCGTGGATGATTGCCGTGTTCACGTCGACGATGGCGTTGCAGATTGCCGGCATCGGCCGCCTGTCGCACCGGCCGCTGCAGCGCCAGGTTGCCATTTTTTCGGGGGCGCTGGCGTTGGGCGGCGGTATCTGGGCCATGCATTTTATTGGCATGCTGGCGTTCCGGCTGTGCGTGCCGGTCAGCTACGATGTCCGGCTCACGCTGCTGTCGGTACTGCCAAGCCTTGCGGCGTCGTGGGTCGCGCTGCAATTGCTCGTGCAGCGCACGCTCCACGGGTCGCAATTGATCGCCGGCGGCGTCCTTGTTGGCACCGGCATCGGCACGATGCATTACAGCGGCATGGCGGCGATGCAGATGGCACCACTGCTGCGCTACGATCCGTGGTGGTTCGGAGCGTCAATCCTGATCGCGGTGCTGCTGGCGATGATCGCGTTATGGGTGCGTTTTGGCCTGCAAAACGCGACCGGCCTGCGCAACTGGCACAACCTGCTGATCAGCGGCACGGTGATGGGTATGGCCATAGCCGGCATGCATACGTTGGGGATGTTCGCGGCGCGCTTTATTGGCGTTGCCGTCTCGGATGAACCCTTGCTGGCTGCATCGGCGGGTTTCATTTCGGTGGCGGTCACATTGGGTACGGTCACGCTGACGCTCATTGTCCTGATCGCCAACGGACTACTGCGCTACCGCCAGCTATTCCACAACACCCTGCGCGACCGCGAGCGCCAGTACCGGTCGTTCATGACCAACCTGCCGGGTGCGGCATTCCGTCGTCAGGTGGGTGGCAGCATGCTGTTCGTCAGCGATGGGATCGAAACACTGAGCGGCTGGCCGGTCGCGACATTTTTCGCGGGCCAGCATGACTTGCTGGAGCTGGTGCATCCGGATGATCAGCCGGACGTGATCTCGGCCTGGCGTGAGGCTATTGCCAACGCCGGACGGTACACAATCGAGTACCGGATGATGCAGCGTAACGGCAGCTTCCTGCAGGTGTGGGAAAGCGGCAGTGTCCTGCATGCCGATGAAAGCGACGACATCTGGGTCGATGGCGTGATTTTTGACATCAGCCAGCGGCACCGGATCAAGGAAGAGCTGCGCGCCGCAAAGACCGTCGCCGAGCAAGCCAATGCGGCCAAGAGCGTGTTCCTGTCGACAATGAGTCACGAGATCCGCACGCCGATGAACGGCATCATCGGCATGACGTCGCTGTTGATCGACACGCGGCTCGATGCCCGGCAACGCGAGTTCGCCAGGATCATCGAGACATCAGCCGATTCGCTGCTCAACGTGATCAATGACATTCTCGATTTTTCCCGCATCGAAGCGGGCAAGCTGACCGTCGAATCAATGGCGTTTGCGCTGCCCGCCACCGTGACCGGATGCATCGAGGTGCTCGCCACCAAGGCGAGTGACAAAGGCCTGGTGCTGACCTGCACGATCGATCCGGCGTTGCCGGTGCGGGTCATGGGGGATGCAGGCAGGCTGCGCCAGATCCTGCTGAACTTGCTGGGCAATGCGATCAAATTCACGGCCACTGGGACGGTTACCCTGTGCGTCAGGCCGGTGTTGTCGGGTGGCGTGCAGACAGGGATCCGTTTTGCCGTGCGCGATAGCGGGATCGGCATCGACAAAAAAAATGCCGCCGATCTGTTCATTCCGTTTCACCAGATCGATGGCTCGATCACGCGCAAATATGGCGGCACCGGTCTGGGTCTGTCGATCACGAAACGGCTGGTCGTCCTGATGGGCGGATCGATTGGCTTCGAGAGCATTCCCGGTCAGGGCTCGACGTTCTGGACGGAGCTGCCGCTCGACACCGCGCCCGACTTGCCGCGTTCGGCGCAGCCGCTGCAGACGCCCGCGCCTGTCGTGCAGTGTCGTCCCGGCGAACGGGTGCTGGTGGTCGAGGATAATCCGATCAACCAGGCCGTGGCGACGCGGCAGTTGGCGCGGCTCGGATACGCCACGCACATCGCGTGCCACGGCAAGGAAGCATTGTCGATGCTGGCGCTGCATCGTTACGCCGTTGTTCTGATGGATTGCCAGATGCCGGTGATGGATGGTTTTGAGGCGACGCGCCTGATCCGTGCCGGCGAGCAGGCGAGTGCGCACCGGATGACGATTGTGGCGATGACCGCCAATGCGATGCAGGGTGACCGCGAGCGCTGCCTGGCGGTCGGGATGGATGACTACCTGTCCAAGCCCATCCTCTTCGAAGAACTCAAGCAGATCATGGCCCGGTGCATTGCCGGGCGCGACGACAGCACCGGTGAGGGCCGTTAATCCGGTGTCAGCGAGCCGGACCGGTCAGGTCAGCATCGGTACCATGCCCGGATCGCCCCGGTGCATTGCCCGCTGGTAGGCCGCGCGTGCGCCTATCCGTTGCAGGTAGGCGAGGATGCGCGGGTAGGGTGACAAGGTGTAGGGCAGGAAGATGCGCATCGTGGTCAGCGAAAACACCAGCATGATATCGGCCGCGCTGAACGCACTGCCGGCAAGATAGTCGTTGCTACCGAGGCGGATTTCGACGAGATCAAGCACGCGTCCGAGCCGGCCATTTTGCGCAGCCAAAACCGGGTTGTCGGTCGCCAGGTCCAGTTTGCGCAGCAACATCGAGCGCCCCATGTTTGGTTGCAGGTTACCGTTGGCGAAGTTTAGCCAGTACAGGTAATCGGCAAATGCCGGATCGGTCGGCGCTAGTGCGAGGCCTTGGTTGTCATGCCGCGCCAGCAGGTATTGCATGATGGCTCCCGATTCGGCCAGCACCAGCTCGCCTTCGGTGATCACCGGCGCGGCACCGAGCGGATGGAGTCGGGCCAGTTCCGGCGGTGCCAGCATGGTGACGGTATCGCGCTGGTAATGCTGGAGTTGGTAGGGCAGGCCGAGTTCTTCGCAGAGCCAGATGATGCGCTCCGATTGGGATTTGCCGAGGTGGTGGATCGTTAGCATGGCGTGACTCGCAGGTTATGATGCATGATCGCGGGGCGGTGCGACCGGGTTGGTGCCGGCAGACAGGTCGCTCAGTGTACGGTAAGCGGTTTTCATTGGCCTGACCGTGGTCTGGCGATGCCGCTTGAGTCCGCTTGATCCAGCCTGTTGTCCCGTCAACGGGTGCTTACTTTTTCAGGACGCCATGCTGCCCTTCTTCAACATCGTGGCGCTGTTCGCCGTTACCGCCGTGGCCGAAATCGTCGGCTGCTATTTGCCGTGGCTGGTCGTCAGGCAAGACCGCACGGCTTGGCTACTGGTGCCGGCCGCGATGTCGCTGGCGCTATTTGCCTGGCTGCTAACCTGGCATCCGGCAGCCGCAGGACGCACTTATGCCGCCTACGGCGGCATGTATATCGCCGTGGCGTTGCTCTGGCTGCGCTTCGTCGATGGCGTTGCGCTCACGCGCTGGGATATCGCCGGCGCAGCGATTGCGCTGCTCGGCATGGCTGTCATCGCGCTGCAGCCGCAGCTTCCGACCCCACCTCTAGCTTGACAGGACTACCTCAGGCTCCAGTGAGTCAGCGCCGCGCCCGGTCCATATGCCCGGGAAGTGCGGATTACATCTAAGCATAGTCACCCGGCACCAGTGCCTAACTCCGGTCGTTCGGCTTGCCATCTTCGCGATTTTTGTGTTCTTTTTTGTCGTAGTCCCGCTTCGGCACCGGTGCGGCCTGCGTCGGATGATCATCCGGGCGGGCACGCGGGACATGTTTCTCGATAGCTTGCGGCACCGGCGGAGCCACTGATTGCGGTAGCGCCGGCGTGCGGACTTGCATCACCGGTGGCGGCATCTGCACGGGCGACTGGAACGGATTGGGCTGGCGGACGGCGGCAGGAGGCATCGCCGGAACCAGTGGCAGCGGTCGGGTCGGGGCTGGCATTGCCGCTACCAGATGTGCTTGGGGGGCAACGGTCGTATTGACGGCCTGGCCGTTGGCCGTTGCACTGGCGGGAGCGACGATGATGTTGCTGATGTTGGTCACATTCCTGACATTGGTGACGCTGTTATTGACGCTGTTGTTGACATTATTGACGTTCGTCGTGTTGGTATGGATACGCATGCCTTCATTGATGACCGCGGGTGCATTGATGACGACAGCCGGGGCAGTGCCCAGTGGTGCCGGCACGATCAGGCCGATGCGCGAACCCGGTGGCGGCGGCACAAAGATGCCTTGCGGACCGATCGGTCGCGGACCGGCAATGACGCCGCGGCCGATCACGGCCATATCGATAAAAAGAGTGGGAGCTGGCTGTACGAACGTCACGCCCGGCGCGGCCCAGAAGCCATTGATAAAGATAACGGAGCCGCCCCGGTTTTCGTAGTACGGATTGATCCAGCCGTAGCCCGGTTGCGGTGGCGCAGCCCAGCGTCCGTGGGCCCAGACCCAGTTGCCTTGCCAGACCCAGTAACCACCGGTCCAGATTGCCTCGGGGTTGGGCTGAAAGGGGATGATGTCAACTCGCATCGGCGGCGGTGCCCATAGCACCCTGACCGGCGGAGGCTGATAGAGCGGCGGATCAAGGTAGACGGTGCTAACTTGCTGCGGCAGCGGCACCTGGTAGATGACTTGTGGCGGCTGTCGGCTCACGTAGGTCGGTGCGGTCGCGCATCCGGTTAGCAATACGGCGATGGCAAACAAGAGGGTTTTCAAGGGACGCTTTCGATAGGGACAGTGACTGTCGATTGGCAGGGGGCGGGTAACTAACGTGCACGATCGAGAACTTGAATACAAGTAACGCTACTATCGCGTAACTAAATGTTGTTACGGGTGCCAGCGCACGCAGCCAGACACGACGTGGGGGCTAAAATTTAGCGGGTTATGGATCCATTCACCGGGAATGATTAAGTGCGCCTGCTCTATATCGAAGACGATGCGATGCTGCGCGATAGTGTCGCGCAAGGATTGCAACACGAGGGCCATACGGTCGATGTCGTTGCAGACGGCAATAGCGGACTGCTGGCCCTGACCACGCATTCTTACGATTTGCTGTTGCTTGACCTCGGGTTGCCGCGCGTTAATGGTAGTACCGTGCTGGCGACGCTGCGCCAGCGTGGCGACTCCATCCCGGTGTTGATCCTGACTGCGCGTGATGCGATCGCCGACCGGGTGCGCGGATTGAATGCCGGCGCCGACGATTACCTGGTCAAGCCGTTTGACCTGCAGGAACTGGCTGCCCGGGTGCAGGCGCTGCTGCGCCGGCGCGCCGGGCGCACCGATGCCCTGGTGCGCCATGGCAGTCTGGTACTCAATACGACGACCCACGCTGTAACGCTGGATGAAGCCTGCATTGCGCTGTCGGCGCGGGAATTCGCGGTCCTGCACGCGTTACTGGAACGTCCCGGTGCAGTCCTGTCGGTGTCGCAGCTGGAAGAAAAAATCTATGGCTGGGGCGATGAAGTCGGCAGTAATACGGTCGAGGTCTACATCCACGCGCTGCGCAAGAAACTCGGTGCCGGAATGATCCGCAATGTCCGCGGTGTCGGTTACATGATGGCGACGTTGCCATGACAGCCGGACGTACTTCAATACGACGCACCATGCTGGTATGGCTGGCCGCCGGGCTGATTGTGGCGATGTCATTGACGGCACTGCTGCTGTACCGGCAGGCGCGCGACGAAGCCAATCATCTGTTCGACTTCCAGATGCAGCAAGTTGCCAGCGCGCTGCCCAGCCGTTTTCTGTCGCTGCCGGAGCCGGGCACGGGGGCTGTATTCGACAGCGTGCCGGCGGTGGTCATCCAGATCTGGGATCCGACAGGCGTGCGGCTCTATTTTTCCCATGACTACACCGATCTGCCGCAGCTGGCAGTGCTCGGCTTCGCGAACATCGAGACCCGCGGCGAAGTATGGCGGGTCTATAGCGCGCAGCAGGGGCCAACCGTGGTGCAGATCGCGCAACCACTGCGCGTACGCAGCGACATGGCCGCGCGTTCGGCACTCAACACCATTGCGCCGTTGCTGCTGCTGGTGCCATTTCTCGGCTGCCTGATCTGGCTTGCTGTCCGTCGTGGATTGGCGCCGATAAGGGGCGTCGTGGCACAGTTGGCCTCACGCGATGCAGGGCAACTGGCGCCGGTCTCCGATGCCGGCCTGCCCGATGAAATACGGCCGCTGACCGATGCCGTCAACGACTTGCTGGCACGGCTGGCGCGGGCTGCCGCCATCCAGCAGATTTTTGTGGACGATGCGGCCCATGAATTGCGTACGCCTCTGACCGCGCTGACGTTGCAGCTCGATTTGGCACGGCGCGCGACCGACCAGCCATCGCGCGAAGCGGCTTTTGCGGCGCTGCGCGCCGGGCTGGATCGTGCCAGCCGGCTGGTCCATCAATTGCTGACGTTGGCGCGCCAGGAACCCGAGGCCGTTGCGCCCAGACTGTCGGTGGTTGATCTGGCCGCAGTCGCACGCGATGCCGTTGCCGACCTCGCGCCGCGTGCCAGCCAGCGGGGTATTGATCTCGGTGTCGCCGACGCGTTACCCAGCCGGGTTGCCGGCGATGCCGATGCCTTGTACATCCTGCTCAACAATATCCTGATCAATGCCCTGGGCGCGACACCGGACGGCGGTTGTATTGATGTCGTGGTCCGGCAGGACGGCAAGCACGCCGTGCTCACCGTACAGGACAGCGGACCCGGTATCGGCTCGGCGGACCTGCCACGCGTGTTCGATCGCTTTTATCGTGGTGCGGATGCACCCGTTGGCGGTAGCGGTCTGGGTCTGGCGATCGTCCGGCGTATTGCCGACATGTACGGCGCCCGTGTCGTACTGGCCAACAATCCGGTTACCGGCGGTTTGCTGGTGCGTATCGAGATGGCACTGTGCAGGCCGGACAGCGACAGCGTGATACCTCCCGGGGTTTAAGTCTCAATTAAGTTGCGCGTTCTACGATGCTTCATCGATGTAACGATCAACCTTGATGGAGAACCTGATGAAACCCAAAAACATTGTCCGTACTGCGATCGCTAGTGGCGTGTTTGCCGCGCTAGTGAGCGCCTATGCCGGTTTCGGAATCGGCCATTCCGATCCGGCGCACGCTACTACGGCAGCCGTATCGGTGGCGGTGCCCGTAATGCCCGGCCCTGTCACCAATTTTTCCGGCATCGTGGATCGCTACGGACCGGCTGTGGTCAATATCAGCGTCACCGGAAGCGGCCACCAGGTGGCACTGGCAGACCAGTCAGACGACGGGCAAGCACCTGACCTGAGTCAGTTTTTTCGGGGTTTTCAAGCTCCCCGGAGTGCTGAGACAGAGCCGGTTCATGCGCTTGGCTCAGGCTTCATCATCAATGCCAGCGGTCTCATCCTGACCAACGCCCACGTTGTCGAGGGTGCGCGGGAAGTCGTCGTCAAGCTGACGGATCGTCGTGAATTCAAGGCCAAGGTGTTAGGAGCAGACCGCTTGAGTGACGTCGCGGTACTGCAGATCGACGCGACCGATCTGCCGGTCGTGAAATTCGGTAATCCGTCGGCCACGCGGGTCGGCGATCCGGTGCTTGCCATCGGTTCTCCCTATGGTTTCGAAAATACGGCAACCTCCGGCATCATCAGCGCCAAGGCGCGCTCGTTGCCGGACGGCAGCTATGTGCCGTTCCTGCAAACAGACGTGGCACTCAACCCCGGTAATTCGGGCGGTCCGCTGTTCAATCTGCAAGGTGAAGTGATCGGCATGAATTCGCAAATTTACAGCCGTACCGGTGGCTATCAGGGCTTGTCGTTTGCCATTCCGATTGATGTCGCCAGCAATGTCGAGCGGCAGCTGGCTACTACAGGCAAGGTCAGCCGCGGTCATCTCGGAATCGCCGTGCAGGAATTGAATCCGGCGCTGGTCGAATCCTTCGGCCTGAAATCGGTTCACGGCGCGCTGGTCAGCTCGGTTGACAAAAAGGGTCCGGCCGGGCGGGCAGGGCTGCAGTCGGGCGATGTGATCACCCGGGTCGACGATCATGACGTCAATTATTCGAGTGACTTGCCGGTGCAGATTGCGCTGATGAAGCCCGGCACCGCCGCCAAGCTCGCGGTACTGCGCAAGGGACAGTCGCTGTCGGTCGACGTGACGATAGGGGCGATGAACGACAAGCAAGTAGCGATGACGCAGGAGGCCGCGCCGTCCAGCGGCAAGCTCGGTGTGATGGTCAGGGAACTGGCCGGAGATGCGCAGCGTCAGGCCGGTGTTGCGTCCGGCGTGCTGGTCGAGCAGGTCAGCGGCGCGGCCGCCAGAGCCGGCATCGAACCGGGCGATGTGATCGTGGCGGTTAATGGTGCGGCGGTGACGAGCGGCGAGCAGTTGCAACAGATGGTCGCCAAATCCGGCAAGAAGATGGCTTTGCTGGTGCAGCGTGACGATGTCCGCATCTTCGTGCCGGTCGACCTTGGCTAGCCGTCAGGCCCGGAACAGCGCCGGGATTTTTCTGGAGAGGCGCTCACCGAACAGCACGCAGACTAGCGCGGCGACGATCAGGACAATCCCGCTCCACTGCCAGCGGGTGATGACTTCGTCGAGCACGATCATGCCGGTTGCCAGTCCGACGATAGGTACGCCGAGGCTGAACGGCGCGACCCGGTTGACCGGGTGGCGTGTGAGCAGGCCGGTCCACAAGGTGTAGCCGAGGATGGTGCCGATCCAGCCGAGGTAGGCGGCGGACATCCAGCTGCTCGATGGCGCATTGAGCCATTGCCAGTGCTGCGATGGCGGGTCGAAGAGGATCGATAGCGCAATGAAGGGCAGGATAGGCATCAGGCTGGTCCAGACCATAAATGCCACCACGTCGAAATGCGCGGTGCTTCGCTGGGCCTTGCGCACGACGATATTGGAGCCGGCCCACATGGCCGCGGCGGCGAGGCACAGCACGAATCCCAGCGGCGTGCTGGCGGCGGCCGTGGCGCTATCGGGTAGCAGGTAGTTCATCGCGAAACAGCCCAGCCCCAGTGCGGCCAGCAGCAGGCCGACGCGCAGCGAGCGACCGATGCTTTCATTGAGCAGGATGAACCCGAACAGGGCGGTGAAGAACACCTGCGTCTGCAGCAGCACCGAGGCGAGTGCCGCAGTCATGCCGACATTGAGCGCCACGAACAGCAAGCCGAACTGGCCGACGCCTTGCAGCAGACCATACGAGACCAGCCATTTCCAGTGCATGCGCGGCGGCTTGATGAACAGCAGCAGCGGCAGCGTGGCAAAGACGTAGCGCAGCGCGCCGAGCTGGAAGGGCGTGAAACCGCGCAGCGCGAATTTCATGGCGACAAAGTTGGTGCCCCAGATCAGGATGATGCAGAGCGCCGCAGTGAGGTCGCGGGCGCCAAAACGGGTGTGGGTCATGGAGTATGGAAGTGAAGGTTCCCGCCGTGGCGGTACCTTGTGGAGGGCACCAGGGTTTGTGCATCGGTGCGAGGTGCGGAAAAATTCACCGCAATTTTGCCGGTGCCAGCATAGCCGATAACTGCGTCAGCGGGTCTACGGTTTCTTCTCCGGCCTGCTTGTTAGTCTGCTTGTTGATCTGCTTTTTTGTGGCCTGTTGCGACTGCCTGAAATTAAGGCAGTACCGCGCAGGCCATGTGCAATGCCGTTCGCGAACGCTGCGCAGTAGTTGTCCCCACAGTTGTCCACAATTTTGGTGTACAACTTTTTACTGTTTGCTGGCGATGAACATTCCCGCGCGGGAGCCCGTTTTGCCAGCTCAAGGTGTCTTCGGGTTGGGCTGGATGGAAGATGTGCGGATCACGTACCATGATTGCAGCCGGCCGCATTGCCTGCTATCCCGATACTCCCCGAACTTTGTCAGGAACGTCATGAAACTCGAAACCCTCGCCGTCCACGCCGGCTACAGTCCGGACCCCACCACCAAATCGGCTGCTGTGCCGATCTATCAGACGGTCGCCTATGCCTTCGATAATGCCCAGCACGGGGCCGACCTGTTCGACCTGAAAGTGCCGGGCAATATCTACACCCGCATCATGAATCCGACCCAGGACGTGCTCGAAAAACGCGTCGCGGCGCTCGAAGGCGGCATCGCTGCGCTGGCGGTCGCCTCCGGCATGGCGGCGATCACGTATGCAATCCAGACCATCACCGAAGCCGGCGATAACTTCATTTCGGCCAGCCAGCTGTATGGCGGTACGTACAATCTGTTTGCCCACACACTGCCGCAGATGGGCATCGAGGTGCGTTTTGCCGATGCGCGCCAGCCGGACACTTTTGCGGCGCTGATCGACGATCGCACGAAGGCGATTTTTTGCGAGTCGATCGGCAATCCGCTGGGCAACGTGACTGACTTTGCCCGCCTCGCCGAGATCGCCCACGCACACGGGATTCCGCTGATCGTCGACAACACGGTGCCGAGTCCTTACCTGTGCCGGCCGATAGAGCATGGTGCCGACATCGTCGTGCATTCGCTGACCAAGTATCTGGGTGGCCATGGCACCAGTGTCGGTGGCGCGATTGTCGATAGCGGCACGTTTCCGTGGGCGCAGCACAAGGTGCGTTTCAAGCGGCTCAATGAACCGGACGTGTCGTATCACGGCGTGGTCTACACCGAAGCGCTGGGCGCAGCTGCCTTCATCGGACGCGCGCGGGTCGTGCCACTGCGAAACATGGGCGCGGCGATCTCACCGATGAATGCATTCCTGATCCTGCAAGGCATCGAAACGCTGGCCTTGCGGATGGACCGGATTTGCGACAACGCGCTGGCCATCGCCAGACATCTGAAGCAGCATCCGAAAGTGGCGTGGGTCAATTACGCCGGACTGGAAGATCATCCGGATCACGCGCTGACCGTCAAGTACATGAACGGCCGGGCTTCCGGCATCTTGTCATTCGGCTTGCGCAGTGCCGACCAGGGTGCGCCGCGCGAGGCGGGTGCCCGCGTGCTTGATGCCTTGCAGCTGTTCACGCGCCTGGTCAATATCGGTGATGCCAAATCGCTGGCCACGCATCCGGCCTCGACCACGCACCGGCAGCTGGATCCGGCCGAGTTGCAGAAGGCCGGCGTGTCCGAAGACATGCTGCGCCTGTCGGTCGGGATCGAGCATATCGATGACTTGCTGGCGGATCTGGATCAGGCGCTGGCGGCTTCTTGAGCGGGCTTCTGCCATAAAAAAACGCCGCGAATTTCGCGGCGTTTTTTATGGAGCGCAGTGGCAAATTACTTCGCGGCTGCCTTGGCCTTGACCTTCAGACGCCAGGCGTGCAGCAGCGGTTCGGTGTAGCCGCTTGGCTGCTCGAGACCTTTCATGACCAGATCGCGGGCTGCGCAGTAGGCATCCGATTGCTCGAAGGCCGGTGCCATCGGCTGGTACAGCGCATCGCCGGCGTTCTGGCCATCGACGACTTTTGCCATCCGTTGCAGGGTTTCCTGTACCTGGGCGGCGCTGACGATACCGTGTAGTAGCCAGTTGGCGATGTGCTGGCTGGAGATGCGCAAGGTGGCGCGGTCTTCCATCAGGCCGATGTTGTGGATGTCGGGCACTTTCGAGCAACCGACGCCCTGGTCGATCCAGCGCACCACATAGCCGAGGATGCCCTGGGCGTTGTTGTCGAGTTCCTGCTGGATCTCGCTGGCAGACCAGCTTGGCTTGGCCACGACCGGGATTTGCAGCAAGTCATTGAGCAGGCGATCGGTCTCGGCGTTGGCGTCGATTTTTTCCAGTTCCTTCTGGATTGCTGTCACGTTGACCTGGTGATAATGCAGCGCATGCAGCGTCGCGGCGGTCGGCGATGGCACCCAGGCGGTGTTGGCACCGGCTTTCGGATGACCGATTTTTTGTTCCATCATCGCGGCCATCAGGTCCGGCATGGCCCACATACCTTTGCCGATCTGGGCGCGACCGCGCAAACCGCAGGACAGGCCAACCAGCACATTGCTGCGCTCGTAGGCGATCAGCCAGGGGCTGGTTTTCATGTCGCCTTTGCGCATCATCGGACCTGCCTGCATCGCGGTGTGCATCTCGTCGCCGGTGCGATCCAGAAAGCCCGTGTTGATGAAGGCCACGCGGGCACCGGCTTCGTTGATGCAGGCTTTCAGGTTGACGCTGGTGCGACGCTCTTCATCCATGATGCCGAGCTTGACCGTGTTGGCCGGCAGGCCCAGCAGGGTTTCGACGCGACCGAACAGTTCGCTGGCGAAAGCAACCTCGGCAGGACCATGCATCTTCGGCTTGACGATGTAGACCGAACCGGTGCGCGAGTTGCCGATCTTCTGGCCGGCCTGGCGCCGCAGGTCGTGCAGGGCGATGGTGACGGTGACGACGGCGTCCAGAATACCTTCCGGGATTTCCTGGTTGTTGCCGAACAGGATGGCCGGGTTGGTCATCAGGTGGCCGACATTGCGCAGGAACAGCAGCGAGCGGCCGTGCAGCGTGACCACACCACCGGCGGTGCCGGCGGCCGTGTATTCGCGATCGGGATTGAGGCTACGGGTGAAGGTCTTGCCGTTGCGGGTGATTTCTTCGACCAGCGTGCCCTTGAGCAAACCGAGCCAGTTGTCATAGGCCAGCACCTTGTCGTCTGCATCAACGACGGCGACTGAATCTTCCAGATCCAGGATGGTCGACAAGGCCGACTCGATCACCAGATCATTGACGCCGGCTGGATCTTCCTTGCCGATGCCCTTGCTGTTATCGATCTGGATGTCGATGTGCAAGCCATTGTTCTTCAGCAGTACTGAGGACGGCGTTGCCGCTGCACCCTGGTAGCCGGCGAACTGGCTGACATCGGCCAGGCCGGTGACGCTGCCATCGCTCAGTGTGACGGCGAGCTGGCCGTCGTCGACGCGATAGCCGGTCGAATCCTTGTGCGAACCCTTGGCCAGTGGCGCGGCGCTATCAAGAAAGTTGCGGGCGAAGGCAATGACCTTGGCACCACGGATCGGGTTGTAGCCCTGGCCGGAGGCGCCGACCTTGGTTGCACCGTCGGTTTCCGGCAAGGCATCGGTGCCGTACAGCGCGTCGTACAAGGAACCCCAGCGCGCGTTGGCGGCGTTGAGTGCGTAGCGGGCATTGAGCACCGGCACGACCAGTTGCGGGCCGGCTTGCAGGGCGAGTTCGGCATCGACATTGGCGGTGGTGATGGTGACATCGGCCGGGCGCGGCACCAGATAGCCGAGGGCGGTCAGCTCGGCGCGGTAGGCAGTCATGTCGCTGATCGGGCCCGGATGGGCGTGGTGCCACTGGTCCAGCGCAGTTTGCAGGCGATCGCGTTCTGCCAGCAGGGCGGCATTTTTTGGCGCGAGATCATGGACCAGTGCGTCGAAACCTTGCCAGAAACTGGCGCTGTCGACGCCGGTGCCCGGCAAAACCTTGTCTTCGATAAAGCGATATAGAACGGTGGCGACTTGTAGCTGATGGCAGGCGGTACGTGCAGTCATGGTAGGAAACCTCACAGGTTGGCAAAATTAAAAAATCATTTGAAAAGCGGGCAGGCGCGCTGTTGCGCTGCCTGTCCGGCATTAATCCTTGTCGGATTGTTGCGCCACAAAGGCGAGCAAGTCAGTCAGTGATTGGCCTTGTCCGTGTGGCGTTACACCCAGTTCTTCCAGCGGCGCTCCCTGTCGATTGACCCAGAAACTGGCGTAGCCAAACCAGGTGGCACCGCAGACATCCCAACAATTTCCGGAAACAAACAGGATGTCTTTGGCTGGCAGGCCGAACAGGTCGGTGCCTAGCTGGTACACCTCTGGCGCCGTCTTGAATTTTTGCACGCTATCGGCAGACAGCAAGTGCGGCAATAGTGACTGCATGCCGGCTGATTTGATGACGCCATCCAGCATCTGGGTGTTGGCATTCGACAGGACCGCCAGCTTGTAGCCTTGCTGCTGCAAGGACTCCAGCACAGTGCGATTCTCGGGAAACAGCGGCAACTTGGCATATTGGCCCATCAGGCTTTGCTGCGCCGTGACGTCCAGGTCCAGTTTCATTTTCTTGCAGCAAAAGATCAGCGCGTCCTGGGTCACTTCCCAGAAGGGCTTGTACATCGCACACATGGACCGCAGGCGGGTGTACTCGATCTGCTTGTCACGCCACATCGCAGCGAGTGCATCGCCCTTGCCAGGGAAAAGTCGCTCCGCTTCGGTGCTCATTGAATACACATCGAACAGGGTGCCGTAGGCATCGAACACGATTGCTTTGATAGTCATGGAGCCCGCCTTTTGATTCGAAATAGGGGCTTCAGTATAAGCAAACAAAAACAGCGCATAGGCGTCGATTAGTCATTTTATCTGTGTGTTTTAGTCATAGATTGAATGTGACTAAGGTGACTGCCTAGCGAAGTTTGTCATGTATCCGGTCAGATCACCCCAATGAATGAGCATCGTCAATTCACTCCGGAAAACATCAAGGAAAAATAATGAGTCCTCATGTGGTCGCGATTTTTATCAGACTGCGTTGGTTGCGCTGTTGGTGCAGCCCGATTTTTTGTCATCAAGGAGTCCGGATGCGAATTTGTCTATGTTCAGTTGTTTTTGCAGGATGTTTTTTCAGCACGATGTCATTGGCCCACACTCCGGATCGCGCTGACGGTGCTATCAGCGTGCAATTAGGTTCGACAGGCTTATCGGCACACGCAGTTGGGGCGGTCAACCCGCAAATGAATGTACGGGCCGGAATCAATTACTTGAGTAATTACGATTTCTCGACTTCGACCCGCTACATTAACTGGGACCTCCGGCTAAAAATGCGGACATTCGATTTGTTGCTTGACTGGTTTCCGGGTAATTCCGGTTTTCGTTTTACGACGGGGCTGGTCTTGAACCGCAATGCCATCGAGGCGCGCGGCACGTATGCGGGAAGTGAGGCTATCGTGATTCAGGGGCTGTCTTTTAATTCTTTTTCTTATCAGGGAGTGAATTACAACTTGAACCAGTTGGGAAAACTGAAAGGGAAAATCGATTTTCAGCCGATCTCTCCCTACTTGGGAATTGGCTGGGGCACCTCGCTCAACGATGGCAAAGGGTGGGGCTTTTCAACCGATCTCGGTGTTTTGTTTCAGGGGGCTCCGGTATCGCGTTTGAGCATGGAGAATTGCACCTTACCGGGTCGCACCTGTGAAGTTGTCTCTAGTTTGATGGCGGTAGAAAATGAACGGCTAAATGATAATCTCAGGCGTTTCCGGGCTTATCCGGTTTTGCGTGCAGGATTTAATTATCGGTTTTGATGATGTCTTTACCGTGACAAAATCACGAATGGATCACGTTTCAGGCACTTAGCGACAAAATGATTGTGATACCATTCGGCACCGTTTCACAGGCAGACCCCCGTCAAAAATCTTTGATGGCTCACCGCCCAACGTTGCCCGAGTGACGAAACAGGTAGACGTAAGAGACTTAAAATCTCTCGGTTCCGCAAGGGCCGTGCCGGTTCGATTCCGGCCTCGGGCACCAAGTACTCCGCAGTAACTCCCTTTTAACCCCTTTGCATAGGGGAATCCTAAAGAATCTAACTGGTTCATCGCTGCTAATAGCTACTCTTGCTGCAATCCTTTGCCGAAATTTACCAAAGAGTTTGGCAAAATGGCTGTTCCACAAAAAGATGGATCGGTTAGCTCAGCATAAACGCAATCATCGCGACATCTTCTTCCAGCACCAGCAACAGCGTCACGCTCCATATCAGTAGATTTGCTTGCAGACGATCAAGAAATTGATGTGTCGAATACCGCATTAAAGAATGGTTCCTACAGCGGATTGCTGTGCTGATATTTTGAGCAATAAAAAAACCCGCATACCAATAAGTTATGCGGGCTTTTAGAATTTGATTGGCGGAGGCGGTGAGATTCGAACTCACGAAGGGCTCACACCCTCGCCAGTTTTCAAGACTGGTGCCTTCAACCGCTCGGCCACACCTCCAACTGCAGCCGCATTATGCCATTTGATCTTCTCCGGGACCAATTGTAATTGCATGTCCGACGATAATTTTTGCCATGCATGGACATTTCGTCACCCATTCCTATTTGTATGCACCGGCTCTTGGTGTTGTGTGCCGCACTTCGACAAATAAATTGTGTGCAATTAGTTAATGATCAATCGAATTTGTTCCCTGACGCGCGATACCCGGGATCGCACCGTACCGATTGGTATATGCATTTTCTCAGCGGCGACAGCGTAACTGGATTCGTGTTCGAGAACGGATTCGAATGTTTCTCTGATGCGATCAGGAAGTGCGGACAACATTTGTTCGACGCGGTCGGCAAGTTGCTGATTTTCGATCAGGTCAGCCGGATCACCCGACATGTCGACCATATCGTCGATCATGCTTTCGTCAGCGTGTTTGGTAATGGCGGCATAGTTGCGGCGGACATGGTTGCGCGCAAGATTTAGGGCGATGCCGAATAGCCAGGTTGATGGTTTTGAGGCACCGGTGAAGCGGTCGGCGCATCGTACGCTTTCAACAAAAGTATTTTGTACAACGTCTTTTGCATCTTCGATGTTTCGTACATAGCGCTGTACGAAGCGAACCAGGTGGGAGTAGTGCTGTTTGAATAATTGGTCAATGTCCTCAACGGTGAGGCATTGGAAGGGTTTCTTGGTTTCAGTTTCAGATTGTTCAATTGCGGGCAGTTGTTGCTCCAGTAATGTAATCATCGCCATCTCCCGAATTACGTGCCGGCAAAGGACACGGATAAGAGATCTGTTGCAACTGCTGTGCCAATAATTGTTTTTTTGCTAAGTGACTATAAAGAAAGGATATTTTGTCTAAATAACATTTATTGTCAAAGAAACACTCTAAAAATAGCGGCCGTTGTATTTGAAAATTTCATCTGTTGTGCCGACTTGTTTGTTAGGGAGTCTTTTCAGCGCCGTCTTGGGTGACATTTGTATCGATGCAATGTTAGTCAGTCGACGATTGCATGAATATGTTGCCTTATCCGTGAGATCCGAGAGCGGACCGTCCCTATCGGAATTCGCATTTTTTCAGCTGCCTCGGCATAGTTGGCTTCGTGTTCCAGCACCAGTTCAAATGTTTCGCGTAGGCGCTGCGGCATTTTCGACAGCATTTTTTCGACACTATTGGCCAGCTGCTGATTTTGAGCCAAGTCAGCAGGATCCGCCGACATGTCCACCATGTCATAGAGAAGACTTTCATCTGCGTTCCTGAGCGATTTCACATAGTGCTGACGCGCGTGATTTCTTGCCAGGTTCAGTGCGATGCCGAATAACCACGTGGATGGTTGCGAGCTGCCGTTGTAGCGATTAGCGCAACGTATCGCCTCAATGTATGTTGCCTGTACGACATCCTTGGCGTCGTCGATGTTCCGCACGTAGCGTTGCGTAAAACGAATGAGGCTAACGTGATGTTTTTTGAATAACTGGTCAATGTGGATGCCGGGTATTGGAGGCGATACGTCCGGCTCGATGGTGTCGTTTGAGAGCGTGTTTTCTTGGTCTTTTATAAATACGTTCATCACTATTTCCCGAAGTGTTCAATCGATGAATTACTTCGAACATCCATAGCAACAGCCATGCCAAATATTGCTTTCAGTCAAGTGCTTGTAAGGACTGCGATTTTTTTGGAAGACATCAATAGAAAATAGAAACCGTCCAAAACACAAAAATATTTACTTGAAGAAACTCAAATTACCAGGGAACCCCTGTAGGAGAAGGCACCACTTAGAAACATGGTAGCCATCACTCAATTGCAGCCAGTACGCCAGCCGGCAGTTAGTGCCGAGGTCAATGTTGTTCAGCCGGTTCGTAGTACCCGCGCTACCGAAGAAATGACCGATATCGCGGCGTTTCAACAGTTGGCCATGGCAACGCATATGGCGCGCCATCAGGCTGGTGGCGGTCATCGCACCTTAGCTCAACGGTTGGCTGCGAGCCGCGAGCGCAAGGGCTTCGGCGCGGATGTCCCCGGAACTGAGCCGGATGAGAAGGAAGTTCGTTCCTTCACGGATGTGGATGGTGATTCGTCGAAAGACCGTTTACCGGCGACACGGACAGAGTTCGAGCATGCGGAAATGGAGCGATTGCGGCGACATTTGAGCCGGAGCGGTCGTGGTCCTTCATCTGAAGAAGACCTGGCAGAGTTAAAAAAGAAACACGCAGAATCGATTAACGGGGGGCTTGATGTTGCCGAGTTGCTGCGCGAATCACCCGGTGATAGCCGGCGCCAGCTTAGTGAAGAGACGGCACTGATCACGGGCTTTAAATTTGGCAGCAAAGGCAAGGCAATCGATCCCATCACGCTGCTTGACAATCTGGAACAGCAGTTCGGGAAAGATCGTGTCGATGTCGCTTTGCTCGATGTTAAAAAAGCAGTTGGTGCCGAAGCGCGCAAGCGTCCCGGCGATGGACCCGGGCCACAAAGCTGGCGCAGTTTTTCACTTGCTGCTGCTTATCACGCATTGATTTCGAGTCGTGCGATCGGGTCGGATATGCGCGGCAAGATATCCGGCCTCGGCATCCAGCCAAAGGCATCCGTGAATGAAACAAGCCGATTGATGCTGAAGGCACCCTTGTTGGATGATCGCACTGCAGAGCCGTTCGTCGCCAAGCTGTTCGACATGGAAAATGTGAGTCCAAGCAAGAGGCCCGCGGTTTACCGCATCGTGCGTACTGCGGTGAGCACGCTACCCACGACGATGTGGCCGCTCGAATCACTTTCGCAACGACAGCTTGCTCTGAGCAAGCTCGATACATTGTCCTTCCACGCACCGTCGCAAGAACACGGCGGATCAAGTCTGCAGTTACGTACTGAAAGCCGCGAACGCGCCCGCATTGCCAATCTGATCAAGTAAATCGACCCCAAGGAGGAAGTGATGACGTCCGTGTCGGCCACCGAACTCGAAAAGATCGCCTTTTCTCTTATCTCCAGTGCGCTCAGTTCCCATGCCGTCGCCCGATTGGCATTGGACAGCGGCTTGGCCGTATTTGCTTATCCGGAGGTTGAATTTGTACTTGTTGGTATCGGCTATCCGCGGGACAGCTTACGTCCGGGGATGATCGAAAATATACTCAAACGCCGCTACCAAATGCCCGCGCGTTTTGCACAATGGCTACCTGCACAGTTTGCTGATGGCAGCTTTTTTATCCTTCTGCGGGTACCAAACAGTGCGAAAAATATTGCAAATGTCCCCTCGGAAGCCGCATTGGAAGACGCAATTGCGTTGCTCTCATCATGAGTATTTCCCGCACAAGTGGATCAGGAGGTGCATCCCAGCCTGCGTTGGATAGTGGTGAAATTTTTACCCCTGGACCGCCACTTTCCTTGCCGAATTTATCGGCGTCTCAGTTAATAGAAGTCGAACGAAAAGTATCCATCAACCTCGCCGGTCGTTGGGCCGGGAGGGGTGTCGAAGTCTTGACGACGCTACTGGGATTGCCGCTGACGGCGGGCAGCGTTGCCTGGAGTGGTGATCCGGTACCTAAAATGCGCGCGCTGCAAAAAAAGTTTCTTGAGCATGGAATGGCGTGTGAAGGAGCGCAGCGGGAGCGAGCGCTGGCAGCCATTTCGGTCGTTGAAAAAAACATTCATTTGCGCCTGCGGCTGCATCAGCTGCATATGTCTGATTTGCAGCTGGCCAGTGACAGGGAGGTATCAACATCATGATGTTCCGAAAAAAACGCGTGTCTTTTCCGTCTGAAATCGCATTGGCAATCGGATTGATCTGGGGGCATCTTAATGCGCGCCAGATGGAGGATGCCTATCAGCTGGCATGTGGTTGTGCGGCGCTATGGCCGGACGATTCACGTTTTGCATTGATGGCATCGTATGCCGCCGTGGAGTTGGCTGCGCCACTGGAGGACTTCATGCTGGATGCCTTGAAAAATACCGGGAGCACGCCCTGGACGAAGCTGATCTGGCGTCGCGCCTTCTGTCCTGGAAATCCTGCTGCAGGTGTCGACCATGAATAATCTCGTCCTCGTCCTGAATGATTTTGCGGCGAAGGCCGCGAAACGCGCCGAGCTATTCGCTGCGGCGTTGATCATCGCCATCGTATTCATGCTCGTATTGCCAATGCCGATCTGGCTCCTCGACATCCTGATCGCTGTCAATTTATGTGTGGCCGGGCTGATGGTGGTGGTGTCGATGTACATGGCAGGACCAACGGCATTTTCGACTTTTCCTGCTGTCTTGTTGTTGACCACCTTGTTCCGGTTGGCGCTGGAAGTCGCTACCACACGGCAGATTCTGCTGGAAGGAAACGCCGGACATATTGTCGAGACGTTCGGCAATTTTGTCGTTGGCGGCAATCTTGTCGTGGGTCTGGTCGTCTTCCTGATCTTGACTGTAGTGCAGTTCATTGTGATTACGAAAGGTTCGGAACGGGTTTCTGAAGTGGCGGCGCGCTTCACACTGGATGCCATGCCCGGCAAGCAAATGTCGATTGATAGCGATTTGCGCGCCGGCTTCCTCACCGCCGACGATGCGCGGCGAAAACGTGCCGAACTGGCCAAGGAAAGCCAGCTGCACGGCGCAATGGATGGCGCGATGAAATTCGTCAAGGGCGATGCCATCGCGGGTATTTTTATCGTGATGGTGAACTTGATCGGTGGAATTTCAATTGGTATCTTCCAGCGCGGCATGACGGTTGGCGATGCCAGCAAGTTGTATTCGATCCTCAGTATTGGCGATGCGTTGATTGCACAGATCCCTGCGCTGCTGATTTCGCTGACCGCAGGCATGATCACCACACGCGTGTCTGACGATAATCGCGAGCACGACGGTGGAGGCAAGAGCAACATCGGACAAGATATCGTGTCGGAGATGTTTGCCGAGCCCAAGGCCATGGTGACGGCGAGTGTCATCATGGTCCTGTTTGGCATGATTCCGGGAATGCCGACGATGATTTTTCTGGGGCTGGCGGCCTTGCTTTGCTCCGGCGGGGCACTTGCGCTACTCAAGCCTCGTGCCGAGGCAGCCAAGAAACGCGCCGCGGAAATGAATCGTGTGGTGGGCAAGCCGAAAGTGGTGGATCTGACCACCTTCGAATCAACCAAGCCCTTCATCGTGCGCATGCACAAGGGCATGGAGGGCAAGCCGGAAGCCGAAGCCATTACCGATGCCATCCGCATCATGCGCAATACCGTCATGGGCTCGCGCGGGATTCCCGATATGCATACGATTGATTTCGAATACCGCGACAGCATGCCCGAAGGCCGCATTCATTTTCTGATGGCCGAAGTGCCTCTTGTGGATGTTGAAATCCGCCAGGGCTGGGGTGCGACCATAGAAACACTGGACCGCCTGACCGAGCTCGGCTTCGAGGCGCGTGATGATGGCGTGGCCGGTACGCGCCGGCATCGCACCTGGGTAAAAGTCCCCGATGATGATTCGCTGCAGACGGCGGGTGTGGTCTATCAGAGCTGGGAAACCGTATTGGCCTCCGATATCGAAGTCGAGATGATGCGCAACTGCCAGATGTTCATGGGAGTTCACGAAGTACAACGGTTCATGCGTTTTGCTGATCGACGTTTTCCTGAGCTGGGCAAAGAACTGGCGCGCACCGTGACGTTGCCGCGCCTGACCGAAGTAATGCAACGTCTCGCACGCGAAGGCGTATCGCTGCGCAATGCGCGCTTGATCCTCGAAACCGTACTGGATTGGTCCAGCAAGGAACGCGATCCGGATATCCTGGCGGATTACGTGCGGCTCGCGCTGAAGCGGCAGCTCTGCTTTGAAGTCGCCCAGAACGGTTTGATCGAAGTCATCCTGATGTCGCCCGAAATAGAGGACTTGTTACGGGGGGCGATCCGGCAGACCAGTCAGGGTAGCTACCTCGAACTCGAAGTCGAGACCGAGCAAGCCATTCTGGACCGGCTGGGTGAATTGATCGGCACAGGTGGCTCGGCAGCCATGCCGCCGGTCCTGGTGACCGCCGCCGATATCCGGCGTTCGGTGCGCAAGCTGATCGAAGAAGAGTTCTTTTCGGTGCCGGTATTTTCGTTTTCGGAGCTGACGCAGCACGCGCGTGTCCAGCCATTGGGAATGATCGAGTTATGAAAGGAACCAACAGTATTGCGACAGCACTTATGAACAACCAAACACTATTGATGAGAGCAAGATCATGGACAGTGAACTTCGCATTCTGAATGGTTTGCACCGTGGTGCTGCGCTGCCGCTGGACGATGCGACGCTCTTGCTTGGCGCGCATGAAGATGCCGATGTCGTGATTGTTGACCCGGGTATCTTTGCGCACCACGCCAGTCTGCAGGAGCGTGACGGTGGCTGGTTGCTGACTGCTGATACAGGGCAGATTTTTAGTGCCGACAGTCTGGTGCCGCAGGCGCTTCTAGATCTGTGGACAGGGTCTTTTTTCCGGCTTGGTGAGACCTGGATGGTGATTTCGGCAAGTGATGCGGCGTGGCAGCCCTTGCCACCGATGCCGCAAGCCGGCCCAAATACCTATCCTGACTCTGACTCTGACTCTGACTCTGACTCTGACTCCGACGCCGATGCCGAAGTAACCCCTGAATACATGGCGGAAGATCTTTTCGACGCTAGTACAGAGGCAAGCAGTGCCCTCGATGACGAGGACCTTGCCGCAATACCGGCAGCCGATCCCGATGCTGTGCCGATCGTTATCGGGGCCGAAACAGCTGCGCCAGTCAGTACCGTGGTCTCAAGGCGCTGGCGCAAGTGGATGGTTGCTCCTGCCGGACTGGTGATGCTGCTGACTCTTGTTGCCGGTTATGCGTATTCGACCAAGCCTTCGTTGCCGGCTTTGCGTTCGCTACAGATCAGCACCACTATTGCGAACAACACCGACCGTCGGCCGCCAGCCGGTAGCCTCGAAAATCCTGCTCAAATCTCGCCCGTCAGTGTCAAGTTGTCGCCGGAAGGGCTCGCTGCGGCTTTTCGCAAGCGCATGAAAGATGCCGACCTGTTTGCCCAGTTCGACATGGATCTCAATGAGTCAGGATGGTCGATGCGTGCACATCTGGACGATGCGGAAAGTGCCCGTTTCGAGCGCATCCTGAAAGCCTTCGTGGTCGAGCACAAAATCATTTTTCCAATTAATGCCAAGGTCGGTAGCGCCGAATCGATGTTGCCTTTCAAAATACGCCAGGTCGTCAGCGGCACCAATGCCGGTATCGTCACCGGCGACGGCGATCGGTTTTACATTGGCGATGAATTCCTCGGTGTCCGGTTGGTAGCCGTGAGCGATAACCGCCTGACTTTCATGGGCAAGCGCAAGATCGAGGTGATCTGGTGACGGCCGGCCCCGACAGTGCCGAACTGGCAGAGATGGACCGTGCCATTGTCAGTCTGTCTGCCGATAGTGCCAGGTGGTTGGCGGACTTACCCGCCAAGCCGGGATTCACCAGTTGCGGAAAAGTTGCGCGCGTACTCGGCACCGTCATCGAAGCACACATGCCGCCGGTCCAGATAGGCGAATTATGCAGTCTGTCAAATCCTGGATCGGCCGTCGAATTGCTGGCCGAGGTGGTCGGTTTCAATAATCATGCGGCACTGTTGTCGGCCTTGAGTCCTCTCGAAGGCGTCTCGAATCGCACCCGGATCACGCCACTGCGCTGTAGCCATTCGATAGAAGTCGGTGAGCATTTGCTGGGATGCGTGCTCGATGGCTTCGGCCGCATGCAGTTTCGTACAGCGATCATGCCACCCGAACAACCGGGCTGGCGCGTGACGGTGCCAGTGATACGCGATGCGCCCAAGGCGACCGACCGGCCACGCATTACGACGGTCCTGCCAACCGGCGTACGCGCCATCGATGGCATGCTGACAATGGGGAGAGGCCAGCGTATCGGCGTATTCGCCGGTCCCGGTTGCGGCAAGACGACGTTGATGGCATCGATTGCGCGCGGCTGTGCTGCCGACGTCATCATCTTTGGCCTGATCGGCGAACGGGGTCGCGAGCTCAATGAATTCCTGCAGCATGAACTCGACGATGAACTGGTGCGCAAGACCATCATCGTGTGTGCGACTTCGGACAAGACATCAATGGAGCGTTCGCGCGCAGCGTTCAGTGCCACAGCGATTGCCGAGGCATTCCGTGCGCGCGGCAAGAACGTCCTGCTGCTGATCGATTCACTGACCCGCTTCGCCCGTGCCCAGCGCGAGATCGGACTGGCTGCCGGGGAACCACCGGCCCGCGGCGGGTTCACGCCGTCGGTCTACACGATGCTTCCGCGACTTATCGAGCGCGCCGGTAGTACAACGGAAGGCTCCATCACGGCGATGTACACGGTCCTGGTCGACGGCGAGACCACCTCGGATCCGATCGGCGACGAGGCGCGTTCACTGCTTGATGGACATATCGTCCTGACCAAAAAGCTGGCCGAACAAGGCCACTATCCGGCCATCGATGTACTGGCCAGTATTAGTCGCGTAATGGGCAACGTCGCCACCAGCGGACAGCGCAAGTCGGCCTCCCGCTTTCGGGAACTGATGGCCCGGTACGATGAAATGGAATTGTTGATCCGGCTTGGCGAGTACAAGCCCGGCGGCGATCCGGTCGCGGATGTGGCAGTGCGTCTGCGACCCGAACAGTTGAAATTCCTGCGGCAGGATACCCGCCATCTGACTCCGTTCGATCAGATGCTGAAGCAACTTGACGTGTTGGCCGAGTAGGCATGGACGACGCCGCCGGTTTGTTCGAGCTGACCGGATTGCGGCGTGAGCCGGTTGATCTTCTGGAGCCAAAGCGACAGGATAAAAATCTGCCCAAGCTCATCGGTATGCACAAACGCCGCTTGGAACGGATGGAGTGGGAGTGCCTGCAGGCGCGTGATGCCTGGCGCGAGTTGCGGGTGGAAGTGAGGACCGTCAAGCAGGAATGGCGCGACGCCCAACAGCATGCCCGCGATTTCTGGGCGGATGCGCGCGCCGAATTTTTTCGGATGGAAATTTCCAGTGGAAAATTTCGCACTGCCAAAGGGGCGTACGAGCGCAAGAAGCTCGAAGCCGAGCAAGTCCACATCCGCGCACGGGAAGCGGCGCAGTGGGCACGGCAAGCCGGGCAAGCGTATTTCCTGCTCAAGCAACAAGTACGTGCCGGCCATTTGCGCAGCGAAAAGCTTGATATTTTGCAAAAAATACTGCACGAAAAAAATAATCCACCGGAGTAATCGATGAGCACGGACAGTATTCAGCGCAAGCCGGCAACCGCACCGGTGCCCAAGCCGGCAGCGGCCCCGACGTCGACCCAGGAGAATGCGGCCTTTGCTGCACGCATGAAAAAAACCAATGCGGAGCAGGGTAAAAATGTTCGCTCCGGCCGCCGTGATGACGAGAGGCTGAACATCGGTGCGTCGTGCAGCGGTAGCGATCAGGTCACGATGGCACAAGGCCTCACTGTGGTGACCGCTGCCGCGCAGCGACAGCACGACGGACAAGACCGACAAACCGATAGCGGCTGGGATGCAGTCGGCCTATCGGAAGGAATCGACGAATTCGATGCGGATACCTTGGCCGGGCAACTGGCCCCACTCTCAGTAAATGACGGCCTGTTTGAAGTATTACTGCCCAACGGGAAAAAGCTGTCGGTTGCCATGACCACAACAGCGAACAGGTTGCGCATTTTGCTGACCTGCGAGGCGGACGATTTGAGCGCGCAATTAAAGCGAAGAAAAAAGGAACTGGAGCAAGGTATTGCACGACGAACAGGAAAGGACGTTGTTCTGTCTGTCCTGTAACCCCGCTGCCTGAAAGACATTCCCATGCCTCCAAGCGAACTTGCAGCGACACCAGTAGCCGATCCGGCACCAGTTCAACCAATACCAGTACCAAAACCCAAATCCCGACGAAAACCGCGTGCCAGTGCTGCCGTTATCGATGTCGCGCCGGTGGAAACCCCGGCAGACCCGCTGGTGCTTCAAACAAAACCGCGCAAGCGTGCCGTCCGCAAGCAGCAGGTCGCGCTGGCATCAGACATCTCCGTGCCGGTCCAGCCCATCTTTCCCGCTAACGATATCGACGTGCCATCGATAGTTCACGTTGTTGACAGTCCTGCAGTTGCCCGCATCAGCCTCACACAAGCAGTCCTGAGTCGAGTGCTCGGAGCCGGACGTTATGCCCCGTTGCCACAGCTCGGCCCCGATGGACGGCTTGTCTTGCAATCGACCGACCTGGCCGTGACGGATGCGGATCCTTACCGTGCATTGGTGTTGCATGGTCCGGCTGGCGAGATCGAGTTTGGTGATGGCGTACGACTATTGATGGCGCTCACTGGCATTGACCTTGGTGAAAGCGCAGTCGATATCCCTGAATCGCAATGGCTCACGGCATCAGTGCTGGGCCGCCTCGCCGGCACACCGTTGCAAGGCATTACTTCGCTGAGCCGGGGTTGTCTTGCACCCGGTCCCGACAACATTACGTTGTGCCTGAACCTGCGCGGCGGCTTGCATGCCTTTTCCATCATGGCAAAGGCAAGTGCCTCTGTCTGGCTGGACTTCCTGTCACGCACCGGCTGGCAGCACAGCGGAAGGGTGATTGAACATCAGCTTGATTTGCCGCTGACATTTCAGTGGCGTATCGGCAGTCATACGCTGGACCGATCCGTCATCGCTGGCCTGGTCGCTGGCGATATCGTCCTGCCGGATACCTGCTGGTTTGACTGCAGCGGAACGGGCCGGGTGCGTATCGGTAGCTGGCAATTATCCGTCGTGTACACCGCACCGGCGGGCATGACTTTACTCAGTCTGGAGACCCGCATGGATTCCCTTGGCACCATCGTTGATACCGACTCCCTTGTCGTCAGCCCGACGCTTGCTGGCACTCACGATGCGGGTGGGCTCGATACCTTGCCCTTGCAATTGCATTTCGATATGGGGTGTTGCCACACCACCTTGGGTGGCTTGCGCACATTGGTGGCGGGTAGCGTGTTGCCCATCGAAGGTGGCTCGCCGGCGGCAATCGGCATCACTGCCGGTGGCTGCACTCTGGGCCGGGGGGAACTGGTCGAAGTCAATGGAAAGCTGGCGATTCGCATCATTCACTGGAGCTGAGCATGGGTGCCGGCAAGTTTGATATCGTCTCATTTTCCATCCTGCTGGCGATGCTGGCATTGGTGCCGCTGATCGTCGTCACGACCACGTCTTTTCTGAAAATTGCATTGGTGATGCTGGTCACCCGCAACGCGCTGGGCGTGCAACAGGTGCCGCCGACGCTGGCGATCTATGGCATCGCGTTGGCACTGACCTTGTTCGTCATGTCGCCCACGGTGCAGGAAATCGGCAATCACGTGGCGGCGATGGAGGCGGAACAAACTACGACCAAGCGTGGGATAGCCGATGCCCAGATCGCTTTCGAGCCGCTACGCACGTTCATGCTGAAACACTGCAAGCCCGAGCAGCGGGAAATTTTCCTTGCCAGCGCAAAAAAACTCTGGCCCAAGGAATTTGCCGCCGAAGCCAAGTCGACGGATGTGCTGGTACTGGTGCCGGCCTTCGTCGTGTCAGAGCTCCAGACGGGCTACGAAGTCGCGTTCCTCATTTACATCCCGTTCGTTGTCATTGATTTGCTGGTGTCGAATTTGCTGATGGCATTAGGCATGCAGCAGGTCAGTCCGCAAACCATCACGGTGCCATTGAAGCTGCTGCTGTTCGTGATGGTGGATGGCTGGGGCAAGCTGTTAAATGCGCTCGCGATGTCTTACGCGTAAGTGCGTTCCCGCCAGTCCTGTTAGTCACCGAGGAGTCTCCAGCATGGCCGATACGATTAATTTCTTTCAGCAGGGTTTATGGATGATCATCGTGCTGTCGGCACCGCCGCTGCTGGTGGCAGTGTTGTGCGGCACCGCCATCTCGCTCATTCAAGCGGTGACGCAAATCCAGGACCAGACGCTGCCTTACGTCGTCAAGTTGATGGGCGTATCAATCACGCTGACCTTGATGGGGCGCTGGATCGGTAGTGAACTCATCCAAATGATCAATGCGGCATTCGTGTTGATACCGGTTGCCGGTCGATAGCCGCGTGCATTCCTGATGGAGGCATCACTGCTCATTGATTTGCAAAACACCATGGTCGCAATGGCTCTGGTGATGCCCCGTTCCTTTGTTGTACTGGCGATTCTTCCGGGTTTCGGTACCCGCACGCTGGTCGGCATTGCCCGCAATTCAATTGCACTGGCGATCGCCTTACCCGCCTGGTTGCCAACCTATTATTTTGTCAAGACAGGTCAGGTCGATTACATGTTGGCGGTGATGCTGGGGTTTAAGGAGGCAGGGATTGGCCTGATGCTCGGGGTGTTGATGGCGCTACCCATCTGGGCTTTGCAATCGCTCGGTTCCATCCTCGATACTCAGCGTGCATCGACTCAGGTGATGTCCGACAATGCGTCGTTTGATGCCGATGCCAGCGCGCTCGGGGCGATGCTGGTGCAGGCTGTCGTGCTGGTCATGATCCAGGCCGGACTGATGACGGCACTGGTGCGGATCATGATCGAAAGCTATGGCTTGTGGCCGGCGTTCAGTCTGATGCCGCCGTTCGAACTCGGTCAAATGGATGTCGTCCTGAAACGCTTTGGCGAATTTTTCTGGCACCTTGCCGTCTATGGCGGGCCGGTGCTTATTCCCCTTGTGCTGGTCGATTTTACGATTGCGGTAATCGGTATTTTTGCATCCAACCTGCAAGTGTCGGCAATCTCGTCACCGATCAAAAGCCTGCTCGGACTGTTCATTTTGCTGGTGTACTGGCCGACGCTGGCACATTACATTTCGTATGATTTTGCGCGTGTACTCGACTTGCTCCCGTTGCTGTTGCAAGCAGCGCCCGCGGGGAATAAATGAGCGAAAAAACCGAACAACCCACCGATAAAAAACTCGAAGATGCGCGTGAGAAAGGCCAGGTGCCGGTCAGTCGTGACATGGCGCGACTGGCTACTTTTTTTGTGATCGGCTTGCTCTCCTTTGTCACTGAAAAGCTCTGGCACGCGAGTATCGATAGCCTGTTCGAACTGGCTTTCCTGCGTATCGGTGCGCCATTCCTGCCGGCCATGCTGGAAATGGTCACGGCTGCCGGCAAGCTATTGCTGGTGATCTTCGGTGCCATTGCGATCACCGGCACGGTCGTTGCCATCATGGCATTCTGGGGGCAGTTTGGCATCTTGCTGTCGGCTAAGGCGCTTGAGCCGAAACTGGATAAGCTCAATCCGGTACAGGGCATGATGCAATTATTTTCCAAGAGGAAGCTCGTTGAACTGGTGGTCTCGATAGCCAAGGCCATCTTGATTGGTTACGTGCTGTATCTGGTTATCCTCGACCAGTTGCCGACCATCCTGAAGCTGTCGGGTGGTACGCCCCACGATGTGTATTACGGTTTTGTCGAGATGCTATTCTCGATTTTCAAGATCGCGGTAGGGATCTGCTTCGCTTTCTCCCTGGTGGATCTGGTTAGCCAGCGCCATTTTCATACCAAGTCGCTGATGATGAGCATGGATGAAATCAAGCGTGAATATAAAGAGTCCGAAGGAGACCCGCTGGTCAAAGGGACGCGCAAGCAGCTGGCGCAGGAATGGGCCAATGAAGAGCCGGCCTCGCGCACCCAGGATGCGAATGCGGTGGTGGTCAACCCGACGCATTTTGCCGTGGCACTGTTTTACGATTTTGATGCGCCGTCAGTACCGATGGTGTTAGCCAAGGGCAAGGATGAAACCGCCCAGGCGATGATTGCGCGCGCGCATCAATACAATATTCCCGTAATCCGTCATGTCTGGCTGGCCCGAACCTTGTACGCGACGGCAAAGCCCGACCATCCGATTCCGAAAGCGAGCTACGAGTCGGTTGCGCACGTTTATGCGGTGATTCAGGAAATGCGGGATAGCGGCGACTTCAAGCCGCTGACGGAACTCGAGAAATACGGCGATGCGCCCGGCGATGAATGACCGGGCTGAAGCAATCGCGTATCGGCCTCGACACTGACGCGGCGATACCCGAGCACCGTCAAACCGGCACCTCGCACAACTATCTTCATACCAGAGAGATTGCCCGATTCAGTTCAGATCACGTCGAGCAGGTTGGTCGTCACTACGTTGCTGACCGCACGCATGCTTACGCCGGCTTGAAAGGGACGAATGACCTGTTCGGCGACGGTTTCACGACACACGAGATTGGTTTCTTCCCAGGCGACCTTTTCCATCAGACGTAGTTGGCAATAGGTCTGAATCTTTTTGCTATTTTCGATATCCCCATTGAGCGCCATCATCGTTGACGTTGCCAGCAAGCGGTTGATTTCGGCTGCAATAACGGGTTTGAGCTCAAGGTTGCCGTAAAAAGTCTGAGTCGTCGCGACCCGGTTGCGCGCCCGGAAAATGAAATGACTGATGCGTCTATGTTCTTCTTCGATGGCCTTTCGCTGCCGCTCCGGGCCGCCATGATATTCGTCCGGATAAAATTTTCGGGCGCGTACGGCGCACCAGACATCCAGGTTGTTGACAATGTCATCGATGAATCCATTTAGATTGCGATGTGTTTCAATGGCGAACGATTTGGGATCGATCTGCCCATCCTGGAAAACCAATGTGTGTTTGATCGCACTCCCGATTTTCCACACATCGGTATTAACCTCACCGAGTATCGTTGCCGGCGGTGAAAACGTTGATCTGGTCAACGGGACTGGAGCCATCGGAATGCCGCTGACAAGGCGCGCGTTCAGATTGATTTTGTGGCCGGTTTCCCGGGTGGTTCTCTCGACTCTTACCCTGCCTTGGGCTTCCTGGTAGGTTTCCCGATGAACGATGCGGTCTGCGGTTACTGCAGCGGTCGGGCCAATCGCTGCAGGACCGATAAAGGCGGCGGCAGCGGCTTCCGTATTGGCTTGCATGTGCCTGGTATTTCCCAGCGATTTTCCGACAAGATTGACCGAAAGATCGCTGAATTGCTGCAGCAGATTTTTCAGAGGTGAGGCACCATCGCTGCCGGGTGCATTGACACTGACCTCGTTCGTTGCGTCTCGTAACAGCAGGCGACGGATCACTTCGGCGAACCTCGACCGCATGGCCGGCTCATCCTCGACGCCATTGTGACCGCGCGGCAGGCGCAGCACTACCCCGGAAAAATGTTCGTTTTCCCGTCCGATCTCGGCATCCATACCAACCCCTAAACGTAGCCGGACAAGGTTCAGGAAGTTGGCCTTCACCCCTGAAAAGAATCCGATACCTGCAGCCTTGCTGTTGATGGCTTGGCTTCCGGCACGCAGTTCCACGCCACTGTTGGATAACTTGATTTCCAATGCCGCATGGCGCAAACGACGCATCCGAAAATTTATCCTGCCTCGCATTGTCCAGGCGGTCAATATGCCCAAGACGGTTGCGCTCATGCCCTTGGTCCCGAAGCCTAACGTACCGCCATTGGTCAAGGTAATACCCGCGCCCAGTTCAAGTTCGTCACGAACCAGGTTGGCAAGATTGTTGGCCAGGTTCTCGCGCGTTATCGGTCCCACCTGACATTCCGTGGTCGCGCCCTTTACCCGCGCGATTGATACCGCGTAGCGATCCTGTTGCTCCTTGGTCGGCGCTCCGCCGATGGTAATTGCCTCGCTCATCCACTGGTCCAGCAGTTCGGGCAGGTAGGGCTTGTTTTCCGTTTCCAGCATTTGTTTCAAGGCAACCGGGTTCGCTGTCACGGCAGGGTTTGCCGCAAGCGAGGCTGCTATGGCCTCCAATTGTTCCTGATCAAAATGATCTCCTTCCAGTAACGTCGGAAAGCGTTTGGTTTTCCATTTCCGGAGGAAGGCGAGACGGACCATCGTGCGTAATGCGGTCTCCTGGCTGGGGTCAGATGGCGCAGGGCGATCAAGAATTGCTTCGACGATATCGGATGCATGACGCATGTGACGCCGGTCCAGCGTTGCCCCCTGCGTCGTGTTTTTGAAGGATCCATCCGTTTTGTTGAACGCATTGAATGGCGACTTGTAGCGCAACGGATTGATCCGTTGGGTAACGCGCTGCCAGCGCGTCGTTGCTTTGCTGGTGGCGAGGTCGACCCATTTACCGGCAATTTTTCGTATCAGGCGATCTTCGATGCAAGAGAAGGGGGAGCCGGCGACATCGCTGGTCATGCCATTGCGGACTACCCCGATGGCCCAATCATGCCGGTGGGTGTCCGGGGCGATAGGCTGCAGGGGATCGTTGTCAGTGAATTGTTCGCTATGTCGCAGATGCGCCGGAATGGCATTGAGGGCCTTGACTAGTACGCTATTTTGACCCGGCTGCAATTGACTGATGCTGCGTTCGGCATACGCGAGCAGTGCTGCCGGAACCGGTGACGGCTTGCTGGCCAGGTCGGTGCTCTTCAATTCGGCATCAAGTGCGGCACCCGCGGTGAGGAATAGTTTGAGCATCAGTGTTTCCTGCTCGATGACGGATGCACTGCGCGAACGCGCTACCGGCCGGGTCAGTGTCGTGAGCAGCGCCATGCCTGACGGCGTTTCTGCCAGCATTTGTGCGGTACGCCAGGCCAGCGCATGGTCGCTCTCGGTGAAGGCACCATCGTCTGGTGCAACAAACGATTCTCCGAGCGAGGCGCGTGACGGGGGAGTGCGATGTGCAGCCGGTCTGCGCAGACTATCTGTCAGGTCGATATTGCGCAGGCAGGCGAGGGCGCGCGCGGCATGGCGCCGGGCCGGCATTGCTTCGGCACCAGTGTGCACACACGCTGCCGAGAGCGCGCGCGCGAGCAAGGCCATTTCCTGCGGAACTTGAGGCGAGGCTTGCTTGTCGGCGTGTGGCCGAAGCTGTTGTTCGACATGCTGCAGTTGCTGCATCAGTTGCGCGTGCTCTGTGGCAGAGGCATCGCCTGGAAATAAACCCGGGTTCCTGATCAGCTGCAGCAAATAGTCTTTGCGGAGCATGCCGGAGATCGGGTGATCTGCTGGCAAGAGGATTGACGTGTTGAACTGATCGAGGTCGACGGGTCCCTTCAACGGAGGCAGGCCGGCCGGATTGTCGGATGGCCAGCCATCTTCCGGCTTGATGACTTTGCGCGCATTGATTGCAGCCGGAGTTTTTTGCCGGCTCAGCATGAAGGGTAATCCGAGCGCGGTACTAAAGCTGGATCGACCAAATCCCCTCGCCTTCATCCGCTGCCAAAACGTCGACTTTGTTCCTGACTGCGGGATCGTTAGTTCGGTGTACCCGCCCTGCGCCAGCATTTTTCTGGCGACGAACAGGTCTTCATGCATTTGTCGGCGCGCTGTGCGGGTCCGCTTCATCAGGCTGTTCACGTAGGCGAGGCGAACGGGATGTCTCAGTACCGAACTGGCGAGCTGGTGACCTGACGATATCAACCGGTTCCAGAGCGCACCAGGCCGACTATTCGTACCTACCCATGTTCTGCTGCGATCGATCCTGGCGTGATATCCCCTAGTCCTCGATAGATCGATGGCGTCGCGAACTTCGTCTCCTGTCGCGTCGAATAATGGCACTTCCTTTGGCACCTGGTGATGGTCGAGTAGTTGCCGGATGCTCAGCTTGTTGAGGTCTGTTCTGACAAGAACGCGATTGGCAGGCGCGGAATCGAACAGGCGGATTAGGCTTCCTGTGTTGACCGAAACGCCGGCATAGGACTCGATGCGTTCGGGGCGAGCCGACGCGGTTGCCAGTGGTCCGGCGTAGCGCCAGCGGCTGCGTATATGGTCGTCGCGCACAGTGGCCGTGGCATGGCGCTGTTGCTGGAGATTGCCATTCAATAACCGGATTACGTCCTGATCCGCAATTGCAGCCAGTTTGTCGGCCGCCGTGGCGACGGCCGCATCCAGGTGTTGTTGGCGGTCCGAGCTCAATGTTGGCGATTGGCGTTCCGTGACTTCCAGCCCTTGCATCGCAAGAGTCAAATTACCTAAATCCAGCAGCAGGTTTTCGATTTTCCGCTGTAGGGAAGACAGGCTCTCGCCAGGGTTGGCGGACGAAAAATTGCATGCCTGTCTTGCTTGTTGAGCGACGTCGATAGCGCGTGCCAGTTTTCCGGCAAGCAGGGCCTGGGCGTTGACAAGGCGTGTGCTTGTTGGCGAGAGCACGCGGTCGCGTCGAACAGGTGGTTGAAGCGTTTTGGATAGCTGATGTTGTAGTTGTCGTCGTGCGGCATGCGCTGCATTAGCACCGATGGCCGTCGCGTCGTGAAGGGCCCGCTTGTATTCGCCAATCATGATGGCGATATGCCGCCGAGTCGTTGCTTGCTGCACGACCAGACTCTCCGATTTGATCGCTCCCAGCACACCGGCACGGAATTTTTGGCGCGCATCGCCAACCATGCCTGTTCGTTCGACGCCTGCGTTCCGAGCTGCGTGCTTGAACGACTGTTCAACACGGAGCAGGGATTGCGCTTTGCCTGCTGCTTCACGCAGGTGCTGCCAATCCTGACGGCTGACGGGTGGCATCATCCTGGCCTCGGCGATCGCAGTGCGCAGTGCACCGGCTGCCGCCCTGCTGCCGGACATCTCTCTCGTCGACAACAGGAGACCGAGCATCGTCGGTGGCCGCGTCGCACAGGAGAGTGCTTTCAGGTCACGTTGCAGGCGACGAGCATCCGCTGTTGCGGAACGCAAACCGGATTGATCTTCGGTGACACTGGGCGAACCGGACTGGTTCGCCGGCGTGCCGACCGCCTTCAGGTAGGCCGTAATGGCGGCTTCTTCCAGCGCGGAGCGGGTGGTCAGTTCCGGAAAATTCCGCTTGCGCCCCGGTACTCTGTCCTTTGGCGGCGTGGTGTGAAAACCTCGGATTTCTTCGACCAGTGCGATGCTGGTTGCCAGTGCAACCAGATCGACGGGCGCGTTATGGCGACTTATTAGTTCGGTCATCAGGTCCGCGCTGATGTGCCTCGCGGCGAATGGCCATGCCTCGGAGTGATGCCGCGAACGGGAGGTGAGTGGTCGGTCGATCGCGCCGGCAGAACTTGATATTCGCAGGTCAGTCGCTAGCAGCGGTTGAGACAGACCTTCCTGTCGGGCCAGCGGAATCGCGGGTGTTCTGGCGCGGTGAGCGGTAGACCGAGGAGACATCGTCAACACTCTACAAAGAATTGCTGGACTCCCGCTGTATCTGGGCCGAGCACACAGGACATTAGACGCTAGCCGGCTCCACCGGCTGACGTTAAGTGCGCCAAAGTCCGGTGATAGTTCCATGTCATGAAACCGAAGTCGCGTTAGGCGCGCGTTTCGCCCAATTCGGATACCATGTGCCGACTCCGGCACCGGGCGCAATCGCTTCCGGGCCGGGTTTCCCTTTTTTTCATTCCGCTAATAATGAACCCAAAGACCCCCCCTAAAGAAACGGACGGCAGCGTCGCGATCCCTGTGTCGCAGTCCATTCGTCAGCGCATCCTCGCCAGCAAGACCCGCTTCCACGCCAACGACAATATCGCTGAATTTATCAAGCCGGGTGAGCTCGACGCGTTACTGGAAGAAGTTCAGGGCAAGATGCATAGCGTCTTGCAGAGCCTGGTCATCGATACCGACAGCGATCACAATACGCAGGATACCGGTCGCCGTGTGGCGAAGATGTTCATCCATGAAGTGTTTCGAGGTCGTTATGTGTCCATGCCGGCGCTGACCGAATTTCCGAACGCCGCGCATCTCAATGAGCTGATGATCATCGGTCCGATCACGGTGCGCAGCGCCTGCTCGCATCATTTGTGTCCGATCATCGGACGTATCTGGATCGGTGTGATGCCCAACGAGCATTCGAACCTGATCGGCTTGTCCAAGTACGCCCGGATAGCCGACTGGATCATGAGCCGGCCGCAGATTCAGGAAGAAGCCGTCGTGCAACTTGCCGACATCTTGCAAGACAAGATTCAGCCGGACGGATTGGCCATCGTGATGGAAGCCGATCACTTTTGCATGCACTGGCGTGGCGTGAAGGATATGGATTCCAAAATGATCAACAGCGTCATGCGCGGATCATTCCTGAAGGATCCGAACTTGCGCCGTGAATTCCTGTCGCTCCGTAACGTCAAAAAATAATCGAGGAATCGTTATGTTAGTCCGCTTATTGTATGCAAGCCGCTCGGTCGACAAGAACTCGACCGAACTGGTCAATTCCATCATGGCGCAGTCGCGTCTGAACAATCCGTCACAAGGTCTGACCGGCATTCTGTGCTTCAGTGGAGATATCTTTATCCAGGTACTCGAGGGCAGTCGTACCGCTGTCAATGCCTTATATGGCCACATCCTCAAAGACCCGCGCCACACGGGTGTCCAGATCCTGCACTTCGAAGAAATCACCGAACGTCGTTTTGCCGGTTGGACGATGGGACAGGTCAATCTGGCGAAGCTCAATACCTCGGTCTTGCTGAAGTATTCCGAGTTGCCTGAACTTAATCCTTTTGCGGTGTCGGGTCTGGTTTCAATGGCATTGCTCGACGAGCTGATTGCTACTGCCTCCATCGTCGGTCGTGCCTGAGTGAAATTTTTTAGCGGCAATGTTGGTTGGCGTACAGCGCAGTACTTCGGGATGACAGATCATTAACGTAGTTGATCACCCTCTCCCGGAGAATAATTTCATGAAGCCATCGGCGAAAACCCGCTCGGTCGTGTCGTTCATAGCAACGGCGACGCTTGTTTTGCTCTGTTTTGCAGCAGGTACCGCGTTGATCACGAACTGGATCATGGATGGAGAAGGTTTGCCGGTGGACATCTCGTACCCGGCCGAGTAGTTACTGCGGATAGAGTGCGTGGCTCCTGGCGTACAAACGCACCAATCCCAGCAAAGCATCGATGGTCGGGGTCGGGACATCGACTTTCAGGCCGATTTCCCGGACCGCACCAACCAGTGCATCGATTTCGAGCGCTCGTCCGGCTTCAGCATCCTGCAGCATCGATGTCTTGAACGCGCCTAGCTGGCGTGTCAGCCGCATTCTTTCTTCTCCGCTTTGTGCAATGTGGCAGCCGATCTGATTCCCGATGGCAGCGGCCTCGGCCATCGCTTTTAAACAAAAATCTCTAACCAGCGGATCATCAAGCACTTTGTCGGCGCTTGCGCCAGTCATCGCTGAAAGCGGGTTCATCGTCATATTGCCCCACAATTTGTACCAGATATCGCGTCGGATATCGGCACTGGCTTCGGCATCGAAACCGGCTGCTGCGAGCAAACTGACCAGAGCCGACAAGCGTGCCGGTTGGCCCGCGATAGCTTCGCCGAGGATCAGCCGGTTGCCAAACCCGGGACGGATCAAGCCGGGCTCCGGTGAACTGCTCGACAGATGCACGACGCAGCCGATCAGTTGATGTGCGGGCATCGCTTGTGCGAGGACACCGTCGGGATCCAGCGATTGCAGGCGCAGGCCTGAGAACGGGCGTTCCGGCTGTTCAAAGAACCACCACGGCACGCCGTTCATTGCGGTAACGATGCAGGTCTCAGGCCCTAAAAGGGGAGCAATCCGGGTCGCAACGTCGGCAAGCGTCGTCGACTTTACGGCGACGATCACGACATCCTGAACCCCGATCCGGGAAGGCGTGTCGTCCACCGAGATATTGAGATGGCGGATACCGGTGCTGTCCTCGATACGCAGTCCGTGTTGACGGATCGCGGCCAACGTCCGCCCACGGGCAACAAGGCTGAGCTGATGGCCATCTTCTTGTTGCGCCAGTCGCGCAGCAATGAGTCCTCCGACTGCACCTGCACCATAAATTGCTATTTTCACTTCGGATTCCCTTCAGTTCGTTTTTCTGTTTGTTTCCGGTCAGGCACCCACGATCCAGCCCTCGAGCGGATCAAAGTCCGGCAAGCCGAAACGGGTATCGCGACGCTGCCAGGCCCAGGCGGCCAGCACACCGCACAAGGCGGCATCGAGCAGATCGCCGCTGGCGTCTTCGAGTAACGCGGCACGATGCGGTCCTGCCTCCAGCCGGACCGCAAAGCGATGATCGCCGCGTTCAAGATGATCAAGAATCATCGCACGTGCGGCATGACGCTCGGGTGTTTGCTTTGCGCGGTCATCATTCTTGTACGAAGCGCGGGTAATTGAACGTGCCAGCATGCCCGGGTAGCCTTCAAGCGCAATGCGCTGCGGATCACCGGCATCGATTCCTGGTAGCGTCACACCGGCAGCGCGCAACAGCGGTACCCCGGCGTGCAGCATGTAGGCCACCGGCGGGTTGACCCATTTCATCGAAGATGACGATCCGGCGGGAATATCCGTTGCGCGATGGGCAAATTTTCCGCCCACGGGACGGGCATCGCAGAATGCCTTGAACGTATGACGCATCTCAGATCGGGACAGTGATGCCAGATGCGTCATCAATGCGGGCCACGTGACAGGCCAATGCAGGTGTTCTACCAGTTCACGCGGCAATGAGAACGGAAAATCGAAGGCACCCAGCCATGGTCCGGGTTGCCGCAGCCACTGCGCGAAGCTGGTGAAGTCGGGGAGCGCTTGCAGGGCATCGAGGTGCCAGGTCCCGGCAGTCAGATATCCGGAGGCGATGGTGATGGTTTTGCGACGCGTGGGTGCAGAGGTGAAGTCAATGCCATGCAGTAGCCAGCTTGATTCCGGATCGATAGGCATTGTGTGCAATTAAATGAAAGTGCAGCTATTTTAACGGGCAATAAAAAAGGCACCCGAAGGTGCCTTTCAATAAGTCATGCATTGCAGCAGGCTTGCGCCTGCAAGCAATTAGAACGTGTGACGAACGCCGACGTTGAACAGGTTGTCGGTTTCGCCGTTTGCAGCAGCGAAGCCACCAACGTTCGATGCGCCGTCATTCGACAGACGGGAGTACGACGTGTACAGGTTGGTACGCTTCGACAACGCGTAGGTGTAACCCAGAGCAACTTGATCTGCATCAGCATTGCTGACGAACTTGTTCTTACGCTTGGTGTAGTCCACCAGGAAGGTGCTGGCGCCGAAAGGAACGCTAACGCCAACCATCATGTCGCGGATGTCGACGGTCGAATTGTCGACTTTGCGCTGGTCATAAGCAACGTGCGCTTTGACAACGGAGAAGTCGTAAGTACCAGCCAGCAGCGTTGTTTTGTCGCTAGCGGTGTCAAGTGCATTTTTTGCATTGTGGTGAGTCAGAGCAACCAGAACTGGACCGTTTGCATATTGCAGCATGCCGGTGATTTGGCGGCTAGCCGAGTTGTTGCCGGCGACTTCGCCGAAACCGTACTGAACGGCACCCTTGAAACCGCTAACATTTGGCGATTCATAGGCAATGGTATTGTTCATACGGTTGCCAGCTGGGTTGAAGAAACGTGTTGCATCGCCGGCCAGGCCGATCGCGAATGGATCAATCGCTGACAGTGTGTTGTACAGCAGGGTGGTTTGACGACCCAGTTTGACGGTACCGAAGTTGCCTTGCAGGCCAAGGTACGATTGACGACCGAAAGCGGTGTTGCTTTGAGCGAAGCCGCCGGTGTCAGCGTTGATACCTGTTTCCAGAACGAACAGTGCTTTCAGACCGTTACCCAGATCTTCGACGCCTTTGAAACCCAGACGGCTGCCCGACTGAATACCGCTATTCAGAGCGGTCGTGGTCGTTGCGCCATTGTCATCACGGGAGATACCCATGTCGACAACACCATAGACGGTCACGGATGACTGGGCTGCTGCCGAGCCGGCGATGGTGCCAAGAATGGCGAGTGCGAGTAGCGATTTTTTCATTGTGCAATTTCCTGGTTGTGAAAAGAAAAGTTGTTGGGAAGTACTTAAACAATCCGACGGCAAGATACAAGCTTTAAATGACATCTTGATGACTAAATGGCTGGATATCTGTGCAACCATTCCGCCCGTTAAGACTGCCGTTATTTCAGAAAGTTGCCTTGCTATCGAAATTGTTTTTCTGATTGGCATGTCCTGCTTTGCGGCAGTGCATCAATCAACAAAGCGGAGTTTAGCGCATGTTGGTGCGCAGTGTTCATGCCCAAAGGGTAAGTGTGTCTCTGTTTTACAACGCATTGACTTTTCATTGCTACCCCTATCGTCGTGGGCACAAAGTTATTTGCAGGCGTGATTTGGCGCGCCGCAAATAATTTCGGGACAAGGTTTCAGCTTGTCCCGATGCAATTTAGAGAATCAGACAGCAGCAATATCAGGCGTCAGGCAGCACCACGTTGACGTCCAGCACCTCAAGATTGCCCTGTCTATCCAGGGAAATTTTGATGTCATCCGCGTTGACCTTGGTGTACTTCGAGATCACTGCAATTAATTCCTTGTGCAGTGCAGGCAGGAAGTCGGGCCCGGATCGACCATTGCGTTCGCGCGCAATGATGATTTGCAATCGTTCTTTGGCTGCACTGGCCGTTTTTGGCTTGCTGGCAAATAAGAAGGATAAAAGAGCCATTTACTTTCCCCTGAAAATGCGCTGCAGGAAACCCGGTTTTTCGTAGGTCGTGAACTTCAGCGGCACGTCTTCGCCTAGGAAGCGCGAGACCAGATCCTGATAGGCCTGTGAGACGTCGCTGCCTTCGATATGAATCGCCGGGTTGCCCTGGTTCGAGGCGGCAAGTACCGATTCGGATTCCGGGATGATGCCGACCAGCGGGATACGCAGGATTTCCTGCACGTCGGTGTAGGACAACATTTCGCCGGATTCGACACGCTTTGGTACGTACCGGGTGATCAGCAAATGCTCCTTGACCGGCTCGCCGCCGTTCTGGGCGCGACGCGACTTGGCCTGAATGATGCCGAGGATGCGGTCCGAGTCACGTACCGAGGAGACCTCAGGATTGGTGACAATGATGGCTTCGTCGGCGAACGTCAGTGCCATCACCGCACCGCGCTCGATACCTGCAGGGGAGTCGCAGATGATGTATTCGAATCCCATTGCATCAAGGTCTTTGAGGACGCGTTCGACGCCGTCTTCAGTCAGGGCGTCCTTGTCGCGCGTCTGCGATGCAGGCAATACAAACAGGTTCTCGCAATGCTTGTCCTTGATTAAGGCCTGGTTCAACGTTGCCTCGCCGTTGATGACATTGATCAGGTCATACACCACGCGGCGTTCGCAGCCCATAATCAAATCGAGATTACGCAAACCGACATCAAAATCGAGGACTGCCGTTTTATGACCCCGCAGGGCGAGCCCGGAGGCAAAACTTGCGCTGGACGTGGTCTTGCCGACACCACCTTTGCCGGACGTTACAACAATAACTTTTGCCACAAATGGGCTCCTTTCAGAATGATATGAATTTAAGAATTAACCGATAGTACGTCGAGACGGTCACCGACAAGCCGAATTTGTACGGCGTGATTGGCAAGTCCTTGCGGATAGCCGTGTTCGAAGGTGCGATAGATACCTGCAATCGATACCAGCTCCGCTTCCATCAGCGAAGTAAAAATACGCGCATCGGCATTGCCGCTGGCACCGGCCAGCGCGCGTCCGCGCAATGGCGCATACACATGAATACTGCCGTCGGCGATGACTTCGGCACCGTTGTTGACGGCCGCTGTAATGATCAGGTCGCAACCGCGCGCGTACACGCGTTGTCCGGCGCGCACCGGCGTGTCGACGATCATCGTTCCCGCTGCGATCGCGGCTGGCGCGACAGGTGCTGCCACAACCGGGCGCACCGGTTCCGGTGCGGCGGTTGCGCGCGGTTTGGCGCTGCGATCAAGGGTCAGGCCGTGGGCCAGAATGTCGGCTTCCATCTTTGGCGGTGCATTGCGAACCGCCACGGCATGCAAGCGATACGATCTGAGCAAGCTCACGAGGACCGTCCAGTCCGGCGGCGGGCCGGTCAGATCAAGGTCGCCGACGTCGATAACAGCCAATTCATCGTCGAAGAAATCGGCTTCGCCACCGGTCATGTCGCGCATGGCGGCGTCGAGCTTCGCAGGGTCGGTCTGATGCAGGATCGCCGAGATGGCGACGACGGTCGAAATCTTGATGTCTATCGGTTTGCCAGTCTGATTTTTTTGCATGGGGAAAGTGGTGGAAACAACGCATTGTTGCTGCTCAGAAAATGCATCTGGCAGGTTCGAAGCCCGCATTATACCGTCTCGTTTTTGCAGATTTCTGCCTAATCGCAGGGACTGTGCGCGATCGCCAATTTCATGAAAACCGGCCGGCAGATTTTGGTCCGCGTGTAGAATCATGTCCTTTTTCGTCAGGCTGCCATGTGGTTCAAGAATCTACAGATTTATCGTCTTCCTGCGCCGTGGGATATGGATGCCGAGCGGCTTGAAGCCGCGCTAGCGCCGCACACTTTTCAGCCGTGCACAAGTCTCGACATGCAAACCCAGGGCTGGATTTCACCGCGTGAAAACGGCATGTTGGTGCACACGGTGAACAAGCAATTGCTCATCGCCCTCGGCACTGAAAAAAAATTGCTGCCGGCCAGCGTGATCAATCAAGTCGCGAAAGCGCGCGCCACCGACATCGAAGAGCAGCAGGGTTTCAAGCCGGGCCGCAAGCAAATGAAGGAGATCAAGGAACAGGTCACCGATGAATTGCTGCCGCGCGCATTCAGCATCAATCGCACGACGTGGACCTGGATCGATCCGGTCAATGGCTGGCTGGTGATTGATGCCGGCACCGCAGGCAAGGCCGATGAAGTGCTCAAACTGCTGATCAAGGGTATCGAAAAATTACCGATGGAGAGCCTGCATGTCGTGCAGTCTCCGGTAGCCGCCATGACGGAATGGCTGATGGCCGATGCACCGAAGGGCTTCACGGTTGACCAGGATACCGAGTTGCGGGCCGGTGGCGACAGCAAAGCTACGGTGCGCTACGTCAAGCAAACCATCGAACCGGTCGATGTCCAGCGCCACATCGCGGATGGCAAGCAATGTACCCGCCTGGCCATGACCTGGAACGACCGTATTTCGTTTGTACTGACCGAATCGCTGACGATCAAGCGCATCACGCCGCTCGACGTGATCAAAGAAAGTGCCGACACCGGTGCGCGTGACGATGACGAGCGTTTCGATGGCGACATGATGCTGATGACGGGCGAGCTGGCCAAGATGCTTGATGATCTGGTGTTCGCTTTGGGCGGGCAGATGCAGCCGAAATAAAGCGCGGCAGCAGTCAACAAAAAAAGGCGGACCGCAGCGCGGGTCTGCCTTTTTTTTTGAGCAAGTTACGACATCCGCATAGAGCGAATGCTCGTTGAATATGGTGACCAAAAAGTACTGCGCTTGTTGCTTGACGTTAGAAATACATGAGCGCATTCTTCGATTCACCCGAAAGTAAGAATAGCGACTTCGTAGTCGCCTCGGATTGACGCCTTGCCGTACTTTCTTGCCGGTTATCGTTATCCGGTTTTTTAGTTGCCCTTTGTTATGGACACCGCCAGATGTCGTCATTTTCTTTCGGCTCGGATTCCGTGTTCAGCACCGTGGCCGAATCGGTCGGCCTGATCGTCATGGTGTGGGAACTGGAGCACGACAGGATTTACCTCAGTGATCAATGGGATGTGCTCACTGGCAGCATCACTGCCACGCCCAGTCTGACGTCTGCCGGGTTGCGGGCGATGATGCATGTCGACGATCTGCCCAAGCTGAACGCGACGATTCTGCTCTGCGTCAAGGGCGTGAATAAATTTTACGATGCCGAAGTGCGCGTTCGCGGCGCCAGTGGTCAATGGATCTGGCTGGCAGCGCGCGGGCGGGTCACCGAGCGCGATGCGGCGCATCGGGCAGTGCGCATGGTGGCAACCTTCATGGATGTGAGCCAGCGCAAAGTTGCCGAGCAGGTTCTCACCGAGAGTGAGCAACGCTACCGCTCGATCTTTACTACCAGTCAGCACGGCATTATTGTGGCGTCGCTCGATGGCATCATCCTGTCAGTCAACCCGGCGGCCTGTCATATCACCGGGTATCTGGAGGCTGAGCTCCTGCAGATTGACCGGGCGGGTCTGCTGGATCTGACTGATCCACGCGCCAGCGAATTACTGGAACAACGCAGGCGCACCGGTCGCTGCCACGGTCATCTCAGGATGATCCGCAAGGACCGCGCGCTGATCGAGGTGGCCCTGTCGTCGTCCATTTTTGTCAATCATGCAGGCTGCCTGAACACCAACGTGGTTTTGCAGGATGTCACCGAGACCCGCGCCACCGAGCGCAAATTACAGCGCCTGACCAGCCTCTACGATGCCCGCAGTCGCTGCAATCACGCCATCATCGAAAGCAGGACGCCGCAGGCATTGTTCGCCGCCGTCTGCAAGATTGTTGTCGAGTGTGCCGAATTCGGGCTTGCCTGGATCGCATTGATCGACCCGCTGAGCAGGCAGCTCAAGTCTGCCTGTGCCGAGGGGGTACAACGCGCTTACCTCGATCACGCATTGATCAGCGTCGACCCCGATACTCCGGCCGGACAGGGTCCGTTGGGACGGTCGGTCCGGCAGGGCAAGAACATCATTAGCAATGACTTTCTCGAGGATCCGTCCGCGCTGCCGTGGCGCGATCTGGCCGCACAGCATGGCTTTCGCGCGATTGCTATTTTTCCTCTGCAGCAAAGCAATGCGACCATAGGCGCGCTGGTGCTATATGCGTCCGAGAAGGATTACTTCGATGCGCAACTGGTCGACTTGCTGGCCGAAATCGCGCGGGATATCTCGTTCGGACTCGACAACATGCAGCGCGACATCGCGCTGTCGAATAACGAGGCACGCTTTCGCACACTATGGGAGACCAGCACCGATGCGATTCTGATGATGACCCACGGGTCAGTGATCCGTTATGCCAATCCCGCCTTGCAAGATTTGTTCGGCTACCGGCCCGCGGAAGTCGTCGGCCAGCATCTGGGCATGCTGCAACCGCAGCGCCTGCATGCAGCGCACGACGAGGGCATCCGGCGTTATGTCCAAACCGGGCAGCAGCACCTGAACTGGCGCGGTTCCAATGTGGTCGGACTGCACGCCGACGGTCATGAATTTCCGCTCGAAATTGCCTTCAGCGAAGCCTGTATCGATGGCGAGCAGTTGTTCATCGGCTTCATGCGCGACATCACCGAACGCAAGCGCAATCACGATCTGGTCAAGGGGCAGAACGGCATCCTGAAATTGATTTCCGCCGGTGCGGACCTCGAAGTAACGCTTGCTGCGATCAACCAGATGATCGAAGAACAGTCGGGCGACGTCCTGTGTGTTATCGGGGGATTGCCGGATAGCGGGGGCATGCCTGCCTGGCATGTCAGCACCGCCGTCCCGGACAGTGTCAGTCGCGCCATACTGCGCGATGCGCTCGCGGCTAACACGATCTCGCTGCCTGATTGGCGAATGCCAATGACGGTCACCGATCTGGAGATCGATCCGGCCTACGCCGGTTGTCTGGCGATGGCACGCGAACAAAAAATCCGGGCCTGCAGTTTCTGGCCGATACGTGGCCGGCAGGACTATCCGATGGCCACGCTGGCGTTGTACTACCGACGTCCGCGCGGACCGTCCGGGCTGGAGTATTTTCTGTTGCCATCGGTACTGGATCTGGCCGGGCTGGCCATCGAAAACAAGCGCTCCGACGAGCGCATCCGCTACCTTGCCCATCACGATGACCTCACAGGTCTGCCCAATCGCATGCGCTTTTTGCAGGAGCTATCGCTGGCGCTGGCACGCGCAGCGCGCAGCGGTCATCAGGTCGGATTACTGTTTCTGGATCTGGATCGCTTCAAGGAAATCAATGACACGCTGGGCCACCATGTGGGCGATGCGGTCTTGCGGGAAGTGGCCAACCGGCTGCGCGCTAACGTGCGCGAAGTCGACATGGTGGCGCGTCTGGGCGGCGACGAATTCGTGGTCATGGCCGAAGATTTTTCCGATAGCACGGTGCTGACCGGCATCGCGCGCAAACTGATCGAGCAAATCGCCTTGCCGATGGTTCTCGACCAGCAGGATTGCCATGTCACGGCCAGCATCGGTATCAGTACCTATCCGAATGATGGCGAAGATATCCATGCGCTGATCCGCAGCGCTGATGTCGCCATGTACCGGGTCAAGGAACTCGGTCGCAACAGCCACCAGTTCTTTGATGGTCGCGCCATCAGCGTCGATGTGCCCTGATCAGGCGGTGGCAGGTGCCACAAAAAAACGTTCGGTCATCTCTTCCAGGCCGACCGATTCCAGCACTTCCTGCAAACGTTCGGCCGGCCGGCGACGCGGCAAATCCTTGTACGTCGCGATGATCAGTTCGTTCTTCATCGAATGCTCCCAGCCGACCAGCTCGGTCACACTGACCTGATAACCATGCGCTTCGAGCTGCAGACAGCGCAGCACGTTGGTGAGCTGGCTACCGAACTCGCGTGTGTGCAGCGGATGACGCCACAGTTCGGTCAACGCGCTCTTGCCCAGCGCCTTGCCTTTCAGTCGATTCAGGACCGACGCGACTTCGGCCTGGCAGCACGGCACCAGCACCATGTGCCGGGCTTGCTTTTTCAGGCCGAAATGGATCGCATCGTCGGTCGCGGTATTGCAGGCATGGAGGGCGGTGACGATATCGATTTGCGCCGGCAGCAACGGTGAATCGATCGAGTCGGCCACCGACAGGTTCAGGAAGGACATACCGGGAAAGTGCAATCGCTGTGCCAGTTCTTCGGATTTGCGGACCAGCTCGTCGCGGGTCTCGATGCCATAAATATGCGAGCCATCGGTCAGCGCCTTGAAGAACAGGTCGTACAGAATGAAGCCCAGATACGATTTGCCGGCACCATGGTCAACCAGCCTGAGTCCGCGTTCGCCGCAGGCCTGCTGGTCCGCCTTCATCAGCGGTTCGATGAATTGATATAAATGATAAACCTGCTTGAGCTTGCGCCGGCTGTCCTGGTTCAGTTTGCCATCGCGGGTCAGGATGTGCAGCTCCTTGAGCAGTTCGATCGATTGACCGGGACGGATTTCCGGGATGGTGTGCATGGCAGCTTCCTTGTTGAGCGAGGCCGAAGTGTACGCCGTCGCACAGGCATAATGCGCGCAGTACGTCCGGTATTTTCCGGCCGCTAGTTACCTATTGAAGCGCGTCCGACCCCATGAATCTTCCGCCA